>JBOFCS010000127.1:0-3832 GCA_051646185.1 Mycobacteriaceae bacterium | reverse complement strand
CCAACAGTAGCGAACTGGGTACACTGGCGTACGGGTTCTGCGGAACAGCCGATGAACGTGCATGTCATGTCTGAGGAGTTGACGCAAGCGAGTGACAGTGGTGTGACCATGTCATCGAGAGTTGGGCACGGGTTAACGTCGGTTGCGGAGGTCGGTTTTGGGCTGACCAAGGGGATGCTTTCTATGGCAGCTAGCACGGGGAAGAGTGCAAGGGCTGTTGCTGAAGAGGCGGTACGGACTTTGCCAAGGCTGGCGCGTTTGGGGCAAATTCAAGGTCATACCCAAATTTCATTGGGGCGGTTAATGTCCGAACAGTCAAAACGTGCTCCGAACGGTGAATGTTTTCTTTTTGATGATCGAGTGCATACTAATCATGCTGTTGATCAAAGGATTAACAATGTTGTTCGTGGTTTGATTTATGTTGGTATTCGGCAGGGTGTGCATGTAGGTGTTCTCATGGAAACTAGGCCTAGTGCTCTTGTGGCTGTAGCTGCGCTTTCTCGGCTAGGTGCGGTAGCAGTTTTGCTTCCACCCCATGGGGATCTAGCTGATGCCATTAGGATTAGTGAAGTAAAAGCCATTCTTGTTGATCCGCCACATCTTTCGGAAGTTAAAAATTCTGGATTACCATCACTTATTTTAGGTGGCGGTGATACTCGTGTGGTAGAAACTGTGGGGGATGGCAATAAGGTTATCGACCTTGAAAAGGTTGATCCAGATGAAGTAAAGCTGCCGGGCTGGTATCGACCAAACCCCGGTCGGGCAAGGGATTTGGCATTTGTTCTATTCTCCCGTGAGAGCGGATATTTGGTGGCAAAGCAGGTGACAAATCACCGTTGGGCGTTGTCGGCATTTGGAACGGCTTCAGCTGCAGCTCTTGGTAGTGGGGATACGGTTTACTGTTTAACCCCCTTGTATCACCCTTCTGGGCTCCTCGCTAGTTTGGGCGGTGCTGTTGCTGGCGGATCTCGAATAGCCTTGTCCCGTGGCCTTGATCCGAATAAATTTGCTGAAGAGGTTCAGCGCTACGGAGTTACGGTAGTGTCATATACCTGGACGATGCTTCGTGAAGTAGTAGATATGGATGGTTTGCCTACCGATGGACATCACTCGATCCGATTATTTATTGGATCGGGAATGCCTACGGGATTATGGCGCAGGGTAACTGAAAAATTTTCTCCAGCAATGGTATTAGAATTTTTTGCCTCGACCGAAGGTGAAGCGGTTTTAGCAAATGTCGCTGGGGTGAAGGTGGGCTCTAAAGGGCGTCCATTGCCCGGGGGTGCTGAGTTGGAGTTGGGTGCTTATGATCCGCTTGGTGGTCGTTTGATTGAAGATAAGGAAGGTTTTGTTCAACCGTGTAAGACTGGGGAAGTGGGTTTGCTTCTAGCGCGTCCGCGCGGCGGCTGTGATAGTGGAAATACAGTTATGCGTGGCGTATTTGAAGCTGGTGACTCGTGGATTGCCACCGATTATCTGTTCCGTCGTGACATTGATGGGGATTATTGGTTGGTTGGAAATAAACATTTTGTGATTAAAGGCGAGTATGGGCCAATTTTTGCTGAACCAATTAACGATGCGATAGGTTCAATTGTGGGAGTTGATCTGGCGATGACTTATGCAGTTCCTGCGATTAAATCTGAAATTGCTGTTACTGCAATAACGTTGATTGAAGATCCGATTCCTTCCGCAGCGGATATTGGTGAGTCACTATCTGCTCTAGAGCCTGAGAGTTGGCCAGATGTGGTGCATGTTGTTGATAGTTTGCCAATAGGAAGCAGCTACCGTCCGAGCGTTGCTGCTGCACGACTTCTGGGCGCCCCCTCTCCTGGAGATCAGGCTTGGTATCTAGATCGTGGTAAACATGTGTATAAAAAGTTGACTTCAGCTGTTGCTGACGATCTTTTTAGTTGGACCGCGTAGTCTTGGGGTCCCTGGGATTTGTTTTATAGTTTTAGTATGAGCTGAAGATGCGGTAGAGAGGTTGAGTTATGGATATTGACCCCACGTTATTGAGCATTCTTGCTTGCCCTCAGGATCATGGGCCATTGTTGTACGTTAAAGGTGAAGCTTTTTATAATCCTCGCTTGCGTCGTGCTTACCCCATCGATAATGGTATTCCTGTTTTGCTTATCGATGAGGCGCGAGATGTCGACGCTGCCGAGCATGACAGTTTCTTATCGCGAGCATCTTCAACAAGTTGATGATGAGTAAGGAACTAGTCAAGCACGGAAGGTCTGTTGAAGTCTGCGTAGTGGTGATATCCCTGATCGACTAGTTCCTCAACTATGTGCAGCCTTCCTGTGGCGCGATTTGCTAGTACGTAAGCAAGTTCATCGGGACGAATAGGGGTCACGCTTGCCACCCTGATGGTTCCTCCAGGAATGACCATTTTTGTTGGTATGCCAGGTGCTGGAACGCCCAGAAGTAAGCCTAAATCACCGTCGGCGTTAAGCCAGGATTCTTCAGCTTTTGAACCACGAAGCTGCATGGACATGACTCCATATTCAGTGAAAGCCTCGGCCATCTCGGACCCGGCATCGGCGCTATCCTGAGCTGCGTCAAAGAGCAGATTGAAGTGCACCGAATCACGCATAAGTTGGGGATCTGCAACGAGGTTTTTAGCGCGAGTTTCGAGGTATAACTCAACCCCTGTGCCAATATGTGAACCTTCGGAATAAGGATCAGTAAGTCCATCACTGGCGAAGACTACCGAATCTGAAAGTTGTATCCGTAGGAAAGCTTGGCGCTCCGACGGCCATAGTGGTGTCTGCGAAGCTAGTGTATTGTGCACGGCGGCGACAACGTGCGTTTCAACCGACCCGAGATCCACCCAAGCGTTATGGCGTGCCGTTCTTGCGGCTAGGTATGGGTTTAATTCGAGATCAGGGTTAACCATGGTTATTTTTTCTTGCTCATTTAGTGCCGGTGAAGATGGTAAAACTGCGCCTGACTCACGTCTCCACCATTTCACTGTGTGCCTCCCAGTAGTGCTGTGTTGATTGTTTACTCGTGGCAGAATGAGGAGTCTATGGCATTTAGTGTCGATTGTGTCTTTGCGACCTCCGAATGACGTTGATTTTGCAGATACGGGAAGATTATCGGGTGACTACTGCTGCTGTGTCTGGCCTGAATATTCTTGATGAGCTCAGATGGCGTGGGCTTATTGCTCAGTCCACTGATATTGATGCACTTGCTCGTAAGCTTTCGCAAGGTCCGGTGACCTTATATGCAGGTTTCGATCCGACTGGTCCAAGCTTGCATGCCGGGCATTTAATACCGTTGCTCGCTCTTAAGCGTTTTCAGCGGGCGGGTAATCGCCCAATCGTTTTAGCCGGGGGGGCAACGGGATTAATCGGGGACCCCAGAGACGTGGGGGAGCGCACCATGAATTCTGCTGACACGGTGGCTGACTGGTCTGTGCGAATCCGTTCTCAACTAGAGCGTTTTGTTGACTTTGACGATACAGCTACAGGGGCGATCATTGACGACAATATGAGTTGGACCTCCGGGTTATCAGCAGTTGATTTTCTTCGTGATGTTGGAAAGCATTTTTCGATTAATGTCATGCTTGCCCGAGACACGGTGAAACGTCGGCTGGAATCTGACGGCATCTCCTATACGGAATTTAGTTATATGTTGTTGCAGGCCAACGATTTTGTTCAGCTGCGACGTAAGTATGAATGTATTCTGCAAGTTGGTGGCTCAGATCAATGGGGAAATATTATTGCCGGTGTTGATTTGGCCAGGCGAGTCGATGGTGCAACTGTCCATGCTTTGACGGTACCGCTTGTTACTTCCTCGGATGGTAAAAAGTTTGGAAAGTCCACTG
>JBOFCS010000111.1:0-4697 GCA_051646185.1 Mycobacteriaceae bacterium | reverse complement strand
GAAGCTTCAACTAAAAAGAGTATAGTAAGCCCCGCAGCAGCAAAATCTGACAATCAAACAGGAGGAAACGACAATGAGTTCGACCTTTCCACGTGATATTGCCGTATTAATTGCCCGCTTGGGAATCGGCGTAATTTTTATTGCGCATGGTTGGCAAAAGTTTTTTACTAATGGCATTGAAGCCACTCGTGCTGGTTTTAAGGCGATGGAAGCTCCTGTACCAGACTTAAGTGCGGTTGTTGCCGCTACAATCGAACTTGGTGGCGGTATTGCTTTAGTGGTGGGGGTACTCACGCCCATCGCTGGCATCTTGTTGGCGCTGAACATGCTAGGAGCTTTCTTTATCGCGCACACCGGCAATGGTCTTTTTGTTACCGATGGTGGCTATGAATATGTACTAGCACTGGGGGTGGCGTCATTGTTGATTGCCGCCGTGGGTCCAGGAAAATTGAGCGTTGATGCAATCTTTGGTAAAAAACTTCCCTGGGTTTAGCTTTCGGGGAAAGCGATGGCCTGAAAGTATCGTGAAGGTACTTTCAGGCCATTTTCCTAACGCCAACTCGGAAGCCATATTTCTTGATTCCAGCGTTCAGCGGAAATGGGGGAACCAGTGAGAATCGGAAATAGCCATATAAAATTAGCGATCACCAACCCCAGATATAAGCAGACAATGATTAACCCAAGTCGTTGCCGTTCAACAGATTTGATTGCGCTATGGGTGGCGTGGATGATATCGCCAAGGATCAATGCTATGCCCATGATAAGAAATGGTGCCATGGCTGCTGCATAAAAATAATACATCTGTCTATCTAAGTTAGCGAACCACGGAAGCCAGGCAGCGCCGTAGCTCACCAGCACAGCAGCATAACGCCACTCATGTCGCACGAGCATTCGCCACAAAGCCCATAACAACATTGGAAAAGCTAGCCACCACATGGCCGGGGTGCCAACTAGCAGCACCGCTTTAATGCATTTCCCACCTTCAGTGCAACCATCGCTATCTTGAGTATTAACAAAGTAGTACAGCAGGGGTCGCAGCCCCATAGGCCAGGTCCATGGTTTTGATTCCCATGGATGATGATTACCTGCAGAATTAGTTAGTTGGGAATGAAATTCCAGCACATGACTGGAGTGATACCAGAGCGACCGTAGTGGAGCAGGGATAAAGCTCCAGGTCCCATCAACACCAATTTGTTGGCCAACCGCGTGACGGTTAACTCCAGTTTCGCTGGCAAACCAAGACCAATAGCTGGCGAGATAGACCAGAAAAGGGATGAGCGTTAGCGCATAAAGGGCAGGGCCAGCATCCCGGATTAGGGTTCCCAGCCAGGGACGACGGACTCCGTATGCTCGTCGGTTGGCTATGTCAAAACCCACACTCAAAAGCCCAAAGAAGACAATAAAATACAAGCCAGACCATTTGCAGGCAAAGCCAAGGCCGAGAAGGACACCTGCGCCAAATCGCCACCACCGTACCCCCAGTCGTGGACCAAAATTACTGTCAGTAATGCGCCCTTCGACTAGGACGTGATGCATTCGTTCTCGCATCCGGTCTCGGTCCACGATGAGTGCGCCAAAAGCTGCTGTGACAAACAGGACAAGAAAGATGTCCAGTAGAGCTGTTCTGGAAACCACAAAGGTCACCCCATCGACGATAAGCAGGATCCCTGCAATAGCGCCAGTAAGTGTGGAACGTGTCAAACGACGGACAATGCGGACCACAAGCAACACGAGAATCGTTCCAGCTAGCGCTGAACTAAACCGCCATCCCCAACCGTTGTAGCCAAATATTCCTTCACCGAAAGCTATTAGTAGCTTGCCGATAGGTGGATGAACAACAAGTCCGTAACCCGGGTTGTCTTCAATCCAGCCGCCAGTGAGAACTTGCCAGCCTTGTGGTGCATAGTGCTTCTCGTCGAAGACCGGAGTTCCACCGTCAGTGGGATAGTTAAGGTTGGCAAATCGGGTGATAGCGGCAATGGCAGTAATGAATAAAGTGGCAATCCAACCCTGTAACCGATCGCTAGGACCAAAGTCTTGAGCAGGTGATAATGGTGCTGGGTGTAGCAGTACCGGAGCGGGATCTGGGCGCTCTTGTTCGGTGGGGGCAACAGTGGTCACAGCTATGATCGTAGGCTGTGTTGCTGTGACCCAACTTCTTGCCGGACGTCTAGTGCTTGCTGCAACGCCGATGGGTGAAGTACGGGATGCTTCCCAGCGTTTGTGTGAGGCCCTGGCAACTGCCGATATAATTGCTGCTGAGGATACTCGCCGTACTCGGGCATTAGCATCGGCCTTAGGGGTCACGATTACGGGACGGGTGCTGAGTTTTTTTGATCAAAATGAAGCCCATCGAGTGCCGGGATTGATTAAGGATATCGCCGGTGGTTTGACTGTGTTGCTGGTTACTGATGCTGGAATGCCTTCGGTGAGCGATCCAGGCTATCGCTTGGTTGCGGCTTGTGTACAGGAAAATTTTCCTATTACGTGTTTGCCAGGACCTTCGGCAGTGACCACGGCTTTAGCTCTATCGGGGCTGCCCGTAGAGCGGTTTTGTTTTGATGGATTTGCACCACGCAAAGGGGGTCAGCGCCGAACATGGCTTACCCAGTTATGCAGCGAGTCCCGTGCTTGTGTGTTTTTTGAGGCCCCACATAGATTAGCGGATTGCCTGAACGATGCTGTTGAGGTTCTTGGTGCTCAGCGCCGTGCAGCGGTCTGTCGGGAGCTGACGAAGACCTATGAAGAAGTGCGGAGGGGCACATTAGCGGAATTGGCCCTCTGGGCTCAGCAGGGAGTTCGAGGTGAAATCACTGTGGTGCTTGAAGGGGCTAGGCCCCTTGTGGTCAGCCCGGAATCTCTGGTATCTGCGGTGGAAGAATTAGTGGCTTCAGGGGTAAGGCTTAAGCAAGCCTGCGCGCAGGTGGGCCTGAACTCGGGGGTGTCGCGCAATGAACTGTATGAAGCGGTATTAGAGGCTAGAGTGTGTTAATGACTTGCAAGGCCAATGATGGACGCTGCTTTGTCGAGGCATTCTTGCCATTCAGCTTCGGGATCTGAGTCGATGGTGATACCGCCGCCAACACCTAGAATTGCGTTACCGTGGCAATCAAATTCTACGGTACGGATAGCAACGTTTAATTCAAGTCCGGCCTGTGGCGAAAGCATCCCTATCGCTCCGCAATACACTCCTCGGGTCACCGATTCCCACTCTGAAAGTAGTTCTCGGGCACGAATTTTGGGTGTTCCGGTCACCGATGCGGGTGGGAAGGTTGCGTTGAGCAGATCTTGATCGGTGGTTATATTGGATAATTCTGCTTGCACTGTAGAAACTAGATGCCATACGCCAGGCGCTGGGCGTAGTGCCAGGAGTTCGGTGACAGTAACAGTGCCCGGGAGGGCGACTCGTCCTAGATCATTTCGCACTAGGTCTACGATCATCACATTTTCTGCTACATCTTTTGTTGATTCTCTTAGTGCAGTGGGATTTCGGATGATGGGTAAAGTTCCTTTGATGGGGCTTGAGGTTACTGTGTGCTGATGGCGGGCTAGGAAAAGTTCTGGGGATAGCGAAGCTACGGCACCCCAATTGCCGTGCAGGTAAGCGGCGCGGGCGGGTTGAGTAGCCTGCACGGCATCAGCAAAATATTGTAGTGAATCTCCTGTAAAGGTTCCTGTGAATTGAGTGCAGATGCAAGCTTGGTAGATATCTCCTTCACGAATTGCGTTGAGACACTTATTGACAGCAGTATGGTGATAACTTTTACTGGGAGTTATCCAATTCAGGGACCATGAAGTACTGTATTCTTCATTAGTTGGGTTGTTAATGGCTGCAATAAGTTCTGGTGTAGCGATGCTTCCATCAAGGCTTTCGAACCACCAGCAATTGTTATTGTCCAGCCTTAGGACACTGTTTGTCCAGCCACCTGCTACTGGTGGTATTCGATGGTTAGTGTCCTTGCGGGCAGGGTCAGGGTAGCTGAGATAGCCGATCCACCCACCGCCAATAGCGTGGGGGTGTGCTGAACTGGTTGAGATGGTCTTGCTGAAAATAGCTTCTGCCTGAGTTGGCATGGCGAGGACTGATGGTGCAATCACGGCTTTACTGTTAAACCAATTACCTAGTAATGCTGCCGGTGTTGGTTTTTGGTGCTGGGTAGCCAAAGCCGCAACAGCTTTGAGTACCTGTTCCGGGGTATTGCCTTCGCCGATTTTCTGCACTCGCACCTGTTAAGGGTTTCATGCCTGACTTTGTGGTGTGTAGGGGGTTGGGCGGTGGCCCTTGGATTTATGCCCCCAATTGTGGGGCCTTGCTTGCTGTAGCAATGTGGTGTAGTTCGAGTTGACGATCAGGGTTGAGTTGGATTCCGCTTTTTCCGTGAACTTACGAAGTTTCCTGTTGTTGCTGGTGGGGGTGGTGGTTAATGAGGTTTGTGAAGGATTGTTATGGTTTTGTGATCTTTTTGCGGTTGACACCAGGGGTTTTTCTGTGTTTAGTGGGTGGGGTCAGGATGTGAGGGATGCTTTCAGCTACGAAAGCTAATGGTGTTTTTCCATCAACGGTGTGCGTGATATGGGACTGCTGAAGGTTGAGGTGACACCTTAGCTGTGAAGATTGTCTTCATGGTGGAAGGATGTTGTTATGACTCAAAAAGTGTTTTCAGCGGAGTTTAAGGCTGATGTTGTTGCTGTTGTTC
>JBOFCS010000110.1:0-5103 GCA_051646185.1 Mycobacteriaceae bacterium | reverse complement strand
TATCGCTTATGAGCGTCTTGCAGTCTGGGTATGTGCAACGTTCCGAAGGGCAACTGCCACGATCGGGTTCTCGTCGCCCATGGACAGTCAGGCAAAATTTTATCCTCGACGCTATCGATTTTCGACGGGACAAAATTGTTGATGAAGTCACCTTTAGGTAGTAAACAGCCTGATAGAAATCCTGGCCCGTTATCTGGTTCCGTTGTCTGGTGGTAGACCGCAGCACTTATAATTGTGATGTGCATTACAAAACCTGTGATGTCAGCTCTAACTTAGTGGGATATATAAGGAGTTCACGTGACTGCAGCGCCGGAGATTAGCCAGAAGCTATCGGTGGAAATTCGTAACCCTGGAACCGGTGGGATTGCCGGAAAGGTATCCTGGACAGAACCTTCGAAGGTCCCGGGCATTGTGGCTTCTTTGGCTGCTGAACAGCAGAAATGGGAAAAAAGTGGGTTTGATGAGCGGGCTAAAATTGTTGCCCGGTATATCCAATGGCTAATGGCGCACCGGGTGCGCCTTGAAAAATTGCTGGTCAGCGAAACAGGCAAATCAACGATGGATGCGTCACTGGAAATGCCCATGGTTGCCCAAGTTGCCGCGTTTTATGTGAAAAATGGCAAAAAATTTCTTGCTCCCGACAAGCGGCCAAGTTCCGCTGCTGTCATTGTTACCAAGCGGGTAACGGTTCATTATCGCCCCAGGGCCGTGGTCGGAATTATTGCACCATGGAACTACCCGCTAGTTAATGCTTTAATGGATTCAATTCCGGCGCTTTTAGCTGGCTGTGCAGTGTTGTTGAAACCTTCCGAACGTACTCCGCTGACTGCCGAGGCGCTAGTAGAGGGTTGGTTGGAAAGTGGTGCTCCGCCAGTATTTTCTCATGTGCAAGGGGCACGGGAAATTTCTGAAGCGCTTATCGACAATGTTGATTTTGTGCAATTCACCGGATCTACCGCCACTGGGAAGCTTGTGATGGAGAGAGCTGCGAAGCAGCTCACCCCGGTGAGTTTGGAGCTGGGAGGCAAAGATCCCATGATTGTGCTTGAGGATGCCAATATTGTGCGCGCTGCACAGGCGGCGGTATGGGGTGGGCTGTTCAACGCCGGACAAACCTGTGTGTCTGTGGAGCGGGTATACGTGCATGAGTCAGTGTATGACGCTTTTGTTCAGACTGTTGTTGCAGAAGTTGAAGCGCTTTCACTAGGCAGTGGGGATGGTCATGATGTGGGTGCACTAGTTGACGAACAGCAATTGAAAATTGTGGAAAGTCATGTAATGCAGGCTTTAGCGGCAGGAGCACGAGCGTTGACGGGAGGCAAGCGTGCAGATCGTCCTGGAAGTTACTATGAACCAACAGTTCTTGTTGATGTAGACCACTCCATGTTATGCATGACTGAAGAAACTTTTGGACCAACCTTACCTATTATGAAAGTTTCTTCGGAGGCTGAAGCTATTCGCCTTGCCAATGAGAGTCCCTATGGATTATCGGCTTCAGTGTGGAGTAATAATCTTAAGCGAGCACAGCAAGTAGCTAAGCAGTTAGATTGTGGTGCAGTTAATATCAACGACGTAATCTCAAACTTGATTGCTCTCACAGCACCTCACGGTGGTTGGAAAAATTCAGGCATCGGAGCCCGCTTTGGAGGTGCTGATGGTATGCGCAAATACTGCCGCGCTGAAGCTGTTGTTGTCTCGCATATGACGCAGAAGGCTGAAATGAATTGGTACGGATCATCACTGCGTATGCAGAAATTCGCCAATAAACTATTCTCTACCTCGGCGATGTTCAGCCTCAATCGCAAAGCAAAATAGTTTTGTTGGGATTGTTTCATCTTCGCTCGATACTGAAAGCTGGAAGATAATGGATACGCTCTGGCGTCCACGTCAGGAACAGATAGATTTAGCGCGGGTCACTGATTTCACCCGCTTCGTCAATGCTAAAACCGGTTTGCAGATGGGTAACTATCCACAATTGCAGCAGTGGTCTGTTGATAATATTGCCGAATTTTGGCAATTAGTATGGGAATACTTTAACCTGAAAAGTTATAGCCCTGCTTCAGCAGCTTTAGTGAGTGAATCAATGCCAGGTGCCCAATGGTTCCCCGGTGCCACACTTAATTATGTTGACCAAATATTCCGGCATGAAAAAAATGGTCCCGCGATTATTGCTGCATCGGAAAATACAGTTCATACGGTGTCATGGCAAGAATTGGTACAGTGCACCGCAGCATTAGCCGCTGCTTTACGGTCTTATGGAGTGCAACCTGGCGATCGGGTTGCCGGATATTTGCCGAATATCGCTGAAGCTGTAATTGCTTTTTTGGCAACAGCGAGTCTAGGGGCAACGTGGGCGGCCTGCGGACAGGATTACACAGCCTCCGCCGCGTGTGACCGGTTGCACCAGTTAGCGCCAAAAGTCCTTATCGCTGCTGATGGGTATCGCTATGGCGGAACTGAGCATAACAAAACAGCAGATATTGTGGCTCTGCGTGAAGTATTGACCAGCGTAGAGAAAACTATTGTTATTGATCACATTGGGGCCCAAGAAATTCCCGAGGTAATTTCTTGGCGGCAAGCTACTGAGGGTGAGCATGCACTCATACCCGTTCCTGTTCCTTTTGATCATCCGCTGTGGACGGTATTTTCCTCCGGTACCACCGGGATACCTAAAGGTATTGTGCATGGGCATGGTGGAGTCCTTCTTGAACATCTGAAATCTGTTGCTTTGCATATGGATATTGATCATGCAGATGTTTTTTGGTGGTATACCTCGCCTAGTTGGATGATGTGGAATATGCAGGTGGCTGGGCTGCTGGTAGGGGCAACAATTGTCTGCTATGACGGCAGTCCGTCCTATCCGGGAGTAGATGGTCTATGGAAAATGGCTGCAGAACTTAATGTTTCCGTATTAGGGACCAGTCCCGGATATGTGCTTGCCAGCGCAAAAGCGGGAGCTGAACCAGCTAAGGACTATGATCTTTCGGCTCTTAAGTCAATAGGAATCACCGGATCAGCAATGCCAGCTACTTCCTCGTTATGGTTATCGCAGCATGTTGGTGAAGATATTCCGGTGTATTCCATTAGCGGTGGAACAGATATTGTTGCAGCATTTGTTGGTGGGGTACCAACAATGCCGGTATGGCCAGGGGAATTATCAGTGCCCTGTTTAGGGGTTGCCCTTGATGCCTACAACGATCAAGCCGAATCAGTTCGTGGTGTAGTGGGGGAGCTGGTTGTTACTAAACCAATGCCGTCTATGCCGGTGAAATTTTGGAATGACCCTCAAGGCCTGCGCTACCAGGATGCCTACTTCGCTACCTATCCCGGTGTTTGGCGGCATGGGGATTGGATAACGATTACCGAACGAGGCAGCGTAATTGTGCATGGTCGTTCAGATTCCACTCTGAACCGCAATGGCATTCGAATGGGAAGCGCTGATATTTATCAAGCGGTGGAAGCGCTACCGGAAATCTCGGAGGCTTTAGTCATAGGTGCCGAACAAGCTGATGGCGGGTATCGGATGCCACTTTTTGTGGTGCTCGCCGATGATGTACAGCTTAATGACGAGCTAGTAACAAAAATCTGTACAGCGATACGTGAGCAAGCATCTCCGCGGCATGTTCCAGACGAGGTGCGTGTGGCACCAGGTATCCCGCATACTCGTACCGGGAAGAAACTTGAAGTACCCATTAAACGAATTTTGCAAGGGGCAGATCCGCATGTAGTGGTAGATCGAACAGCGGTAGACGATCCACAGTTGTTAGATTGGTACCAGGGTCAGCATAGGAAAGATTAGATGGTAAAGATTCATAACATTGAACTTCCAGATGGAACTATAACTCCCATTAGGCTGTGGCCCAGTAGGGGTGAAGGGAAAGTATTAATCATTTGGCCAGGGTTGGGCGTTCCTGCCCGCTACTATGATGGATTGGCTCAGGAGTTTAATAAGCACGGAATCAATGTTGCAATCGGTGAACTCCGAGGGCAAGGGGATAGTTACCCAAAGCCTAGTCGATCAAGCAGCTACGGTTACCATCATTTGGCCTCTCAAGATTATCCGGCTGTTACTACTCTGGTGCGCAAAGAATTTGGAGAGGCTAAGCCCTATTTGCTCTGTCACAGTTCGGGTGGGCAGATTGCAGCGCTGTATGCGGCTCGTGCGCGAGCAAATCTTGCTGGTCTCATTCTTGTTGCTTCAGGTTCTCCGCACTATCGCGGTAGGGGCGAATCAAAGTCTTTGTTGCCCTGGGTGGGATCAAAAATTATGGCAGCCACGTCTACGGCTGTGGGTTATTGGCCTGGAGATCGGGTTGGCGGTTTTGGTCGACAGTCTAAAGTGCTGATCGCTGATTGGGCGAGGTTAGCCCATAGCGGACGTTTTGAACCTACCGATGCTGATATGAATTACGAGGAACGAGTGGCAAGTCTGAAAATTCCGGTGTTAGCAATCAGTATGGGTAATGACAGCTTAGCTCCGTCAGCATCAGTGGATGCTTTAGCAGACAAGTTTATGCAGGCCAATGTTCGTCGGTGGCATCAGAAACAAGAACTCGGTCATAATGGCTGGATTCGTAATTCAACAAGTACGGTTGATGAAATTATGAGCTGGATCAACGCTAAGGTTTAGATTTGGTTGCGTTTCGGTCTCGGAATGGTCTCGTTGTGGTCTCGGTTGGGTGAATGTTTGGTGGGGAAAGTAGTTGCGTGTTCAACTACTTTAGGGTGAGGGTTCTAGCTTTGCTTGCATCGGTGCTGGTGAAGGGTTTTATGGTGATTGAGCAAACTTATGAAAGAGCATTTTCTGTATGTTTCATTGTTGAGCAACCTAAAAATCATTGAGTTTTAAAGATTGCCGATGGTTAAGGAATCTGTTTCGATAGGTACGTATTACGTCGGGTGGCACACCAGCACGAACCGTCAACATATTATTTGAGGTGGGATGATGGCAACACACAGTACGAGCGAGCACAGTACAGATGGGACTGCTGAAGGTTGAGGTGACACCTTAGCTGTGAAGATTGTCTTCATGGTGGAAGGATGTTGTTATGACTCAAAAAGTGTTTTCAGCGGAGTTTAAGGCTGATGTTGTTGCTGTTGTTC
>JBOFCS010000097.1:0-14057 GCA_051646185.1 Mycobacteriaceae bacterium | reverse complement strand
GTGGCGCCACACAGCGCGAAGAACTAGCTGAAGCAGGAGTCCCCGCAAGTATTTTAGACAAGATGGGACTGCCAACCTCAGCCCAAGTTGCTGCATCAGAACTGGAAGATTTAGATAACGAGGACGATATTATAGGAGGGGTCCCCACATGGACGATGAGGATCTAAGGCGGATAAATGCCGGTGAAACTGAGTCGCAAGCCCAGATGAACGCTATTGTGCAGAGCGTCGAGGAGCGCGCTCGCCTATTACAGCAGGCCGCCGACGATGTCACTTCGTTACGGGGTTGGGCTCGCTCACCTCAAGGTGAAGTCGAAACCGAAGTTAATAGCAACGGCGCGCTTACTAACTTATGGCTGCATGAGAACACCATGAAAATGTCAGCAAAAGACCTATCTGAGCTGATCACAGTGACTGCGGCCCATGCCGCGCAGGCGGCACAGGAACAGCGTTTGAAGATCATGTTGGGTCTCGAAGAGGCGATGAGTTGAGCCCGGACTTTGGGCTCGGTGGATTCTCTGGTTAGGCTTCCGGCCATGGCTGGTGACATCATCCCAATCGAACTTGGACTGACCAACGGTGACTTTGTCACACTCTGGGCGCCTAACTGGCGTGAAGGAGATGACGAATGGGAGGCTTTCCTTGGCCTCGATGAGGACTTGTTCGGTTTCCATTCAGTTGCCGAGCTTGTCGCTTTTGTGCGCACTAATGTCAATAATGACTTGGTCGAACACCCGTCGTGGACAGTTGTTGCGGCACTCAGTGCGGCAGAGCTAGAACCTGCTGAAGACAAAAAATTTGACATCATTGGGGTACCGGAACTTGCCGCTAGTAAGCCCAGTGCCGAAGTCATTTCCGAACTTGAGGAAATCCTTGCCTTGGTGGCTTCCATTGGCGAGGTGTGCGAACTAGGTCCTATTACCAAGTTCTTTAGCGGCAACCCGGTACTCAGTGCACTAGCAGTGGGCCCAACAAACTTCACGGGACGTGATGGTCGGCAGTTGTGGTCAGATATTGGTGGTGCCATAGCACGCAACTGGGATAAGGTGGTCGATTCCATTGATGAAATCATGTCAACCCCAAAAGTCGATCCCCAGGCGGTAGAAATAGCCGAGGACGAACTGATAGCTGCTACTGAAAACGAGATTGATATCGACATTGATGACTCGGTCAATGACGATCTAGATCTTCTAGACGATAAAGATGTTCAACAAACTGATGACGATCTAACTTCAGATGACGTTTACTTCGACGATGTTACCGATGATGACGATACCGACGAGGAAGAAACATTCTGGACCTCAGTAGGTATCGACCCCATTCAGATCATCACTTCTGCAGGAACCTTTTTCACCTTACGGTGCTACTTAGATGACAGCCCAATTTTCTTGGGGCGCAATGGTAAAATTAGTGTTTTCAACTCCGAGCGAGCGCTTTCTCGGTATCTCGCAGATCAACATGACCATGATTTAGCTGAGGTCAGTACTTACGAAGAAATACGTACCGCAGCCACCGACGGCTCTCTTAAGATCGACGTCACCGAAGAGAACATTTATGTGCTTACCGGACTTGCCGATGATCTAGCCGATGGCCCAACGGCAGTTGATCAGAATCAACTGGACCTAGCGGTGGAACTACTCACCGATGCGGCTGATTTTGCCGATGATGACTCTGTCGACGAGGCATTAGCCGCCAGTGAACCGCTTGGCTGGCTAGTCAAGTACACCCTCTCCCCTGATCCGAGCAAACTTGTGCCAAGTCCACCTTTTGATGCTCAAGCCCAAGCCTGGCGAGATCTTGAGCGTGGCCTAGAAGCTCGTCTACGTAAAGAGTAGTCAAAGCATAATCACTACTGAGCGAGCTGTTGAGGAGTTCCTGCGCGCAAAACCGGGTTTAATGACATTACCAATACTGCGTAGCCTGTCATCAAAAGAGATAGCAGCCAACCTCGTTGCGTCAATGGTGAATCGTTCAACAAGAGTTTCTCCTTCACTCAAGCCAGCAAGTACCGCTCCGCAAACCACATCAAGGGTCAAGCCCAGTTCCACATGCAATTCCGGTGCAAAGCGAATTTCTGCTAAACCACAAACATCAGCGGCAGCTCAAGGATTGTTTCAGGTCGCAATCGGTCATCTAGATGGTCATGTAGTAGAACTTTCGGAACAAGTTTCAGGCGCAGTTAGATCTAGAGTTGAATTATGCCTGAGTGATTCCACAACTAGACCGTATCCGACCCTGGACCGGTACACACTCTACATCCCTTCAGTCCAGGTTAAATCAACTAATTTCGTATTAGAAATAGATTTTTTATAGTAAAAACTTGTTAAAAAATAATTTTAACGACTAAATCAATTGTTTATTACTTGCTAAGTTGGCTATAACGGTTCATGATGGAATTATGACAGAAAGTCGACCCAGCCTTGACCTTGACGCTGTGTCTAAAGCCATTATTGAACAACTCCAAGAGGATGGACGGCGGCCCTACGCAACTATCGGCCGAGCCGTTGGCCTATCTGAAGCTGCAGTACGTCAACGTGTTCAACGCCTTATCGACTCTGGTGTCATGCAAATTGTTGCAGTAACCGATCCCTTACAGCTCGGCTTTACCCGGCAAGCCATGATCGGAATCCGCTGTACTGGAAATCTTACCAAACTTGCCGATCAACTCTCAGCCTTAGAATGTGTTGACTACGTTGTCATCACCGCTGGGTCTTTTGATCTATTGGTCGAAGTTGTCTGCGAAGATGACAACCACCTTCTCACGGTACTGAGCGAACAGATCCGACCAATTAACGGTATCACCGCTACTGAGACTCTTGTATACCTAAAACTCCATAAACAACAATATGATTGGGGAACACGATGAATACCAACACACCCAGCAACAGCAACCTTACCGCACTGGGAACAGATCGTAATCTGGCTGCGCAAAAACATCTTTGGGGACATTTTGCACGCCATGGTGACTCAATAACACCCCCTATCATCACTCGTGGTGATGGTATGCATATTTGGGATTCCCAAGGAAAAAAGTATTTAGACGGCCTGGCTGGCCTATTTGTTGTTCAGGTGGGGCATGGCCGCGCCGAACTTGCTGAAGCAGCAGCTCGACAAGCCGAGAAGCTAGCTTTTTTTCCCCTATGGTCGTACGCCACCGAACCTGCAATTGATCTTGCCGAACGGGTGGCCAACTACGCCCCCGGCAATCTCAATCGGGTCTTTTTTACCACAGGTGGAGGTGAGGCGGTAGAAAGCGCCTGGAAACTAGCCAAGCAATACTTTAAAAAAATAGGCAAACCTGGTAAACACAAAGTGATCTCACGTTCGGTTGCTTATCATGGAACACCACAGGGAGCATTAGCCATTACTGGCATTCCGGCATTAAAAGCCGATTTTGAACCATTGACCCCTGGAGCCTTCCGAGTACCTAATACCAATTTTTACCGCGCCCCAGCACCACTTGATTCTGATTCCTATGCCTTCGGTCAGTGGGCGGCAGAACGTATTGCCGAAGCCATCGAATTTGAAGGACCAGAAACAGTTGCCGCAGTGTTTCTTGAACCAGTGCAAAATGCGGGCGGCTGTTTCCCGCCTCCCCCAGGCTATTTCGAACGAGTCAGGCAAATTTGTGATGAATATGATGTCCTTTTAGTTTCTGATGAAGTTATTTGCGCTTTTGGTCGTATTGGGTCTATGTTTGCCTGCCAAGATTTTGGGTACACACCTGACATCATCACCTGTGCAAAAGGCCTTTCTTCTGGCTACTCCCCAATTGGTGCAATGATTGCTTCCGACCGCTTATTTGAACCTTTTTCCGATGGCGCTTCTTCCTTTATGCACGGTTATACCTTTGGTGGACACCCAGTTTCAGCTGCAGTGGCGATGGCAAACCTTGATATTTTTGAACGCGAAGGAATCAATCAGCATGTTGCCGATAAGGCCCCTGATTTTCGGGCAACCCTAGAAAAGCTTTTAGACTTGCCCATTGTAGGCGATGTTCGCGGGGAGGGCTTTTTCTACGGCATTGAGCTTGTTAAAGATAAAGTTACTAAAGAAACTTTCACCGATGCCGAATCTGAACGTATTCTCCGCGGATTCCTTTCTACGGCACTCTTTGATGCCGGGCTGTACTGCCGGGCTGATGATCGAGGTGACCCGGTGGTGCAACTTGCCCCACCATTAATTGCTGGGCAGGCAGAGTTTGATGAGATGGAGAGCATTCTTCGCAGTGTGCTTAGTCAGGCTTGGAAGCTATTGTAATTTAAGGAAATTCGACCCAGAACCAAGGGTTGTGTAGGTGGAATATCCGTTCCTATCTCCCATCCTTTGTTCAATTCGGCAATCGCGGGAGCAAAAGCCTCAGCGGTGTTGGTATACAAAGTAAATAGTGGTTGTCCAGCTATTACCGAGTCTCCAGCTTTGACATGTAGTCGAACTCCAGCGCCTGGGTCAACAGATGCTCCCGGTGCGTTCCGTCCCGCGCCTAACTTCCACGCCGCGACACCCACCGACAGCGCATCTAACCGCGCCATAATCCCTGAGATGGGCGCGGTTATCGTCTGGGTATGTTTAGCGACCGGCAATGCCGCATAAGGGTTTCCCCCTTGTGCGGCAATCATTTTACGCCAGCGATCCATTGCGGAACCATCACGTAATCGGTCAGCCGGATCAATTCCGTCAATTCCTGCTGACTGCAACATTTCCCGTGCTAACACTAAAGTTAATTCAATAATATCCTCTGGTCCACCACCAGCAAGTACCTCTAGGGCTTCTTGCACCTCTAAAGAATTTCCTACAGTTAAGCCTAATGGGGTGTCCATAGAGGTAAGCACAGCGGTGGTTTTCACCCCAGCTTTATGCCCAAGAACAACCATTCGATGGGCAAGCTCCTGGGCTTTCTCACAGGATTTCATAAATGCACCTGAACCGACCTTGACATCCAGCACCAGACTATCGGTGCCCTCGGCAATTTTTTTACTCATAATTGAACTAGCAATCAAAGGAATAGATTCCACTGTTGAAGTTATATCCCTTAAGGCATAAAGCTTTTTATCTGCTGGAGCAAGGAATGGGCCAGCGGCACAGATAACCGCCCCGATTGTTGGATCGGCAAGTATTTTGTGCATTACCGAAGCTGTGAGGTCTGCTTTCCATCCAGGGATTGCCTCAAGTTTATCTAAAGTGCCTCCGGTATGCCCTAACCCACGACCTGATAGCTGCGGAACCACCGCGCCGCAGGCAGCGACTAATGGTGTCAAAGGCAGTGTTATCTTGTCCCCTACTCCACCTGTCGAGTGTTTATCAACGGTGGGAACTATCACACCAGCGTGCCGGAGACCCGAAAAATTTAGCCGCTCCCCGGTATCAATCATGGCCGAAGTCCAAACGCTGAGTTCTTGCTCATTAAGACCTTGAAAGAAAATCGCCATAGCCAATGCCGACATTTGTTCATCGGCAATGCGACCTTCGGTAAAAGCTTTCACCACCCAATTAATCTGTTCTGACGAAAGTTCATAACCATCTCGTTTACTACCGATGATGGTAGGTGCATCGTGGTTATCCATGGGATTTAGCCTTCGCTGATCGGTGAGATTAATTATTCAGGTCTTATCATGGATATATGAGCGAGCACAGCAGCCCACCACCGCACCCCAACTACCCTGCGACACAGTGTTGGCCAATGCCTGAGTCCACATCAACAGGGCAGCCGATACTGGGGTGCCCCGGCAATGCTCCTGTTCGTCATCCTTGGGAAATCCCGTTATTGGTAGTAGCAATAATCATCACGAGCATGACATTTTTGGTTGCAATTGTTCTGGTTGCTACCGGAAACATGCAGACATGGGTAGCAGTTGTTCTTGCTGCTCCGTTTTTGTTGTTCTTTTTACGTGGGCAACTCTATGGCGCGCAGCGAGTGAACGGCATAAAAATGTCTCCGACTCAGTTCCCTGATGGTTATCAATTAGTGCTCGAAGCGGCGGCCCGCTTTGGGCTACCTGCACCACCGGATGCCTATGTGGTGCTGGGCAATGGGCAAATCAACGCGTTTGCCTCGGGGCATGGTTTTCGACGTTTTGTTGTGGTGTACAGCGATCTTTTTGAAGTGGGCGGTCAAGCACGTAACCCTGATGCTTTGGCCTTTATCATTGGGCATGAGGTAGGCCATATCGCGGCTGGGCATGTGTCCTACTGGCGCCAAGTTGGTCAGTTTGCCACTAACTACATTCCCGTGGTGGGCTCAGCATTATCGCGCTCGATGGAATACACCGCAGACAATCATGGCTACCATTTTCGGCCCCAGGGCGCTCCGGAAACTATGGGAGTGCTTGGTGCTGGAAAATATTTGGCAGCCTTTGTTGGGTTTAATGAACTGGCCGATCGCGCCAAAATTGAGTCCGGCTTTTTCCCTTGGCTGACCAATCTGTTGGCAAGCCATCCAGTATTAACTTGGCGAGCCTGGGCGCTACGTGACCGAAGTAAAGCCGGACGGTTGCTCTTTAGGCCTAAGCGATAGGTTCGATGGGGTACCAGCTAGAGCTACTTGTGGTGATTTACCTGTCCACGAGCAAGGTCTTCTGGGCCAAAGGCCTCAGGAAGTAGTCGACTAAGCTCTCTTGGGCCTTGAGGATGGTCGATCAGCAAATGAGGCCCGCCATGCTCCATGAGTAGCTGCCGACAACGTCCACAGGGCATTAAAATATTTCCTTGTGAGTCCACACAGGTGAGGGCAAGGAGCTTTCCACCCCCGCTGGAATGCAAAGCGCTGACTAATCCACACTCGGCACACAGACTAAGACCATATGAGATATTTTCCACATTACAGCCGACTACAGTCCTGCCTCCATCAACCAATGCCGCCGCCCCCACCGGGTACTGAGAGTACGGCGCGTAGGCCGTACCCATAACTTCAGTTGCCTTGTTTCGCAACATATTCCAATCAATATTCATGACCCAACCCTCTCTGTTGCACTGCGCTTCTGAATCCATGCAGAAAGGACCCTCTCCCTCTCTATAAATTTGGGTAGCCAAGCCTAATAATGAGACATGATTACTGCCCAAAGTGTTACTCCAGTTAGTCCAGCGCTCCGTATAGGTTTAGAGTTCGAGGGTCGGTTTCCCAAAATACGATCGAGCTAAGGCTAGCCCGGCACTAGACCGTGGTGCACTTACTCGACGCGTCCGCCAATGACGTTGGAGGCACAGCACTCGATGGCCAGTACTACAGATGCCGCAACCACGGGACAGCCCGTGGCGCGAACCCGCTCGCTCTACCGGGGTGATCCCGGCATGTGGTCGTGGGTACTACACCGCATCACCGGCGTTGCGATTTTCTTTTTCCTCTTTGTTCACGTGCTCGACACTGCCCTAGTCCGGGTAAGCCCCGAGTCCTACAATGAGGTCATCCATACCTACAAAAACCCCATTGTGGGGCTCATGGAGCTGGGACTTGTTGCTTTGGTGCTTTTCCACGCACTCAACGGAATCCGGATCATCCTCGTTGATTTCTGGGCCAAGGGCCCGCAGTACCAGAAACTCATGCTGTGGATCATCGGCATCGTCTGGTTCCTCGTCATGGTCCCTGGCGCAGTGCGCATCTTCCAACACATGCTGGAGCACAACTGATGACAACAGAAGCAAAAACTCTTGGCACTTCTTACGACCGACCAGCGAGTTTAGATAACCCTCGCTCGCCGCGTCGTCCCTCAGGAATCCCCAACTTCGAAAAGTACGCCTGGTTGTTTATGCGTTTTTCTGGGCTGGCTTTGGTTTTCTTGGCACTAGGTCACCTTTTCATCATGTTGATGTGGTCTGACGGGGTCTACCGTATTGACTTCAACTTTGTCGCCGAACGCTGGACCAGCCCCTTCTGGCAAACCTGGGATATCACCATGCTCTGGTTAGCCCAGCTGCACGGCGGCAATGGTCTGCGCACCGTCATCGCAGATTACTCACGCAAGGATTCCACGCGATTCTGGCTGAATACCGCGCTGGTGATTTCAATGATCGTTATTACCGTGCTCGGTACCTACGTGCTACTCACTTTTGACCCCACCATCACCTAAGGGCTAACCATCCGCTTTGCCGACACGTGTTGGCACTAAGCGGCAGACCACCACCGCCACCCGGTTTCCAGGAGAGCTGACAAGTCACATGCAGGAACATCGTTATGACGTACTCATCGTTGGTGCTGGCGGCGCAGGAATGCGCGCAGCTATTGAAGCTGGCCCGCGTGCCCGCACCGCAGTCCTTACCAAGCTGTATCCCACTCGCTCACACACCGGGGCAGCTCAGGGCGGTATGTGCGCGGCGCTAGCCAATGTTGAAGAGGACAACTGGGAGTGGCACACCTTTGACACCGTCAAAGGTGGCGATTATTTAGCCGATCAGGATGCCGTAGAAATTATGGCTAAAGAAGCCATTGATGCGGTCATGGATTTGGAAAAAATGGGTTTGCCATTTAACCGCACCCCCGAGGGTAAAATTGACCAGCGGCGTTTTGGTGGGCACACCCGCGACCATGGTAAGGCCCCGGTTCGCCGGGCGTGTTATGCCGCTGACCGCACCGGCCACATGATTTTGCAAACCTTGTACCAAAACTGTGTTAAGCATGATGTGGAATTTTTTAACGAGTTCTACGCCTTAGACCTTTGTCTCACTGAAACCGACAATGGTCCGGTAGCAACCGGAATTATCGCCTATGAACTTTCCACCGGAGAAATTCATATCTTCCATGCAAAGTCGATTATCTTTGCCACCGGCGGATCTGGTCGGATGTACAAAACCACATCCAATGCCCACACCCTCACCGGAGACGGTATGGGGATTGTCTTCCGTAAGGGTTTGCCTTTGGAGGACATGGAGTTCCATCAGTTCCATCCGACCGGCTTGGCTGGGTTGGGCATTCTCATTTCTGAGGCTGTTCGCGGCGAGGGTGGCATTCTTCGTAATGAGTCTGGTGAGCGGTTTATGGAGCGTTACGCTCCTACCATCAAAGACCTTGCGCCACGCGATATTGTGGCTCGCTCAATGGTGTTGGAAGTGCTTGAAGGCCGTGGCGGCGGGCCCAACAAAGACTATGTCTACATCGATGTCACGCACATTCCTGAAGAAGTTCTTGACGAAAAACTCCCAGATATCATGGAGTTCTCCCGCACCTACCTTGGTGTTGATCCGGTGAAAGAGCCAGTCCCGGTATATCCCACCTGTCACTATGTCATGGGCGGTATTCCTACCAAGATTCGTGGTGAAGTTCTTCGCAATAACGAAGATATTGTCCCCGGGCTTTATGCCGCTGGCGAGTGTGCTTGCGTATCAGTGCATGGCGCAAACCGGTTGGGGACTAACTCACTCCTGGATATCAATGTTTTTGGCCGACGAGCAGGTATCGCTGCGGCTGAATACGCTAACTCTACTGATTTTGTTCCGCTACCCGATGAGCCAGCAAAAATGGTGGAAGAATGGATGTCACAGGTACTTTCCGATCACGGGCATGAGCGCGTTGCTGATATTCGCACCGAGCTACAGCAGTCTATGGACAACAACGCTGGGGTGTTCCGCACCGAAGAACGACTTACCCAGGCCCTTGCCGATGTGCGCGCCCTTAAAGAGCGGTACAACCACATCACGGTGCAGGACAAGGGAACTCGTTATAATAGCGATCTTCTAGAAGCTGTTGAGCTTGGCTTCTTATTAGAAATGGCTGAGGTTACCGTCGTTGGAGCTTTGAACCGCAAGGAATCTCGGGGTGGACATGCTCGCGAAGATTACCCAGACCGCAATGACGCCGAGTACATGCAACACACCATGGCATACAAAGAAGGCGAAGGCCTTCTCTCTGACATCCGCCTAGACTACAAGCCGGTAGTCCAGACCCGCTACGAGCCGATGGAGCGCAAATACTGATGTCTGCCCCAACAATTGATACCCCAGCAGCAACCGGGCCAGCCCTGCCTCCAGTGCCCAAGGGCGCGGTTATGGTCACTTTAAAAATTATGCGGTTCAACCCAGAGAACCCTGATGCCCAGGGCTGGGACACCTTTCAGGTTCCTACCTTGCCTACAGACCGGTTACTCAACTTACTGCTGTACGTAAAGGGTTATCTGGATGGCACTCTCACTTTCCGACGCTCCTGCGCACATGGTGTCTGCGGTTCCGATGCCATGCGTATCAATGGTGTAAACCGCCTTGCCTGCAAGGTGCTCATGCGTGACTTGCTGCCAAAAGATTCATCGAAGACGCTCACCATCACCATTGAACCAATCAAGGGCCTTCCTGTTGAGAAGGATCTTATTGTCAATATGGAGCCTTTCTTTGATGCGTTCCGCGCTGTGAAACCATTCCTCATCACCAGCGGCAATGAGCCAACTAAGGAACGGATTCAGAGCCAACATGACCGGGCGCGTTTTGATGACACCACTAAATGCATTCTCTGTGCCTGCTGCACCACGAGCTGCCCGGTGTACTGGAGCGATGGCAGCTACTTTGGACCTGCAGCCATTGTCAATGCGCACCGCTTCATCTTTGATAGCCGCGATGAGGCTGCTGCTGAACGTCTCGACATTCTCAACGACAAAGAGGGAGTCTGGCGGTGTCGCACCACCTTTAACTGCACTGATGCTTGCCCGCGCGGGATTCAGGTCACCAAGGCCATTCAGGAAGTAAAGCGCGCACTGTTGTTCTCACGCTAATCTCTTAACAAGATTTAGGGCATATGCTAGCTAGTCAAGTAGCGTATGCCCTAAATTTTTTCCAGGGTGATGTCAAATAGCAAAACGTTTGTTACCATTAAGCAGAGGTCTCTGGACAAACTAATCAAGAAGTGTCGATAGGGGGTTGTGGTGGCTTATCTCGATATTGGCGACATCAAGTATTGGGACCCAACATTGCTGGAAAAGCTGGTGAAAGAACTTTCTGGCAAGTCTGCTTCTTTGGAAGATTTACAACATAAGCTTAAGTCCATCAAAGAGCTTGATGGTTGGCGGGGCGCAGCTAAAGACGCTGCTCAGACTTCTTTTGATGATATTGATGACGATCTTACTGATGCTGCCGCAGCAGTCGGGGCCGTGAAACAACAAGCGGCCCGCAGCATTGATGACATGTTGGAGCTGCAATTGCAGTTGCGGGTGATCGAAGCTGAAGCTGATAGCGCTGGGTTGCATATTCAACATAACGGGTCCAGTGTTGATCTGTGGGCCGCGTCCGGTCAGGAGGCGCATCTGCGTCCAGATCAGCAGGCTCATCGGGAGATTGTGCGTGCGAAGCTCCCTGGTGATATTTCGGCTTTGCGAGCGCGGGCTATGGAGATTGATGACGCGGCCTGCGCAATGCTGCATAAAGCAGCTGACGGTGGCATTAGTGATGGCGGGGCCACCACTATTGACGCTGCTATGCATGCTGGTGAATTGGAGGGGTTGCATCCACCGGCTGGCTTCACGGATTCTCAAGTTGCGCGGTGGTGGGGGTCGTTATCGTCGACGGAACAGCAGCTTTTACTTTCTCAGCGCCCCGAATGGGTGGGAAATCTTGATGGGGTGCCTGGTAGCGCCAGGGATGTGGCTAATCGAAATTGGTTGAGCACCTTAGAAAGTCGTGATCTCAACCCCGAACAGCGAGACACGCTAGCTGCAGTGCGTGAAGCCTTATTTAACTCTGATGGCACCGCAAAAGATGGTCGGCAGCTTTTGGTATTAGATCTGAATCAAACACAGCCAGCGGTGGCGATAGCTTTGGGCAATGTGGATACTGCCGATCATATTAGTGTGTATGTTCCCGGTACTGGTGGTGTTCCTTTTGATAAACCCAACTCGGGCAATGATTTACCCACTTATGTGACACAAGCAAGCGGCTTAAAAGACATCACTGAGAAAGTTCTCCAAAACGCTGGTTCAAAAGATACGGTGGCTACTGTCGCATGGATAGGCTACGAAACCCCACCTCATCTTGCCGCGGCCACTACGTCCGGCTTTGCCGAGAATGGCGCGCCTAAGCTGGCCTCTTTTGTTAATGGTCTGGATAGTTCCCGCCCTACCGACCCACATCTCACGATGATTGGGCATTCGTATGGGTCACTGGTTGCCAGTGAGGCTTTGCAACGCAATATCCATGCTGATGATGTTATTTTCACCGGCTCCCCCGGCCTGGAAGCCAATAGCAATCAGCGTATCCTCAGTCCCTATCAGATTTGGAATTATATCCCTACCAGCACTGGCGACTTGCACTTAGCTGAGGGTCATGTCTTTGTGGAGCAAGCCGATAAAGACTGGATTACCGATAGCAATATTTTTTCGCCTTATCCCATTAGTTGGAATGAGGGGTTTACCAACTTGTCTACTGATGCTGCCACCACTCCACTAGGAGATACCTCCGCTTCTAGTGGGCATAGTGAATATTTTAATGCCGGCACCACTGCTATGTATAACCAAGCTTTAGTTATAGCCGGTTTGACTAATGATCCCAATCTTGTGCCAAAGGATAAGTAATGCGATTTTTTCAGATAAGTTTTGCCCTCTTGACGGCTCTGGCCCTGGCCTGTGCCGGATGCACAACACCGAGCAGCCCTCCTGTTGATGAATTTGGCAATCCTTATGGCGATTACGGCTACGGAACCAGCAAAGAACTTAACGAACTCCTACAACGCGACAACGCCGAAACCATCCTCGCCCAACGCGATGCCATGATCGCCACCATCACCACCGAACTCACCCACCTCATGCCCGGTAGCACCTGGAAACCCTCTTTTCATCGCAAATATGACGAAACTACCCCCTGCGGAGAGTTTGGCTCCACCCAAGGACAAATTTATTCCACTCCCCTCTTTGCCTCAGAAATACCAGTTATCATCGAATCATGGAACACTATTGCCGACAACATCATTCGATTAGCGCAACCCTTTGGATACACCACCGTCTCAAGCCGCACCTCCTTGAAAGACGCTATAGAACACACGGTCGTAAATCTAATCATTAGAGATGCCTACGGCTCCACCCTCAACTTCGGCTCATACAAACAGGCGAGCTTACGTGTTACTACTGGCTGTTTCCTCACCGCCGCCGCCAAACAAGCCGCCCTCGACCACAAACCCACCCCCACCACCACCCAATGACACTAAAACCTCACCACCCCAAACTAATCCACCTTCTGGTAGCTCTGGCCCTGGCCTGTGCCGGATGCACAACACCGAGCGGTCCTCCTGTTGATGAATTTGGCAATCCTTATGGCGATTACGGCTACGGAACCAGCAAAGAACTGAACGAACTCCTACAACGCGACAACGCCGAAACCATTCTCGCCCAACGCGATGCCATGATCACCACCATCACCACCGAACTCACCCACCTCATGCCCGGCAGCACCTGGAAACCCTCAAGAAAAGGCGATAGCTTCTCCTGCGGAGAATTTGGCTCCACCCAAGGACAGATATATTCCAGCCCTAATTATATTTCTGAGGTCATGCTTCCTGGGAAGCTGTGGGACACCGCAGCAGACCTAGTCACCACACTCGCCGCCCCCTACGGCTACACCACCATCACCACCCGAACCCCCCAAGAAGACGCACTCCTCGATGACGGCACCAACCACATCGCCCGTCTCGTCATCAACGGACCATACAGCTCTACTCTTGAATTCGGCTCACTCGAACAAGCATTACTCCAAGTTACTACCGGCTGTTTCCTCACCGCCGCCGACAAACAAGCCGCCCTCGACCACAAACCCACCCCAACCACCACCCCATGACACCAAAACCTCACCACCCCAAACTAATCCACCTTCTGGTAGCTCTGGTCCTAGCCTGTGCCGGATGCAACTCTTACCCGGAACCCAGTCTGTACGCCCCCGGAAATTACGGCTATGGAATACCCGAAGAACTTAACGAACTCCTACAACGCGACAACGCCGAAACCATACTCGCCCAACGTGATGCCATGATCACCACCATCACCACCGCACTCACCCACCTCATGCCCGGCAGCACCTGGAAACCCTCAAGAAAAGGCGATAACGTCTCCTGCGGAGAATTTGGTTCCACCCACGGACAAAGATACTCCAGCGACATCTACA
>JBOFCS010000093.1:0-15244 GCA_051646185.1 Mycobacteriaceae bacterium | reverse complement strand
TTTTGCGAAGGTACCCTTAGGTTTCTGTGTTTCCTTAACGGCTACACTAAATTTCTTCGGCCCTAGAAGAATCTGCGTTCTAGCATGTACAGCAGATCCTATGGGGCTAATCATTAACGCTAATGCAAGCAGTATGAGGACTATCATTCCAAAATGCTCCGCTCCGTTATCCAATCAGACCAGATAAGACCAAGACAAGCTAGGGTGACTCCTATAAGCAACAACCAACCTCCCACACCGCCAAACATTAATATTTTTAATGGTTCGGCACCCATAAATTGGCCAAGCATGATTCCAACAATGGGAAGTACTGCAAGAATTCCTGCGGTTGCTCGCGCACCAGCTAAACCTGATTCAGTGCGATTGCTAAATTTTTGGCGTTCAACTACATCTAACCGCACTGCCTCAAGTAAATCTGCTATCGGAAGACCATGGGATTCAGATACCGACCAAGCAACAGCAATACGATTCCAGTCTTCCGCCAGCTCATTACAATAAGCAGAGTGCGCTATTCCCGATGGAACATCGCCACCAAGTTTTGCGCGGGCAGCCGACTCTAAAAATACTCGGGGAATATCTGAATCAAGATTATGCGAACACTCTTGAGCTGCAATGGAAAAAGCATCTACTGGATGCGTACCAATGCGGAGTTCGGCAATGAGCAACTCTAGCCCTTTGCTGAGAGTTGCTACCTCATCTGACTGTTTAAGGATACTCGATTTTTTACGGATTTTTTTAGCTACTGTTACGGTAATCACCAAAACTGCAAGCAAAGTCAATGGGTGTAGCACCACCATAAGCGCTAAGAAGCCGCTTACTGTCATGATCTTTTTCCATGGCCACAAAGATTTCTTAATTTCCGCCGCTGGATAAAGCTTTGTGATTCGCCACCCTACTCCCACCGAAGGATTTAATAATATTATGAGAGCTAGTAATAGCAATACTATTTCCATAGCTCAAGCTCCGCACAATTGATACCATGGGAGGCAAGAAGATCCGCAAGTAGCGACCACCCTGGACCATACCCGTTATCAAATGTCCAAGCGCTACAAGCCGAAACAAACTCGTTTTTCCCTCGACGGAGAATGCTAATTTCGTTAATACATCGATATCCTTGCTGACTTCGTTGCATATGAATTACCACTTTAATTGCGGCAAAAAGCTGACTATGCAAAGATTTACGATCTATACCTCCCAATGCGGCAAGTGCTTCCAGCCTAGCTGGAACTTCATTCGGCGAGTTTGCATGTAATGTACCTGCACCCCCCTCATGCCCGGTGTTAAGTGCAGTTAAAAGATCGACTACTTCTGCACCCCTAACTTCACCAACAACAATACGATCCGGGCGCATCCTCAATGCCTGCCGAACAAGCTGACGTACAGTTACTTCTCCTGCCCCTTCGATATTTGACATCCGGGCAACAAGGTGCACAACATGCGGATGTTGCGGCAGCAGCTCCGGAGCATCTTCCACACAAATAATGCGCTCGCTATGCGCTACTTCACCCAATAGAGCTGCAAGTAAAGTCGTCTTTCCCGCACCTGTCCCCCCTGTCACCAGGAAGGCCAACCGGGCCTTAATCACCGCATCAATAAGGCGGGCTATCTGCGTCGGAATAGCACCCAAATTAATAAGTGCTGCCAGACCTTGTGTAGCTGGACGCAGAACCCTCAGGGATAAACAAGTACCTAAAGCAGCCACTGGTGGTAGCACCGCATGCAATCGGACCCCAAACTCACCACTGCCAACTGCAGTTAACTGACCATCCACCCAGGGTTGCGCCTCGTCTAATCTACGCCCAGCTGCCAATGCTAACCGCTGTGCAAGTCGGCGAACCGAACCTTCATCGGGAAAGGTAACATCAGCTATCTCAAGACCTTTACCACGATCAATCCACACCTTATTTGGCTCTGTTACAAGAATATCCGTCACTTCTGGCTCATCTAGCAATGGATCAAGTGGCCCTGCTCCGGTAAGCTCTGTCTGCAGGACTCTGAGGGCTGTAAGTAAATCTGTATCGCCAAGAACTCCACCAGTCTCTGCCCGGATCGCATCAGCTACCGCCGCAGGGTTTATCGGCCCGGGATGATCTACCAGCCGTTCCCGTACTCTTTCCAAAAGTTCAGCACTCACGCTACCCACCCCCGGGAATGACCACCGGGTTCAACAACCGCCAAAACCTGCCGAGCTGCTCTAGCTAACGGAGATCTTGAGCGCAACGTAAGCCCACCATCTTCGAGCATTTGGGTTAATCGTGGCTGCGGACGCATTGTTGCCAGAAGCTCAGCACGCACAACGTCAGAAAGATCTTTTGCACGCAAACCCCCAGGAGATGGCCCCCGCACAACCAAACCGACTCTGGGATTTTGCAGTAATACTTGCTGAACAATAGATTCTGACGATGCACAGGCACGTACTTGTGCCACTGCTACAACAACGACTAGATCAGCACAATCAAGAACTGGTTGAATTGACTCACCCAGATTACGTGGAAGATCACAAATCACTGTTCCCCCTAAGCTGCGACTTGCTTCAAGCACTGCTGTCAAAGCTTCGGCGTGTACGTACTCCTTGCCCCGCCCATACGACAATGTGGTTACTTTCTTTTTTACTGGAAGAGCTCGATGCAGTGCCTCACCGGAGACTCGCCCCCCTTCGAGATGCAAATCTGGCCAACGCAGGCCAGGTTCAGATTCGATTCCCAGGAGAAGATCAATTCCACCCCCATAGGGGTCACAATCAATCAAAAATGCCTGTTCTGCAGCAAAAGCTAAAGCGGCAGAAAACGTGGAAGCCCCGGCTCCACCACTGCCGCCAATAACAGCAATCACACCTCCCTTCGCACCTTGGTGCAGACTTCGTTCACTGAGCACCCGAACCATCAGTGCCTCATCCCGGGGAATTGCAAAAGCTTGTTCGGCACCTATCGCAACAGCGGCTTGCCAGTCTGCAGCCAATAAATCTTGTGCTTCGGTCACTAAGACCACCCCGGCCCGTCTTGGCATTCCCTGCACTGCCAGTGCCAATGCAGCTGCAGCATCAACAACAACAAAACTGGCTGAATCCCAGAGTTGCCTTCCCACGACTTCGCTCGAAAGGACCACGCGGCAACCTGCCGCAGCGGCCACTCGCTGCACGCTCAGATGAGCAGTACCGACTGCAACGGCCATTACAACAATCGGTGTAGTTGGAGATTCCGTTGCCGCTTCTCGATCAGCTTTCACAAAAAACACTGTGCGTCCCCAGCAGCAAGAACGCTAGCGGGTCAAGCAGATCTGTGGACAGGAATCGTGCTGTGAATAAGTTGACAGGAAATAAAGAACTCCCTGTTAGAAGACCAAAACCTGAGTGAGCCTAGTACCTGGCTGAGAATAAGGGACGGCCCTCGCCAGGGGGGGAGGAGGCGAGGGCCGTCGCGTTCAGCCCCGGGGGGTCGGGCTGAACACCCTCGGATTTAACCGAGTGACACTAATATACACCGATGCCCCCGGGTCTTTGCAAGTCCAACACGTTACTTGACAAAAACTTGATAAAAGCCCACTTAGTTAGGGCAAAAATTCTGGAGCAAAAATCAGCTTGGTGTGATGAACATTCTTAAGAGGACGCTTGGTTACCACCCTTTCCACCTCCTAATCTATATTTCGCACTATGGTGACAAGGTGACCGATCCAAACGATCTCCCCGTAGTTCCCCCCGTCAACACCACAGCAGCTGCTACTGCACCCCCTGTCACTGGTAACCAAAAGGTTGCCGCATTTTTTGATCTTGATAAAACGATCATCGCAAAATCAAGCATGCTTGCCTTTAGCAAGCCGTTCTTCAATCAAGGGCTTATGAGTAGGCGCTCAGTTCTGCAATCGAATTATGCACAGTTTCTTTTCTTGCTTTCCGGAGCCGACCACGACCAGATGGACAAGATGCGATTGCACATCACCAATCTATGCACCGGTTGGGATGTCGAACAGATCAAAACGATCGTGGCGGAGACCCTGCACGAAATAGTTGATCCTTTAGTCTTTGCGGAGGCGGCTGAGCTCATCACTCAGCATAAGCTCTGTGGGCGAGACGTTGTTATTGTCTCAGCTTCAGGCGAAGAGATAGTACAACCTATTTCGGAGGCACTTGGTGTAACACACTGTCTTGCAACAAAGATGGTAGTTGACGATGGAAAATATACTGGTGAAATTGATTTTTATTGTTATGCCGAAGGGAAAGTTGAGGCAATAACCCAACTTGCTAAGCAGGAAGGGTACGCATTAGAGCATTGTTATGCCTACTCTGATTCAATAACTGACCTGCCAATGCTTGAAGCCGTCGGCCATCCCACTGCAGTTAATCCCGATCGTGGACTACGTAAACAAGCCATCGCCAACGAGTGGCCCATCCTCACCTTCACTCGCCCCGTTCCCTTGCGTGACCGACTCCCTCAGCCTGATAGAAGTACCATTGCCGCAACCGCAGCCATTGGGCTAAGCGCTATAGCCGCTGGCGCACTTACCTATTCGATTTTTCGTCGACAGCGCTAATTCCATAAAAATTTTCAAAAAATAAATGAAATTACCACTTGCCGTATGCCGTATCGCGGTGTAGAAAGGTAGTTACGAAGGAACGGCAAGGCCACGATCGACTCGGAAGAGAAGGGCCGACCCCCCGGGCCGTAACTTCCAGCACGGACGCCAGGCACCCACGCGGAGCACGCCGCTAGAGGAGCAGACATGTTGTGGGCCTGCGTAATTCCATTTTGTAGAGGTGCTCTCCCGAGTGAGTAAGCCATCTATGAAGTTGGTATTTGACGCCGAGGCCAGTCACACAACTGACCGAGCACGCTTGGTAACCAGGCGATCCGTGCTAGCGGGCGACGATCCATTGGGTTGTCGCCCGCTTTTGTATTGGCCTATCCACCAACCGCATCCGCTATTGATGTGGCCTCTCGTGCACCAGATTCCAATGCCTCACAACAAAAGATCACCCAATCTCGCACTCCGTCGGCAGATCCCTCAGAAAAAGCTGAGATACGCTCACGATAGTCTTTCGAACGACGCATCCAGCTCACTTCGGGAACGCCGAGGTTATGTGGATCTAAACCGGTAGAAACCGCAACTAACCGGGCAGCAGCTCGCGCAACAACATCATCAGCAGTACCAAAAGGCCGCAAGGCAGCAAGTTCGCCGTGGACAACGGCGGCAAGGATTGGGGCTGGGACGGTTGTTCCACCAGTAACAAGTTGAGCAAGGGTACTCAACCGTTCACCCACCCCCGCTGCCATCCGTGGCCTCCCTAAGTCCAATTGGTCAGAAACTAATTCCGCCGCAGCCAGCAGATGAAGTCGAGCAAGCGCCTGTAACGGCGCCCGCTGCCACACGGTAAGGACCAAAGCAAGCGAATCCCCATCCAAGGACTGGGCAACCCGAACCGCGCCTGCCAAAATTGGGTCGGCTATGTCACCATCGGCAGCCAAGTCCATCGAGCCGCCGGCTAAAAAAGAAGAAGAACGTGCTGCTCGGATAGCCGCTTCGGTTGCTGTTTGTGGCCATCCACGCCGATTGGCTTTATGGCGATGGACCTCACCTAGTGCGTTTCTCGCACGTTCAGCGGCAACAAGAACACCAGGTAGTTGGGCAATCGGGGAAAGCGGATCGGCACTAGACACCCCCTAGACGTTACCCACCTACCCTTAACCCTTAAGCAGAGCCATTCGTTCTTCACGTCGAATGCGCTGCTCTCGCGGATCTGGAACCGGAACAGCAGCGAGTAATCGTTGGGTATAGCCATGTTCAGGGTGGGACAGGAGGTGATCACGTTGGCCCACCTCTACCAACTTTCCTTTACTCATCACAGCTATTCGATCTGCCAACATTTCCACTACAGCCAGGTCATGGCTAATAAAAATACAAGCAAAGCCATGTTCTTGTTGAAGCTCCCGAAAAAGCCCAAGTACCGCCGACTGCACTGAGACATCTAGGGCAGAAGTGGGTTCGTCTGCAATAAGAATCCGGGGCTCAAGCGCTAACGCTCTGGCAATTCCCACCCGCTGACGTTGTCCCCCAGAAAGTTCATGGGGGTATCGATTCTGCATATTTTTAGGCAACTGCACCTGATCAAGAAGCTCGCCGACTTTGTCTCTTCGCTGTGTTCCCGAAAGCTTGTGATGAAGCAGTAACGGTTCAGCTATCGATTGTCCGATTGGCCAACGCGGATTAAGTGACGAACCCGGATCTTGAAAAACCATGCCAACGTTACTGCGCAACAGGCGCAAATCCCGAGGCTTAACCGTAGAAATGTCAATACCATTGACCAAAAGCTGGCCACGAGCGATAGGAACTAAACCAACAATTGCTCGGCCGATAGTGCTTTTCCCAGAACCAGATTCGCCAACAACACCTACCACCTCTCCCTCAGCAATAGCCAGACTAAACTCCTGTACTGCACGAAAGTTAGGCAACCGACCCGGGCTTGGGTACTCAATACTCACATTACAAAATTCCAGCACTGCGGTATCAGATTGTGGGGGAAATGATCTAACACTCTGCTCCCGATAAGAACCTAAATGCGGTACAGCTTCAAGTAGTTGCTGAGTGTATTCCTGCTGTGCAGTATAGAACACCTTCTCAGCGGTACCCGATTCGATAACTCTTCCGGATTTCATCACTAAAACTCGATCAGCCATATCTGCCACCACACCCATGTCATGGGTGATCAAGACAATTGACGTATTAATGCGCTTCTTTAATGACCTTAGTAATTCCAATATTTCAGCCTGCACTGTTACGTCCAGCGCTGTTGTGGGTTCGTCTGCAATGAGAATCTTCGGATCGCAGGCTAACGCCTGCGCAATCATTGCTCGCTGACGTTGCCCACCAGAAAGTTGGTGCGGGTAGTAGTTAATTCTTTTTTCTGGTTCTGGTAGTTCTACCAGCTTTAGTAGCTCTAAAACTCGTTCTTTGGCTTCCGATGAAGAAACGTTACGATGGCTTCTAATGGCCTCAGATATTTGAAAACCAATACTGTATACCGGATTTAACGCTGTCATTGGTTCTTGAAAAATAACCGCCACATCATTACCACGAACACTTCGGAGTGTCTTTGTGTTAGCACCAAGAATTTGGTTATCCCCAATTTTAATGCTCCCGCTGATTCGAGCATTTGATGGCAATAGTCCCAGTAAAGCCATTGCAGTAGTGGACTTTCCCGAACCCGACTCACCTACTACTGCGAGCACTTCTTTTTCATGAAGATCGAAGGAAATATCAGTAGCTGCCGGATACCAGGTACCGTCAACCCAAAAATCAACATTAAGATCACGCACACTAAGTACTGGGGACATGCTGTTCTCCCTAGATTCTGCTGGGGCCATTGCCACTACCTCCTGTGCGATCTGCAAACATAGTGCGATGACTGCCAAAGCATCCAGAACTCAGGCCTACCGATCTGCCTTCGGTGCGTGGATTACCGGAGTAGCAGTTGTGTTGTCTGCCGGAATAGCCGCAACAATAACCCTGAGCGATCACGGGGTTCAACCTCTGGAATACAGCTGGACGATTCTTTTTATCACCATAACTTGGGCGGCCTATTGGCGCCCAAGTATTGTGGTTAATGATTCGAATATCATTGTGCACAATGTCTTTCATACGGTCACTCTGCCTTGGGAAAAGATTGTTCGGGTAGATACAAAATTTGCGCTTACCTTCTTCACCAATAACAAGAAATTCACCGCCTGGGCCGCGCCCAGCACTGGTCGACACACGATGTCGACTTTGGGTCAAAAAGACTACCGAGGACTTCCCGAATCGACGTTTATCGGCAGACTCGGAATACGCCCCGGAGATACCTTGGCTTCTGATTCTGGGCGTGCAGCTTATCTTATTCGTCTGCGCTGGGAACAACGTCAGGACACCAACTCCTTTGTTGATCACCAAATCCAGCCGGAGAACGTCACTGTCAGGTGGCACAGAAAAACTATTATGACTATTGCGCTTCTGGCAATAGCTTGTGTAATAACGCTTTTTAGCTAAATTAACTGTCATTTTTTGTCACATTTTCAACTGTGCGAACCTTCTTGATGCCAAATACTTTTGACTTAACTTTTTGTTTCTGTCGTGGGTCAAAAGCATCCCGAAGCCCATCGCCAATAAAGTTAATCGCCAAAGCAATAGTCACAATGAAAATACCTGGCCACCAAAATAACCAGGGCCGAGTCGAAAAAGCGGTTTGGTTCATACTAATCAAGGAACCTAAGGAAACATCAGGGGCTTTAACTCCAAAGCCTAAATAGCTGATTGAGGTTTCCAATAAAATTGCCGTTGACATCAACAAGGTGGTGTTAACAACTATCACACCAACAGCATTGGGCAGTATGTGTCGAAACATGATGCGAAATGAGCTAGCCCCGGCAACCCGTGCTGCATCAACAAATTCACGTTCCCGCAAAGCAAGGAAATCGCCTCGAACCAATCTAGCCAGTCCGGTCCACGAAACTAATCCAATAAAGACGGCAAGCACCCATACTCCCGAATTTCCTACCCGCAAACCAACAACCGCTGCAACAACCACTAAGGGAATGGTAATAAAAACGTCAGTAAGACGCATCAGGATCGCATCAATCCAACCACGGAAAAAGCCGGAAAGAGCACCCACCGCAATACCCAACAGCCCGGCAACCATACCTACTATCGAGACAACAACTAGGGTCTGCTGCGCCCCGCGCATGGTTTGCGCAAAATAGTCTCGCCCCACTTCATCCTGACCAAAAGGATGAATACCAAAAGAAATTCCGTTACCACCCAAAAATTGGGGAACCACACTCATTGTGGGATGCCCGCCGTTAACTACCTCGGCTACCTCGCTGGGTCGTTGACTCCACCAACCGGGGATAAAGCCCCACCCTATGGATGTTGATACCAACAGTAGGATCAGACATAAACAGGCTAAACCGCTCATTGCCCCTCTATGGTGCAAAAACCGCTGGCGGACAATCTGCCCCTGACTTAATCCCGATACTGATTGCTCGATACTTACTTTTTCTTGATCAGTCATGTTAGGTACTCACCCGAATCCTGGGATCAAGCGCCGCATAAAGAACATCAGCTATCGCGTTAAAAGCAACAGCGACAATGCCTGTGACAATAAAAAATCCCATCAAAGGGTTGGGATCTGGTGGTGGCCCAAGTGCACTGGCGAAAAGTGAGCCCATACCGGTCCACCCAAAAACTCGCTCAGTAATTACCGCTCCCCCAATTAAAGCCCCAATATCAAAAGCAACAATTGTGGTAATAGGAATTAGTGCATTACGAAAAGCATGTCGCATCACCACAGCACGCTCGGTTAACCCTTTAGCTCTTGCGGTGCGGATATAATCCTGGTTCATTACCTCAAGAAAACTTGAACGGGTGTAACGACTATAACTTGCCACCGAAATCAACATTAAGGCAATTGTAGGCAGGAGCAAATGTGTAAACTTATCGACACCAGTGACCCAAAAACTGGAGGTGTGCAGTTGCGGAGTATTTACACCAATCGTTGCTATCGGTCTGCCGGCAATAGCACTGTTATTTATATAGGCGGGCCAAGCTCTCATGAGGCGATCTAAAGCAACTAGACCTGCAACCAAAAATCCTGTGATAGCGGAAGTTCGAGCGGCTTGCCATCGATCAAATTTATCTGCCCAATAACCAATCAGTCCGCTGATAACGATCGTGAGAGCCCCAAGTGACAGCATTAAGACCACAGTTGCCGACTTAAATACTGATTGGATGGGATAATAAACAGCAATGCCAATAGCAACGGTACTTAAGCAGGCGTAAAGCGTAGCCCTACGTGCCAATCCAACACTAATGGCGGTAACCAGAAAGGAAATTCCCACTCCGGTGCTGGCAATAATGACCGGACCAAGGCTTGGTTTTTGCAGAAAATTTGTTGCCGAAATATAGACTAGGACTAGCACAGTGGATATGGTTGCGGTGCTAAAAACTATCAGTTTTCGGCCTCTCGGACCTCCAATAATTATCGTCCAGATTGCCCCTGACAGCAACGCCAATGCCACAACTACAGGTAGGGAAATATGCGGGTCACGAAGAAAATCATTAAACCCAATAGCAACAAATTGTTTCAGTAATACTGCTAACCAGAAGGTGGGGAGAGAAAAAAACAAAAATGCTAGAAAAGTTACCGAATAGTCATAGCCACTGTATTGACGAAGAGCAGTGGTTATTCCAACCGCTATACCAATAAAGACAGCAAGAACTACTGAGGCAGTGAGCAATTGCAATGTGGAACCGATTGATCCTTGCAAAAGTTCTGTAACCTGAATGCCTTTATTATTTACCCCAAGATCACATTGGGCGGTTACCCCTGGAACCCAGGAGACTAGACATTTACTTGCTCCAGCCAACCACCCAAAGTATCGCAACGGAGCTGGGGTATCTAAGTTCAACATTTGTGTTCGAGATTCGATAAGTTGCTGTTTATTTGGTGCTGAACTTTCCAATAGATCCTCTAATGGATTGCCTGAGAAAGCAATCAGCAAGTACATGAGATAACTTGCCGCTAACAGCACAAGTATTGAAGCAATAATTCTGCGAACCACAAACGTTAGCATCCTGAGCCTCCACTAACGAAGAACATTTATTGGTTGTCCCATTCCCAGAAGTTCCAGAAATATCCTGGTACCAGAACCGAAGGAGCAATATTTTTAATGCTTTCCCGCGATGCTGTCACCGTTGGAAATTGAAATAGTGTTAGCCCATATGCATCATCGACTAATGATTTTTCAATTCGCTTTTTCAGGTCCACAGATTGTGTTGGATCACTGCTCTGTTGCAACTGATCCCATAACAAATCACCAAGAGCGCTGGAGTAAAAATTGTGATTATTTATGCCACCACTTCGATAGGTAGCAGCACTTTCAGCCACCCCGGTAGTTTGATTCTGCCAAGCATAGAGCGCTGCATCATAAGCACCTGGCGAACCTAGTAGTGATGACCATTGTTGACTGCCACAATCAGTAACTGAGATTCCGGCTAAAGCTGCTGAGGCTTGAATTAACTGAAACTCGTTAACTCTGCGTGGGTTATTCGAAGCATAGAGCAAGCACACCGTAGGGTTAGGCTTTCCCGCTTGGGCCAGTAACTCTTTGGCCCCGGAAATGTCAACAACATCATACTTAGCCAGCCCATTGCTATTAACCATCTCAGTATATCGGGGAGAACCGGGGGTTTCGGTAAATGAGTTACGAATCTGAGCTTCAGGGTTAAGCGGGGTAATTAACTTATCAATAATCTCTTGCCGTGGAATGGTTTTCAGGAATGCTTCACGCACCCGCTTATCCTCAAAGACTCCAGGATTTTTGCTATTTGCAAATTGCAAGTCCAGGTGTTCGTAGCTAGCATCATTTCCTGAGGAAATGGTAATTCCGCTTAAAGCTTTTGTAGCAGTGAGCACATCGGCTGTTGCCTGCGGCTGAATAACATCTACCTCACCATTTTGCAAAGCCGTCACCTGCGCCATCGCGTCGGGGATGAAGCGGATAGTGATCTCATCGTATTTAGGCTTAGGCCCCCAAGTATACTTTTCGTTGCGTTTTACCGTCAAATACTGGTCGGCGACAAAATCAGAAATAACATATGCCCCTGATGATAGGTACAGCGAAGGGTCAGAAGGCAGCGCGGACATACCGAATCCGGTATTCCAAAAACTTGCTATCAGTGACAGTTTTGCTGTGTCATTATCTTGAATTGCTTTGATAACAGCTGTTTTTGCAGATAATGAATCGGGTATTCCTAATGCTTTTTGGGCAACTACATGGGCTGCTACTCCACTTTGTGCGCCATTCCAAAAGTTTAATTCCCAATCCACCGAAGGCTTATCATATTTCAAAGTGATCGATCGACCATTATCGCCAATCTCGGGGGTTTGGGCTACATTTTCTAAACCAGCACCAATGGAGCCATCAAAATAAACATTCGCTGGATCAGCAATAGGATTCCCGTCGGCATCACTCTGCGGGGTAAAGCCTTTGGTATTGCGGGCACCGGAATTTGCCACCCACTCTAATAACAGATCAGCAGCATCAATGGGAGTTCCATCAGACCAGGTAACACCTTCATTGATGGTGTACTTCACTACCGGAGGGTCCTGCGACAACAGCGTGTAAGTACCAAATTGTTCATTTTTCTGAAGAACACTTTTATTGTCGTAATAGTTGAATGCGGTGTTTGTTAGATACGCGACATTGGCATTTGTCACGTTATTTCCTGCGGAAGTATTGGTGTTGTAACTATAAAAAGACTGATTCCAGGCCACGCTAATTCTCTTTACTCCACCATCGCCTGAGTCGTCATCAGTAGCTGCGGCACATCCCGCCAAGGCAAACGCCGCTACCGCAAGCAGAGCCGTGATTTTTAGTCCACCATGATTACTTTTGGTTGTCCGCATGCTTCCTCCATCACTAATGTTCGCGGCCCAACCGGATATCCGGGTTGGGCACTTTATTAGCTAAATATTCACTTGACAATAGCCCGGATATTGCTCTCTGTCCTGGTGTAGAAATTGTGGCCTACTTTTAGGCGTCAACTCCTTTTCCTGGGTGTTACTGCAAGTTCGTATTGTTGAAGTTACCCAACGCAGCGGTGCGGGGATACAGGATGAAAGCATCAGTTTGAGCAGTATAAATAGCATGCCTAACTCCATAAATAAGTCCGCAATCCGATGCGGGCGATATAAAATTTTTGCTTGTGACTACGCTCACAAGTAAGTGTCGGAAATGAAGAAAAGAGGCCACCACAAATGACCGTCCCTTCTGCTAGCCCTGATGGAACGCAGGTTTACCCACCTACCCCAGAATTTACTGCCGCTGCCAATGCCGGACCAGAGTTAGCTCTCGCTGCGGAAAAAGATCGCTTGGAGTTCTGGGCACAGCAAGCTCGGCGACTACATTGGGCCGAGCCTTTTCATCAAGTTCTCGATTGGAGCACCGCTCCTGTTGCCAGCTGGTTTGTTGGCGGCAAACTTAATGTCGCCTATAACTGTGTGGACCGCCATGTTGAAGCAGGACATGGAGATCGGGTAGCCCTGCATTGGGTTGGCGAACCTGGCGATACCCGTACAGTTACCTACTCCGATTTACTTGCTGAAGTAAGTCGAGCAGCAAACTATCTCACCGAGCTTGGACTGGTAGCTGGAGATCGGGTTGCCATTTATATGCCGATGGTTCCGGAAGCCATTGTCTCAATGTTGGCTTGCGCTCGCCTTGGCCTCATGCATTCAGTAGTTTTTGCTGGCTTTTCCCCTGCTGCATTGCGCTCTCGAGTTGATGATGCCCAAGCTCGACTGGTGATCACCACTGATGGTCAGTGGCGGCGTGGAAACCCCAGTCCACTGAAAGAAGCTGTCGATGAAGCTTTAAACACTGAAGCGGGTCCACACAGCGTTGAACATGTCCTTGTGGTGCGGCGCACAGGTGCCGAGCTTCCGTGGACTCCTGACCGTGATCTGTGGTGGCATGAGACAGTGTCCCACGCTTCGGCCACCCATAGTCCTGAAGCATTCGATTCCGAGCAACCACTGTTCCTGCTCTACACCTCAGGAACCACCGGTAAGCCAAAGGGCATTGTGCATACTTCTGGGGGTTATCTCACCCAAACCTCCTATACGCACCACACTGTTTTGGACCACAAAGCTGGGTCGGATGTGCACTGGTGCACCGCCGATATTGGTTGGGTAACTGGGCATAGCTATATCGTCTACGGCCCTCTTTCTAATGGCGCTACTCAAATTGTTTATGAGGGAACCCCCAACTCCCCCAATGAACATCGACATTTTGAAATAATCGAAAAATATGGTGTAACAACCTATTACATAGCCCCTACGCTCATTCGCACCTTCATGAAGTGGGGTCGCGAAATACCCGATGCCCATGATTTATCGTCTATCCGATTGCTAGGTAGCGTAGGCGAACCCATCAACCCAGAAGCCTGGCGTTGGTACCGTGAGGTCATTGGCGCAGGAACCGCACCCATTATTGACACCTGGTGGCAGACCGAGACCGGGGCGATCATGGCCTCCCCACTTCCGGGTATCACAGCAACAAAACCCGGATCGGCCATGGGCACTGTTCCAGGAATCTCCGCAAAAATTGTTGATGACGAAGGAAAAGACCTAGTTGCCGCAGTCAAAGGTGCTGAACCTACCAGTGGTTACCTCGTTCTTGATAAGCCTTGGCCTGCCATGTTGCGCGGCATTTGGGGAGATATGGACCGCTACCGTGAAACGTACTGGTCACGCTATGCCGAACAAGGCTGGTACTTCGCCGGGGACGGCGCGCGCTACGACGAGGATGGGGCGCTATGGATTCTCGGGCGGGTAGATGACGTTATGAACGTCTCTGGGCACCGCATCTCCACTTCAGAGGTCGAGTCAGCATTGGTGGGACATCCTAGCGTGGCTGAAGCCGCAGTAGTGGGGGCTTCCGATGATACAACGGGGCAGGGCATTGTGGCTTTTGTCATCCTGCGACAAGGTGCCGAAAACACCGGCGATACCCTCATTTCAGAATTGAAAGCTCAAGTCGCAAAGGATATTAGCCCTATAGCCAAACCACGCGACATCAATGTTGTACCGGAACTACCCAAAACTCGCAGCGGAAAAATTATGCGTCGGCTACTTCGCGATGTCGCTGAAGGGCGTGAGCTGGGGGATGTTTCCACCCTGGTTGACCCAACGGTTTTTGAGGCCATCAGCAAAAAATAAGCAACTGTTAGTTGAGTGCAGATCACTGATCTGATCACGTTTTGGTAACGTTTTTGTGGATTGTTGGTTTGCTGTTGACATTATCCAGATGGGGGGGGTAGCTTCAGGTTTGTTCTTAGTTAGCTAACGTTCGTAGCTGGCATTCGTAATGTTTCCCGAGGGGGATTGTATGAGCTTTTTTACTAGGTTCGCCATAACTAGTTCTGTGAGTGTTGCCGCGTTGTTGGGTGTTGCAGGTGTTTCTGGGGTGTCGGGTGCTGTGCCGATTGATGTTGCGCCGGTGGATAATTCAACGGTAACCTCCGATGGGTGGGTGTTAACCACCAGTATTGAGTCTGAGGTAGTGAATTCTGTTCCCCCATTGAATGTGGGGTTGTTTTCTCGAGAAGGGTTCGTCACGGCCCGCACCCACGGGTGGGTGTCAGGACAAGGTGTAGTGCCGTTAACGTCGGGTTTGCTGGAATCGGGATACCAGATAGCGTGTAACACCGATTTTTCTGG
>JBOFCS010000078.1:0-13754 GCA_051646185.1 Mycobacteriaceae bacterium | reverse complement strand
CGCCGTAGGGTGGGTGGGGAACAGGGAGCCCGTAAACTCGGTAAGGACCTGAATATTCCGATATATGACGTAAATAAAACCGGGTATCCACAGCGGATGCGCGATTATGACGCTCGGCAGAGGGTATTACGCAGGAATCAGCATCAATCGCAATGATGCTGATTCCTGCGTATTCCCGGCTCTAGCCGTTAGCTGCGATGTCTTCCAAGACAGCAAACATGGTGCGCACAGGTACGCCGGTCCCGCCTTTGCTGGTGTACCCGAATGCTCCTGCAGTATTAAAAGCAGGTCCAGCGATATCGATATGTGCCCATTGAACATTTTCCGTCACAAACTCTTTGAGATACAGTCCAGCGGCTAGCATGCCACCCCACCGATGTGGCGTTACGTTCGCCAAGTCAGCTACCCGGGAATTGAGATCGGCCCTTAGCTCATCTGGCAATGGCATTGCCCAACCGTTTTCGCCAACTTGCTGCGAGATCGCAGCAACTCGGTCTCGGAAGGTATTGGTACCCATGATTCCTGGGGTGCGGGTCCCCAGTGCAACCATTTGTGCACCAGTGAGGGTAGCGGTGTCAATAAGGTAATCGGGATTATCTTCGCAGGCACGCACAATTGCATCGGCAAGTATTAGTCGACCTTCAGCATCGGTGTTGATCACTTCTACGGTCACGCCGCCGTATTGGGTTAGTACATCACCGGGGCGTTGCGCTGTGGCTGAGGGCATGTTTTCAGCCATCGGGACTGTGGCAATAACGTTAATCGGCAAATTCAGTTTTGCGGCGAGGATTACAGTGGCAATAACGGCTGCTGCACCGCCCATATCGGATGTCATGTTTTCCATTCCGGCGGCTGGCTTGATGGAGATGCCTCCGGTGTCAAAGGTGATTCCTTTACCGACGAGGGCAACAGTGGGTGAGTTTCTTTTTGTTCCTCCAAGATGGGAAAGCCGGACGAGCCGGGGAGGTCGTGCAGAGCCTTTGCCAACGCCGATAATGCCTCCGTAGCCGGATTTTTCTAGAGCTTTTTCATCAAGAATCTGAACCTTAAGTCCGGCAGCGGTTCCCAATTTTTTTGCCTGATCTGCAAATTCGGCAGGGAAGAGATGGCTAGGTGGAGTATTAACAAAATTACGGGCGGTAACAACAGCTTCGGAGATTGTTATAGCGCGCTCAAGTGCAAGCTTATTTTCTTTACTGCGTGAATTGTCAGTGAGCAGAACCACCCGCTTTAGTGGTGACTTTTTAGGAGCTGACTTACTGCTGCGGAATCCGGTGAATGTGTAGGCGCCAAGGTAAAAGCCTTCAGCTGCTGATTCAAGGTGTAAAGTCGATAGAGTTGTGAAAGCGGTGTCTACTCCGATCAACGCGCGAGCGGCTGAACCAGTTGCGCAACGAATGGACTCTGCGGTGGGTTCTTGGCCGCATCCAATGGCTAAAACGCTGCCTATACGGACGGCAGAAGGGGCGACAACCCGAGTGATTTCACCAGATTCTCCACTTGCCCCAACAGTTTTTAGACTGGCTTCGATTTCTGTGACAGTCTCAGGCTCGAGGTGATCCTGCGCCCCAATAAGCACTGGCCCATGAGTTCCTGGAGCCATAGCAACAATAAGTGCTGAAGTTCCTGCTGGTTTGCGTGCAGGGAGTGTGCTGGCAAGGGTTAACTCTGGTCCGGCAGGGGAAATGGCTGTAGTTCTTGGGCTAGCTGCTGGGCTCATTAGTAAACACTCCTTGAGAAATAAGTTGGTCAACTCTAGCTGGGTTGCTGAAGGCTCTGACGCACTGTTTTGCGCAATCACAAATAGTGGCCTGGTCTAATCTTACGACCGATGGGGCTGCGGAGGGTGAAGCCGATTAAAGTAACGCACTGTGACTGATACCGCGATCGTACTCAAAAAGGGTCCCCTTCATGCTGTTCATGCAGAGTTAGGTGCTAGCTTTGCGCCATTTGGAGGGTGGGAAATGCCAGTGGCGTATGCGGGTACAGTAACTGAACATCTGGCGGTGCGAAGCGCTGTCGGGCTTTTTGATGTCAGCCATCTAGGGAAGGCCTTGGTGGTCGGTCCGGATGCTGCAGACTTTATCAATGCTGCCTTCACCAATGACCTTAATCGGATCGCTCCTGGTCAGGCTCAGTACACATTATGCTGCACTGCCAGTGGTGGTGTTATCGATGATTTAATTGTGTATTACGTAAGTGCCGATGAGGTGTTTTTGATACCCAATGCAGCGAATGCGGATGAAGTTATTAAATCACTTAAAGCTGTTGCACCAGAGTCGATTACCATTACCGATCAGCATATGAAATATGGGGTTCTTGCGGTTCAAGGGCCACGGTCGGCAGAAGTTTTACGAGCCTTGGGGTTGCCCACTGATATGGACTACATGGCATTTTCTGAAGCCGAGTACAACGGTGTTCCAGTTCGGGTATGTCGAACTGGTTACACCGGCGAACATGGGTACGAGCTTCTGCCGCATTGGCATGACAGTGAAATATTATTTCGCGCATTGGTCCAACAAGTAAAGGCAAGTGGTGGCGAAGTTGCTGGTCTTGGCGCTCGGGATACTTTACGGACCGAAATGGGATACCCACTACATGGACATGAGTTGTCGGTACGAATAACCCCCCTTCAAGCACGTTGTGGTTGGGCGGTCGGTTGGCAAAAGGATGCCTTCTGGGGGAAAGGCGAGTTAACAAAGGAAAAAGAATCCGGCCCGGTTCGAACCTTGCGAGGGCTAAGAGCGGTAGGGCGTGGGGTGCTCCGTCCTGAGCTTAAAGTCCTTAAAGGGCAAGATGAAGTTGGTATAACAACGTCGGGGACTTTCTCGCCATCGCTTAAAACTGGTATTGCACTGGCTCTTATCAATACAGCTTCCGGTGTCCTTATCGGCGATTTAGTTGACGTGGATGTGCGTGGCCGGAGAATTTCTTGTGAAGTAGTGGCTCCACCATTTGTTCAGACTAAAACAAAGTAAAGTTTTTCTCGCACGATAGGATGTCTATATGACTGGCCAACTTGAGTTTCTGCATCAGTTGAACCCTGCTCCCGCGACCAATGCGGTGCGGGAGCAGATTCTTGCTGCTCCCGGGTTTGGCAAGTTTTTTACTGATCACATGGTGTCGATAAACTTTGATCAGTCAAAGGGTTGGCACAACGCACAGGTGATTGCTTACGGTCCAATCGAATTAGACCCATCCGCAGTTGTTTTGCACTATGCGCAGGAAATTTTTGAAGGCTTAAAAGCTTACCGGCAACCGGACGGATCGATTGCCACTTTTAGGCCGGAATCAAATGCTCAGAGATTGCAGGCCTCGGCTCGTCGGCTAGCAATGCCTGAGTTGCCCACAGAATTATTTTTGGAATCATTGCGTCAGTTGATTTCCGTCGATGGTGCATGGGTGCCTGTCGCAGGAGGTGAGGACGCTTTGTACTTGCGTCCTTTTATGATTGCCACTGAGCCGGGGTTAGGTGTGCGCCCTGCTAAGTCGTACCGTTATTTGCTCATTGCTTCACCTGCTGGTGCTTATTTTGCGCAGGGGGTGAAGCCAGTGAGTGTATGGCTTTCCACGGAATATGTCCGAGCGGCTCCAGGAGGAACTGGTGCGGCTAAGTTTGGTGGAAACTATGCCGCCTCTCTCCTGGCACAGATGCAGGCAGCGCAAGAGGGTTGCGATCAAGTTGTGTGGCTCGATGCGACCGAGCGGCGTTATGTTGAAGAGATGGGGGGTATGAATCTTTTCTTCGTTTTTGGTTCTGGTCCAGATGCTAGGCTTGTCACTCCTGAGCTTTCTGGTTCGCTACTTCCTGGCATCACTCGAAATTCACTGTTGCAGCTAGCTTTTGATGCTGGGTTTGCAGTTGAAGAGCGGAAAATTAGCACAGACGAATGGCAGTCCAAAGCTATCTCAGGTGAGATTACTGAAGTCTTCGCCTGCGGTACGGCTGCAGTGATAACTCCGGTTGGTCGGGTGAAACATGCTGATGGAGAGTTTGTTATTGGTACGGGTGAGCCCGGAGCCGTCACTATGGCGCTTCGGGATACTCTGACGGGTATTCAGCGAGGAACTTTTGCCGATACCCATGGTTGGATGGAGCCTGTTGGCTGAGATTTGCCAATTAACAATTTCTAGAGCAGGGTGAAAGTTATCAGCATGAGGGTTAGTGAGATCTCAATATTGGCGCCAAGGACATCGCCGCTAACGCCTCCTAAGCGACGTGCGCAATGTCGAGTAAACAACTCGGCCACACTCAAGGATAAAACTATTATCAAGGGTCCATACCAAAAGTGATTGGCATACAGTAGTGCCGAGACGCAAAGAGTCGGTACGATCCATAGTAGGCAAGCCCAAAGGGTTTGGGTTTCTGCGACTAATGCGCCAAAGCCATTGGTGTTGGCAGCTTTAATTCCTTTTCTGCAGCTGATGATTGGAGTTATTCTGCTCGCCCATATGGCTAGCATGATAGTCCACCAACTCCCTTGGGTGCTTAGCACTCCTAGTGATATGGCTTGGCTGGTTAAAGTGAAGACTAATGAGGCCGCTCCAAACGGTCCAATGCTTCCACTATGCATAACTTCTTGTGCACGAAGGGGATTACCGTAACAACCCAAGCCGTCTGCGGTATCGCTAAGGCCATCTATATGCATGCCCCGAGTGCTTAGCGCTAAAAATCCAACAGCAAGAAGTCCGCTGAGAGTTGCGGAAAGACCAAAGCCTTTAAGTGCAAATAAAATTCCCATGCAGATCAATCCGAGGGCAATCCCTACCAGTGGGGTTGCGGCTATCGCCCTTTGTGCAGTTGCTCGTGAAATCGGTTCTGTGGAATCGACGGGTATAATTGTTAGCCAGGAAAATGCAGTACTGATACCGGTTTTGGCTAACAATGACATCAGTATGCTTCCGTTCCGGTCACCTGTGTGCTTACTCCGGCTTCACTGAAGGTTGCCATGCGCCCGAGCGTTGCTACTGCACATTGCACTATGGGCAGTGCGGTGAGTGCCCCGGTGCCCTCGCCCAGTCTCATGCCGAGATCAACTATTGGTGTGAGCTGTAGATAGGTAAGAGCTAAGGAATGTGCTGGTTCTGTTGATCGGTGTCCAGCTTGCCACCATTGTTTGGCTCCAGGAGCTAAGTCCGAAGCGACCATTGCTGCCGCGGTAACTATGAGCCCATCGAGAATTACCGGAGTTTTTCGGACGGCAGCTTGAGCGCAAAACCCAGCCATGGCAGCAATATCTGCCCCGCTGCTAGTCCTTAATAAGGCTACCGGGTCACGCACTACCCGGCGAGCGCGGCGTAGACCGTCGCGGATAGCGGCAGTTTTTCTTATCCAGCCAGCGTCATTTATTCCGGTTCCTCGTCCCACCGCGGCTACGGGTTCGGTATTTGTTAACGCTGCGATTAAAACTGTTGCAGCGGTGGTATTTCCGATGCCCATATCCCCGGCGATAAGTAGATCTGCACCGCTGTCAATTTCCTCGTCAGCGATAGCTCGGCCTGCGGTAATGGCGTTGTAGACCTCAGTTTCCGTCAGTGCATCCTCAACAGTTATGTTGCCACTACTACGCCTAATTTTATGTGCAGCGATAGTGGGGGAAATGTGTGGATAGTTGGTGATATCCCAGTCAACACAGATGTCAATGACTCGTACCGTTGCACCAACTATCTCGGCAAGTACGTTTACCGCTGCTCCGCCGGTAATAAAATTTTCTACCATCTGCCGAGTTACTTCGGCTGGGTATGCTGACACGCCAGAAGCTGCAACCCCGTGGTCTCCGGCAAAAACTATTACTCGTGGTTTCGAGAAAACGCTAGGTGGGCAAGTGTTTTGGCATGCTGAAGCCCAGATGGCGAGTTCTTCTAGGCGGCCAAGTGATCCTGTTGGTTTAGTAAGTTGTTGCTGCCGCTGCAAAGCCGCACGGGCGGTGCGGGTATCGGGAGGGCTGACAGGTGCAAAAATCACCTGAGCCGCTGTTGTAGTTTCACCATTGACTGCCCCAGCGGGTGCAACAGGTTCATTCATGGACTCATTCTCTCACTTAAGATTCATTGGCAAGCCAGCGACGACCAAAACCACATGCTCGCAGACTTGGGCGATTGCGCTGTTTAGCAGGCCGAGTTCATCGGCAAATTGCCTGCCGGATCTGGTGGCGGGAACAATAGTCAACCCAACCTCTGGGCTTACCAGTATAAGTGTGCCCTGATAATTTGTAACCGCAGCAACTAAATCTTGGCATCGCTTGGATACTGAGGTAGTAACCGATTCCCAAGCGCAAAGTTCATCAAACTGACGGGTTAACCACATGCCGAGATCATCAATGATCGCTGTGGCGTGAGGTTCTTCTTGGAGTGTCCCGATAAGGTCGGCAGTTTCTACTGTTGACCACCAAGGAGGTCTACTTTTTTGGTGAGTGGCTATGCGGGCTAACCACTCGGGGTCTGAATTGAGTGGGCGAGCAGCGGTAGCTATGTATCTGATTGATTCGCTGTCCAAAGTAGTGGCCGAAAGCAAAGACTCAGCGTATCGGGATTTTCCTGAACGAATACCACCGAGAACTAATGTGCGCATAGCGAACTAAACCGCATCTCCAGCCTTGGACTGTGGCGCTGGGGCTCGCATCTTTCGTAGTTGTGAAGCGCGAATGAAGGCATACCAGCCAAGCCGAAACCCACCGTCGGTAGTGTCAGGAAAACGTTCGAGCACTCGCTTGTTTACTAGTCGTCCAAGATAAAAACCTTCAGCAGCCATCAGAATCATCACAAACAGCATGGCCAGAGTGACAAGTGCTGCAATCTGCGGCAGCGCTACCGTAGCAAAAATAAGGATAAGTGCCATGGGCATGAAGAGCCCAACCAGGTTTCGGCGTGAGTCAACGATATTACGTACATAAGCACGTACCGGTCCTTTATCCCGAGGTAATAGGTACTTATCTTCACCGGCCATCATACGAGCGCGGCGGTCCGCTGCAGTGCTTCGCCGCTGTGCAGCAGCAAGTTTACGCTCTTCCTTGGAAGCTTTGGCTCCTTTGAGAGATTTACGCCGAGCCCTTGCCTCAGCTGCAGTCATTGGGGCCGGAGCAACTGGTCCGCGTCTGCGGGACTGGGCTTCTCGTCTTTTTGGGGTGGGCCGTCCTTTGCCTAACGTTTTCATTTCCTCAGTGATCGGCATAGCGTCTTTGGCTGAAGCATTTTTAGATGGGGAGTCCGCAGAGCTAGGACTTGAGGCAGAGTTACGCAAACGGCTAAGGAGCTTCACCCACATAGATTATGGGATCTTGCCAATGGGCGGTAAATCGGTGTGCCTGTGCTGGGCTGCAAGGTTGGCAAACCGAGTCTAAGCTTGCAGAATGAGAGTGTTAGTAGCGCCAGATTCGTTTGGTGACACCCTCAGTTCTATTGAAGCAGCTCAAGCGATTGCAGCGGGGTGGTTATCGACTCGCCCTGGTGATCAACTGATATTGGCACCACAATCTGATGGTGGTCCTGGATTTATCGATGTTATTGCATCAGGTGGTGGGGTGGTCAATAACGTATGGGTTTCTGGCCCGCTTGAGCGTGATGTTTTAGCTAAATGGTTGTGGAATGAATCATCAGGAACGGCGTATCTGGAAGTAGCTCAAGCGTGTGGTTTGCATTTACTTGGTGGCAGCCCAACGGCCTATACAGCGTTGCATGCTCACAGTTTTGGGGTAGGACAGTTGCTTGTAGAGGCGTTAGAGATTGGTGCCCAAAAAATCGTGGTAGGACTAGGTGGAACAAGTTGTACTGATGGGGGTAGAGCAATGGTGGAGGCGCTTGGAGGTCTGAGCCAGGCCAAGAAACTATTAGCAAAAGTCGAGTTAGTCGCAGCTACTGATGTGGAGAACCCGCTTCTCGGTCCGACTGGGGCGGCAGAAATTTTTGGCCCACAGAAAGGCGCCGACAGGGAAACGATCCTAGTACTGGAAGCTCGTCAGATTCAGTGGGCGCAGCAACTGGGGCAGTATACTGACTTGACAATTTCTGAGGTACTGGGCGCAGGCGCGGCAGGTGGTATTGGCGCTGCACTTTTTACCCTAGGTGCCCAGCAAATTTCTGGCGCACATATAGTTGCCGAGTGCACCAAGCAAGGGAACGCTCTTGCTAATACCGATGTAGTCATTACTGGTGAAGGCAGATTTGACGCACAGTCTTTGCGTGGAAAATTGGTCATTTCCATTGCAGCCGCAGCTAGAGCTACCGGGGTTCCTACTATTGTTTTGGCAGGTCAATTGACACTAACTGATTCAGAATTTGCTGGTTCTGGAATACAGGCGGCGTATTCTATTGCAGAATTTGCCGGGTCAACTCAACTAGCCATAGCTGATGCCGGAAATCAATTAACCGCGCTAGCTGCTCACATTGCAGACTCCTACTAGCCTAGAGCTAGGTGGATCAACGGGAATAACGGTAGTAGGAGTACCGTTAAGGTATTCACGGGTGAATATTAGCGACAGGGAGTACCCATGACCGTGCAAAATGAAACACAGACTGAGACACATACAGAAACCACCGCTCATGGTGTCCTTATGACTGAGACCGCCTCGGCAAAGGCGAAAGCATTATTGGCCCAGGAAGGCCGTGATGACTTAGCGCTGCGGATCGCGGTTCAGCCGGGTGGTTGTGCTGGCCTACGCTACCAACTCTTTTTTGACGATCGCAATCTTGATGGTGATTTAGTGGTTGAATTTGACGGAGTAAAGCTTGCTGTAGACCGGATGAGCGCCCCTTATGTTGAGGGTGCCTCAATTGACTTTGTGGACACAATTGAGAAGCAGGGTTTCACCATTGATAATCCGAATGCCACGGGGTCTTGCGCCTGTGGGGATTCTTTTAACTGATCCGTAAGTTAAAAGTCAAGGCTGTGACCCGTGTGTGGTTACGGCCTTGACTTTTCTTTGGCAATGTTTGCTGTCCAGGGGCACTGAATATCCCTTTTGCTTAGTGCTGCTTACCTAATTCGATTACTGAAAGGCGGGCCTAGTGACCATCGCTGTCACCGGTTCCATTGCAACCGATCACCTTATGCATTTCCCTGGTAAGTTCTCTGAACAGCTATTAGCTGATCATCTACAGAAGGTGTCGCTTAGTTTTTTAGTGGACGAACTTGTTGTACGACGCGGAGGGGTTGCTGGCAATATTGCTTTTGCGATGGGGGCACTAGGTGGTCGACCTGCTCTCGTGGGCGCTGTTGGTGCAGATTTTGGCGAGTATCGACTCTGGTTAGAAAGTTATGGTGTTAACTGCGCTGGTGTGTTGGTTTCTGATACTGCTCATACAGCCCGATTTGTTTGCACTACTGACGAAGATATGGCTCAGATAGCCTCCTTCTATTCCGGGGCTATGGCACAGGCTCGAGATATATCGATGCCCGAAGTTATTCAGAAAATTGGTCAACCCGAATTAGTGTTAATTGGTGCTAATGATCCCGAAGCGATGCTTCGCCATACCAGGGAATGTCGTGAGTTGGGCTTGGCTTTTGCCGCCGATCCCTCTCAGCAACTTGCTCGATTGGATGGTGCCCAGGCTCAAGAACTTATCGATGGTGCCCAGTACTTATTCACCAATGACTATGAGTGGGATCTACTCCTGCAGAAAACCGGACTCTCTGAAGCTCAGGTTCAGAATATGGTTGGGCTTCGAGTGACTACGCTCGGGGAACAAGGGGTTGACATTATTGGAGCAGAAGGAACGGTTGTGCATGTTGATGTCGTTCCTGAAACAACTAAAGCTGACCCTACCGGGGTTGGTGATGCTTTTAGGGCAGGTTTTTTGACTGCACATAGTGCAGGACTTAGTGTTGAGCGTTCGGCCCAACTTGGTTGTCTTGTAGCAGTTTTGGTGCTGGAGACGGTGGGAACTCAAGAGTGGAGTTGGGACAGGGCTAGTGCGATTACGCGATTAGAACAATCTTATGGAGCAGAATCTGCCAGTGAAATTGCTTCAATCTTAGCTTGCTAGGAGTGCAGCAATTTATCTCATAGCTTCACTGGGTAATGGTGTTCGGCGATATTTGGGACAATGCGTTTCTCCACAAAAATTCCGTGCCAGACCATAAATATCAGTAGTGTCCACAGTCGACGACTGTGATCGCCAGAGCCTGCTCGATGTGCATTGAGCATTGAGCTGATGGCGTTCTTATTGAGAATATGATCAGTTTGTGAATCAATAATTATCTGATGCGCCCAGTCAAATAGTTCTGTTCCTTGTAGCCAATGTCGCATTGGCACTGGGAAACCTAGTTTTGCACGATGTAATACGTGCGCCGGAACAATGCCCTCGAGTGCGCGGCGTAGTGCGTACTTTGTGGTGTTCTTAGTAATTTTTTGCTCGAAAGGTAACCGTTCTGCAACTGAAAAAACTTCAGGGTCAAGAAAAGGAACTCGCAGTTCAAGGGAATTTGCCATAGTCATCTTATCGGCTTTAACCAAAATATCGCCTCGAAGCCAGGTGAACAGATCAAGATGCTGCATTCGAGCCACAGGATCCCAACCTTGGCTCTCGGCGTAAATAGGTTTTGTTACATCGGTGTGGGTCCATTCGGCTCGGAAGTCCCGGAGTACAGCTCTGAGCTGCTCGTCGTTAAAGCTGCGGGCATTTCCGTAGTAGCGTTCTTCCAGTGTTAACGAGCCACGATTAAGCAGGCTTTTGCCGCGAGTGCCATCTGGGATTTTATCGGACAGTTTCCCGCTGAAACTGCGTAATTTAGTTGGGAGAAACTCAAACGGCTTGAGTGAAAGCGGTTCGCGATAGATGGTATAGCCACCAAATAGCTCATCAGCGCCCTCTCCGGATAACACAACTTTGACATGTTTGCGGGCTTCCTGAGCCACAAAGTACAGTGGGACAAGAGCTGGGTCAGCAACAGGGTCATCTAAGTACCAAACAATTTCGGGAATAGCTTGAGCAAACTCAGCAGGGGAGACGATCTTAATAATATGTTGTGTTCCTAGGGCTGCTGCAGATTCTGCGGCAACGTCGATCTCTGAATAGCCGGCACGTTCAAAGCCGGTAGTGAAAGTGATCAGATTTGGGTTATGTCTTTTTGCTAGTGCGGCAATTGCTGTTGAGTCAATGCCGCCGGATAAAAAAGCTCCAACGGTAACATCGGCACGCATGTGCTTAGCAACGGAATCTTCAAGGGCTTCAGTAATTTCCGTATAGCGTTTGGCCTCAGAGTCTTTGGTGAAGGGTAGTACTGGGAACTTTGGCTGAAAATAGCGACTGATGAGCGGTTTTTGTCCTGGCTTCATTCGGGCATAACTGCCTGACTCAAGTCTGCGGATATCTGCATGTAAAGTTTCCGGCTCGGGTACGTACTGCAGTACCGTGTAATGCTGAATTGCTCTGTTATCAAGGTTCTCAGCGATTCCAATAACCGCTGCTAATTCGAGTAGGCTCTTTTTTTCACTGCCGAAAGCAGTTCCGCCAGAACCGGTTGCCACGAAAAGTGGTTTAATGCCAAATGGGTCACGGGCTATAAAGAGTTCGCGAGTTACGGTATCCCAGATTGCAAAGGCAAACATTCCGCGCAGGCGCGTCAGTGCCGCTACTCCCCAATAGTGAAAGGCGGCGACGATAGCCTCCCCGTCGCCTTCAGTGTGAAATTGAGCGTCAAAGCTCTTGGTAAGTTCTGAACGGATTTCGAGATAGTTGTAAATCTCACCGTTGAAAGCTAGGGCATAGCGTTGCGGGCTCTCGGCGGGTCCCCAACGCAATGGTTGGTGGGAGTGGGCGATGTCAATAATTGATAGTCGGTTAAAACCAAAAATTAGGTCTTCGTCATGCCAGGTTCCAGGCTCATCTGGTCCGCGGTGACGCATACAGTGCATCGCCGAACTCAGGGCACTAACTGATAGCTCCGATGTTCCGGCCGTGGTCAACAATCCCAGCAGTCCGCACACAGTCCGCAGCGCCTCAATTCTGGTTTGTGTATTTAATAATTACCGGGCTAAGTATGCCGTACAGATCTGGTACACACGGTAGAGCCGCGCTGAGGATTGAGTTCAGTATTTTTATGCATTGACTTACGACACGACCAACCAGCACCCGGTACCCAGTGGCAATCGCAGGACGGTCTTGGTCTACGCTGCGTAGTATTCGTGTACTGATCTTATTGTACTGATCTATGGCACGGTCATGATTGTGTGGCAAGCAGGAAGGCGTGGACGTGGCACCTCGTAGTCAGCGTTGGTCGACTAGCAATATTGTTCGGCGAACTGGGCTAGTAGGATCTCTGGGCCTCATCATGGTCGCTCTTAGCGGATGCACCACCGAGGAGGTCCTTCGCTTTGGTTGGCCATCTGGGGTTACCCCTGAGTCGCATAATATGCTTAGTCTGTGGACGTGGTCGGTGGTTGCAGCCCTGGTCATGGGGGTTATTGTTTGGGGTTTAACCTTCTGGACAGTAATTTTTCATCGTAAGCGCAAAGATTCTCCGGAATTTCCGCGTCAGACTGGTTACAACGTCCCTCTGGAATTGTTGTACACCGCTGTGCCGTTTGTGATTATTGCTGTTCTGTTCTACTTCACCATTCTTGTTCAGAATGATGTGGAGAGCCAAGAGGCTGATCCAGATGTGGTTGTTGATGTCACGGCCTTCCAGTGGAACTGGAAATTTGGGTACCAAATTATCGATCTCAAAGCTGGCGAACCAAAATACATTGGTCTCGACCAGGACCGTAAAGATGCTTTGCGGTCAGCTCCAGAAGGCATTGATGAGCATGGGCATGAGCTTGTTGGTGCCATTAATGGGGAGAATCCTGCAGATCTTTCCTACCTAAACCCTGACAAGATTGAAACCGTAGGGTCAAGCGATGAAATTCCGGTACTAGTTTTGCCGGTAAATAAGCGCATAGAGTTTCAACTCGCCAGTTCAGATGTGGTGCACAGCTTCCGGGTTCCTGAGTTTCTTTTCACCCGAGACGTTATGCCCAATCCTGAGCAAAACCATGCTGATAACGTATTTCAAATTAGTGAGATCGAACGTGAGGGTGCGTTTGTTGGACGTTGCGCTGAAATGTGTGGCACCTACCATTCAATGATGAATTTTGAAGTTCGGGCAGTAAGCGTAGAGAAGTTCAAAAAATACATTGAGGCTCGTAAGAACGGTATGACTAACGCTCAAGCCCTGGAGTCGATAGGCGAGCAGGGAACTTCAATAAAAACAATTCCTTTTGACACCCGTCGTACTGCTCGCGAAGCAGTCAACGCCGACGGCAAATAGAAACTATCGAGGTCAGAGATGAAGGTTGAAGCTAAAATCTTCGAGTTGCTTACAGGCTTTTTTGTTGCTGTTGGCATTATCTACGTGATTTTTACCGCTTTGTCGCGTACTGGTGTTGAGTGGGCTGGTGCTACCGGAATTTTCTTGTCTGCGGGTCTTACCTTGATTATTGGCACCTACTTTCGTTTTGTGGCACGACGGCTTGATACTCGCCCTGAGGACTACGAGGAGGCCGAGATAAGTGATGGAGCCGGTGAGCTAGGTTTTTTTAGTCCTGGCAGTTTTTGGCCAATTTTGTTGGCTTTTGGAGCGGCAATGACTGGACTTTCATTGGCACTTTCACTTTTCTGGATGACAGTTGGCGCTGTTGTGTTTGTTCTGATCAGTGCTGGTGGTCTTGTTTTTGAATATCACATCGGTCCCGAGAAGCACTAAAGTAGTTTTACTTAAGAAAAGCCCCGATAAACCTAGGCTTATCGGGGCTTTTCTTTTATTCATTAGATGAGTG
>JBOFCS010000077.1:0-9515 GCA_051646185.1 Mycobacteriaceae bacterium | reverse complement strand
CTGCTGAGGGAGAGTTATGAGTTGGCGAATGCGAGTGGTCCATGCTACCGGGTATGCGTATAACGCACCTGTGACTTCGTCTTATAACGAAGCTCGGCTAACTCCGCGTAGTGACAATCGACAAAATGTCATTCTCAATAGGGTGGAAACAGCTCCAGCCACCCGGTCGTACCGATACACTGATTACTGGGGGACTGCAGTCACTGCCTTCGACCTCCACGCCCCACATACCGAATTGGAGGTCACTGGTTCTTCCGTGGTGGAGACCGAATCTGGTGAGCGTCCTGAGGAGAAAGTGAGTTGGGAGGATCTTCAGAGTGAAGCAGTGATCGATCGTTTTGATGAATACCTTACACACACAACGTATGTGCCGAAAAGCTATCGGATAGCGGCAGTGGCTAAAAAGTTGAGTAAGGGCTTAGATCCAGAGGCAGCAGTTGTTGCTGCGGCGCAGTGGGTGCATGAGGAAATGTCCTATGTTCCGGGAACAACGGGTGTTCATACTTCGGCTCTACAGGCTTGGGAGGAAAAGAAGGGGGTCTGTCAGGACTATGCGCATTTAACTTTAGTTGTTTTGCGTAGCATGGGGATTCCATCACGTTATGTCTCAGGTTACTTACATCCCAATCGTGCGGCTGTTATTGGTGAGGCGGTGGAAGGTCAGAGTCATGCCTGGGTGGAAGTATGGACCGGAGGTTGGTGGGGCTATGACCCAACCAATGCTGTTGAAGTTAATGAGCAGCATGTCTCAGTTGGCCTTGGGCGTGATTACGCCGATGTTCCACCGCTCAAAGGTATTTATTCCGGTGGTGGTTCCACCGATTTGGATGTGTTGGTGGAGATCACTCGGTTAGCCTGAGCGGGTCAAGCAACCCTGGGAGATTAGATGAAGATTGACCAGATGCGCAATCTTGGTCCAGCCAGCGCAGCGATGCTGGGAACTATCGGGGTGTACAGCGCTGAGGATCTAGACAATCTTGGTTCAGTTGAAGCATATGTACGCATGAAAAAGTTTGTTACTCAAGGTATTTCTTTGATAATGCTCTGGGCGATGGAAGCGGCGTTGCTTGATATGGATTGGCGCTTGCTGCCCGAAGAAATCAAACAACCTTGCGTACTGAAATTGCCCAAAAACTGATAGGTGAAAATTAACTCCATCCAAAGTGGGATCGAAGCTGTGCTGACACCTGATCAAACCGGGCTTTATCCAGTACCGCCCCTTCTCGGCGGATACCTTCTTCTGGTACATCAAGAACTCGATCAAGCCGCAGCCAGCTAGGGCGGCCCTCGGCATCCCAGGGGCCGGAGCCAAGACCTAACCAGCCCTGGTCGCCCTCGTGCTTGCTTTGACTGGAGAGCATCAGACCAAGCAAAGTGTTACCTTCGCGTCCCACCACAAGTACCGGCCGGTCCTTGCCTTGCGAAGAGTCTTCTTCGTAAGTTACCCAAGTCCAGACAATCTCACCTGGATCGGCTTTACCATCAAGCTTTGGGGAGTACTCAAGACGACGCGCACGTTGAGCGGTAGGAACCGAACGCTGGGAGGCGGGTCGACCAGGTGCCGGGACAGGCGATGCTGAGGAAGAACGACCATTGTCCTTGCTGTGCTTAAGAGCCCCAGAGTTTTGAAGCTGCCGCAAGAGCCGTGGGGCTTCTCTTAAAGCAATCTTCCCAATTTGTCTGCCGAGTGCACCCCAGTTAAATGCCATGAGATCAGTTTAATGGGCAGCATTTAGGGCTTGTCTGCGACAGTCGACTCAGGTAGTGATGTTGCAACCGATACCCTTGTGGTAACCGATCCGGCGTGTGAGGCGAGAAGATGTTGGTCTTAAAGCCGGTCACAGCACTGAGGAGTTCCCATTACTAGCTTTGCCGATACAACGTTTACTGATCCAACTCGGATCAGAAACTTCTGCATCATTGCCCATATTGACCACGGCAAGTCAACGCTAGCCGACCGAATGTTGCAGCTCACCGGGGTAGTTGACCCTCGGCAGATGCGTGCCCAGTACCTCGACCGCATGGATATTGAACGTGAGCGTGGTATCACGATCAAAGCACAGAATGTGCGGTTACCTTGGGTTGTCGAAAAAGAGGATGGCAGCTCTGAAGAGATCGTTTTGCATCTCATTGACACCCCCGGCCACGTGGACTTCACCTATGAGGTGTCGCGGGCATTGGAAGCCTGTGAAGGTGCAGTGCTGCTTGTTGACGCAGCTCAAGGTATCGAAGCACAGACCCTAGCCAATCTTTATTTAGCTATGGACAAAGAGCTCACCATTATTCCGGTACTCAATAAAATTGATCTGCCTGCAGCCGATCCTGACCGCTACGCCGAGGAAATTGCCCACATTGTTGGGTGTGAACCCAGCGATGTTCTGCGGGTTTCCGGGAAAACCGGAGTTGGGGTTAAAGAACTGTTAGATGAAGTTGTTCGGGTGGTCCCGGCTCCGGTGGGAGATGCCGATGGCCCAGCTCGAGCGATGATTTTCGACTCGGTGTACGACGCCTATCGAGGTGTGGTGACCTATGTGCGAGTAGTGGATGGTCGGATTACCCCGCGTGAGAAGATCACCATGATGTCCACTGGGACTACCCATGAACTTCTTGAGGTGGGTGTTATTTCGCCTGAGCCAAAACCTACGGTAGGCCTTGGGGTTGGTGAGGTGGGGTACCTCATCACTGGGGTTAAAGATGTGCGCCAATCCCGCGTTGGGGATACCGTGACCTCAGCGCGCAACGGTGCTAAAGAACCACTGGTTGGCTACCGTGATCCAAAACCGATGGTGTACTCCGGGCTTTATCCGATGGATGGGTCCGATTATCCGGTTCTGCGTGATGCCTTAGATAAGTTGCGTCTTAACGATGCCGCCCTGGCATATGAGCCGGAAACCTCAGTGGCTCTTGGCTTTGGTTTCCGCTGTGGATTCTTAGGTCTGCTGCATATGGAAATTACTCGCGATAGGTTGGAACGAGAATTTGGTTTGGACCTGATCTCCACCTCGCCTAACGTGGTGTACCGAGTGGTGATGGAAGACGGTTCGGAACAAATAGTTACAAACCCCTCGTACTGGCCAGAAGGTAAGTTACGAGAAGTTTTTGAGCCGATGGCTAAGTGCACTGTGATTGCCCCCAGTGAGTTTGTGGGTTCAATTATGGAATTGTGTCAGAGTCGACGTGGGGAACTCGGTGGCATGGACTATCTTTCGGAAACACGTGTTGAACTCCGGTATCTTATGCCGATGGGCGAGATCATGTTTGACTTTTTTGATGCGCTGAAATCGAGAACTAAAGGCTATGCAAGTTTGGACTATGAAGAGTCTGGGGAGCAGAATGCCGACTTAGTTAAAGTCGATATTCTCCTGCAAGGTGAAGCAGTAGATGCTTTTTCGGCGATTGTGCACCGTACTAATGCTGGAACTTACGGCAATAAAATGACCTCAAAACTACGTGAGTTGATTCCACGTCAACAGTTTGAAGTGCCTATTCAGGCGGCGATTGGGGCAAGGATTATTGCTCGAGAAAATATTCGAGCTATCCGCAAGGATGTGTTGGCAAAATGTTATGGCGGTGATATTAGCCGTAAGCGCAAACTTCTGGAGAAGCAAAAAGAAGGTAAAAAGCGAATGAAAACTATTGGTAGGGTGGAAGTTCCGCAAGAAGCTTTTGTTGCGGCTCTTTCATCTGATGGTACCGGGGATAAGCCGAAGAAGTAACCTGGGTTAGTGAGGTAGCGATGAGTGTAGTGCTGAAAAATTTATTGGTACCGGTGATAGCCGCTCCTATGGCCGGTGGGGCGAGCACTCCTGCATTGGTGAAAGCGGTAACTGCCGCTGGCGCTTGTGGTTTTTTGGCTGGTGGGTTAAAAAGCCCACAGTCCCTTGCTGAACAAATGGCAGATTTCAGTTCAAGGGATTTCGGAGTAAATCTCTTTGTGCCTAATGTTTGTGATGACTCGGGAGTGGCTGAGTATCTTGAACGTATTACCCCAATGGCTCGTGAATATGGGGTAAAGATTGGACAGCCACGGTGGGGTGATGATTTTTATGAGGAGAAGTTAGCTCTTCTTCTTAGTGACCCAGTTTCTTTGGTATCCTTTACTTTTGGTTTACCATCTCAAACTGTAGTGCAGAAATTGCATTCCGTGGGAAGTGAAGTGTGGGTAACAGTGACCTCGTTGAGGGAAGCTGAGCAAGGCCTTGCGATTGGCGCTGATGCTCTGATAGTGCAAGGCTCTGAGGCGGGTGGGCACCGTGGAAGTTTTGCCGATTCAGTTCCGGAGATTGCTCTGACTGAGCTACTGGGTCAGGTTGTTTCGCGTTTCCCGGAAGCAAGTTGCATTGCTGCAGGAGGCATAATGACTGGGTGGGATATGTATTCGGCGCTTAGTCAGGGTGCAGTTGCTGTTCAAATGGGCACGGCATTTATTGTTTGCCCGGAATCTGATGCTCCAGAAGCGCATAAAAAAGCTATTCTGTCGGATGCTCCAACAGCTGTTACTCGGGCATTCTCGGGTAGGAAAGCACGGGGTATTCGTAATAAGTTTATGGATACTTTTGATGCCTATGCTCCGGCAGCGTACCCCCAATTACATTACGCTACTGGGCCTCTTAAAGCTACGAAGAATCCTGAGGTGATGAGCTTATGGGCTGGGGTAGCGCATCATCGGGCTCGCAAAGTAGCTGCGGGAGAGTTAATAGTACTGTTGTCGCAGGAATTGCAGGAGGCTCAGGGTAGTATCGCTGATCAAGCGAAAAATTGAAAAAGTAGATACAGTGAGAAACTATGCCAACAAAAAATCCACTGTTGTTGCCCAGTTCGCTGCCGTATCAACTGCCAGAGTTTGATCGGATTCGCGACGAGCATTTTGCTGAAGCGTTCGAGGTAGCACTTACCCAGGCTCAGAATGAGATCTATGCCATTGCTACAAACCCGCAGCCTGCTACTTTTAGGAATACGGTCGAGGCATTGGAAAAATCCGGTTTGCTATTGGCAACTGTTTCTTCAGTGTTTTTTAATCTTGTTTCGGCACATACTAATATAGTTCTTGATGAGCTTCATGCTGATATTGCGCCACAACTATCCGCCTATCACGATGCACAATATTTAAATAAAAACTTATATCAGCGAATTTGTGTACTGGTGGCGGCAAAAGAGAAGTTAGATCCGGAATCGCAGCGATTGCTTGACCGCTATCATCAAGATTTTTTGCGAGCTGGCGCTGGATTAAGTACAGAAAAGCAAAACCAGTTACGAGAAATAAATTCTGAATTATCTTCTTTATCAGCAGCTTTTCAGAAAAACCTTCTTGCGGAAACCAATGATTCAGCCGTGCTGGTCACTGATGAGACTGAACTTTCCGGCTTACAACAGTCTGCCATAGATCCAGCGCGTACCGCCGAAGGGCACTTCCTTATTCGTTTAGGACTGCCTACCTCACAGCCTATTGTGGCGGAACTTACTGAGCGATCTCTTCGCGAAAAAATTTTTAAAGCATCACATGCAAGAGGTACGCGGGGAAATGCCACTGATAATACTGAAATTTTACTTGCTATTACCCAGCTTAGGTCTAAGCGTGCACATCTTCTTGGCTTTGCCAATCATGCTGATTATGTTATTTCTGAGGAAACCGCAGGTAGCGTGGAAGCGGTTCGTTCACTCCTAGAACGACTAATCCCGGCAGCGGTGGCCAATGCCAACGCTGAAGAAAAAGAGTTAATTGATATTAGCCCAGAAGAGAGTATCGAACCTTGGGACTGGCCATTTTATGCTGAAAAGCTCCGGAAGGAACGATATAGCATTGATGAAGCAGTTCTGCGACCCTATTTTGAATTAGAAAACGTGTTAAAAAAAGGCGTATTCTTTGCTGCGCAACAGCTATACGGACTTAACGTTGTTGAGCGGTATGATCTTCCTACCTATCATCGAGATGTCCGGGCCTTTGAGGTGTTCGAAGAGAACGGTCAGGCGATAGGTCTGCTGCTACTAGATTGTTATGCCAGGGATACCAAAAGAGGTGGTGCCTGGATGAGTTCTTTTGTTCGGCAGTCAACTTTATTAGGTACTCTGCCGGTTGTTGTTAATGTTCTCAATATCACCAAGCCAGTGGGAAATGAGCCAACTTTACTGAGTTCAGACGAGGTAGTAACAGCATTTCATGAATTTGGGCATGGCTTGCATGGATTATTATCTAAGGTTCGGTATCCATCATTTTCAGGGACATCAGTGCCCCGTGATTTTGTTGAATATCCTTCACAGCTTAATGAAATGTGGGCATTTCATCCTAGTTGCCTTACTCATTATGCATTACATTTTAATACGGGGGAGTCTCTTCCTTTAGAGCTTGTTGATCGTCTTATTGAATCTCAGCAATATGGACAGGGTTTTGCCACAACGGAATATCTTGCGGCTGCGGTTTTAGACCTGGCTTGGCACTCGCTGACTTCAGCGGACCAGATTGCTGATATTGATACTTTCGAACGGGAGGTTTTGACGCAAGCGGGTATTGCTATTGAGGCGATACCACCGCGGTATCGCAGTAGCTATTTTTCGCATATTTTTTCTGGGGGTTATTCGGCAGCCTACTATTCATATATTTGGGCTGAGGTTCTTGACGCGGATAGTGCTGATTATTTTAGCAGTAAAGGTGGTCTTAATCGTTTTGAAGGAGAACGGCTTCGAGAAACCATCCTGGCTAAGGGGGGTAGCGTAGATCCGCTCGAGGCATACCGTAGTTTTCGAGGTAAGGATGCAAGTATTGATGCTTTACTAAAACGCCGTGGCCTTGCTGGGGTGTAGGTACGGTCAGCTGGTGATCGTGATGGGCGCGATCCGATGCTGGTTTTTCGTCAATAAGAATTGCAGGGAGTAGCGCCCCTTTCTCTGGTCATAAGGACGGTAGGCAGCATATAAAAAAGCGTGGGTTATCCAGTAGACCGGTGCAGCGTAAAACTTTACAAGAGGTCCAGTGTATCCATGCAGGGCATAAGTACGTACGCCACCGCGTATGTACTTGGTGTGAGATAAGGGTGGAACATAATTTCGCCGCGGCGACATGGAAACTAACATGGCGGGATTTATGGCGATAAGTTGGCCAAATTTTTTGATGCACAAAGATAAATCGACATCTTCGTGAATATCTAATCTCTCGCTGAGCCGACTGCGGATGGCTCTCCAGGTTGTGGCACGAATAGCCATGTTAGCACCATGAACAACTTCAAAAGCCTTACCTTCTTTCATGATTCCAGATATTTCCAATAACCGTAAGGCAAAAAATTTAGATTGGGTAAAAGGGGAGTGATAAGGGATATTTGGCCCGGTTACGGCGCCAATATGTTTTCTACTGACTGGATTCCAGAATGACTTAACATGTCTGGCCCAACCTGGGGAAATTCGACAATCGGCATCCACCCTGGCGATGATATGACCTTGTGCAGCATCAAAACCGGCGTTGCGGGCATGGACAACTCCGTGAGTTGGCTCATCAATTAATCGTAAGATTGGATATTTAGCAGCGATTGTGGAAATACGATCTCGAGTGGTATCGGTTGAGCCATTATCGACAACAATAAGTTCATCGATATCAGCTTGCTGCTGGAGAATTGATAAGAGACACCCCTCAATAAGCTCCTCCTCGTTAAAAGCAAGCACTACTACAGAAAGGGTATCCGTCACTGCAGTCTCCTTCTACGCTACTACCTATAATAAATTGAATAGTACGTGAAGATCGTTTTATATCAAAAGGTTTCGTTGACAGAGGTAGTTCATAGGATTGTTTATGTTGGCTTGGTTAAATAAAAAAGTTTGCTTAGTTACCAGGATGTGCAGGTTGGAATACGCCACTGGCATCAGCTTCCTCTTCTGCTCGAATTACGTGTACAACAGCATTAATCAAAGCGAGGTGAGTAAATGCTTGGGGAAAGTTCCCTAAATGTCTTCCAGTTTTTACATCTATTTCTTCAGCATAAAGTTTAAGTGGACTTGCATAATTGAGTAACCGCTCGCATAAATGCTTTGCTCGGGCTAACTCTCCCACTTCGACAAGAGCAGAGACTAGCCAGAAAGAGCAGATAGTAAAAGTACCTTCTTCGCCAGATAGTCCGTCATCGGTCTCGGCAACTTTGTAACGAAGTACAAGACCTCCTTCCGTTAGTTCATCAGCGATAGCGAGCACGGTTGCCTTCACTCGGGGGTCATCCGGTGGAAGGAACCGCAACAGCGGAACTAGCAGTAACGAGGCGTCTAAAGCATCATCGCCGTAACGTTGGGTAAATACACCACGTGAATCCACGCCATTGGCGAGAATATCAGCCTTAATTTCTTCTGCAATTGCTGACCATTGTTCGGCATAGGTGGCTTCGCCATGCAATAGTGCAAGTTTTGCTCCACGATCAAGGGCAACCCAACACATCACTTTCGAGGAGGTAAAGTGCTGGGGTTCGCCTCGAACTTCCCAAATACCGCGATCGGGTTCCTGCCAATGTTGAACTGCCTCATTGACTTGACTTTTAAGCACTGGCCAGAGAGCTTCGGGAATTTGTTCACGGGATTTACTGTGCAGGTAGACCGAGTCCAGCATGGTTCCCCAGATATCATGTTGGCGTTGGTTAAAGGCTCCGTTGCCGATTCGCACTGGCTTCGCTCCTTCATACCCGGATAGATGCTCTAGCTCAGTTTCTACTAAAGTGCGCTCACCTCCGACCCCGTACATCACCTGTAATTGATGACGCTCACCGTTATTTGCGCCAGACACATCAGCAATGAAGGAGAAAAAATCATCGGCTTCACGATCGAGGCCCAGGGTATATAGACCCCAGAGTGCAAAGGTGGAATCCCGTACCCATGCGTAGCGGTAATCCCAGTTACGTTCCCCGCCAGGAGTTTCTGGAAGCGATGTTGTTGAGGCAGCGAGCAGCGCCCCGGTAGGTGAGTAGGTAAGTCCTTTGAGGGTTAGGGCACTTCTTTGTAGATAGGCACGCCACGGATGATCCGGAAATTCGCCAATATTAATCCATTGCCGCCAAGCCTCAGCGGTTTTCCACATCTTATCCGAAGCTTCGGAAAAGCTTTGTGGTGCTGGATGTTTAGACCAGCTTAGGGCGACAAAAACATTATCACCTTCGTTGAGTCGGGTTCGTGCTCGAGCTTCGCGTCCTTCGAGGCCAAGACGAAGATTTGTAGTCAGCTTAAGGGTTGGATGTAACTGTGGATCGGTTGTGCTCACTGCAATAGCTTCGTTATAAGCCTGACCACTGTATTCCCACCTAGTCCCGGTGCGATGGTAGTCAAAGGCTGGTTCGCAGCTCATAGCAAGTTCAACAGTTCCGCTCACGCACTTGACTGTGCGTAAAAGAATATGCTCGGCATCCCAGTCGGTGGGGGTGCGGCGGTGGGTGCGCGAACGTGATTCAATGTCGTGCCAAGGGCCCATAACCAGAGCATCACGGACAATGATCCATCCAGTATGGGTTTGCCAAGTGGTCTCGACCATTAAGCTGCCGGGAAGATAACGTCGG
>JBOFCS010000039.1:0-16861 GCA_051646185.1 Mycobacteriaceae bacterium | reverse complement strand
ACGACTCGGTGATCACTCCCTGAGGCTTCTTTGGTAGGAAGTCCTTGGCGAAGTAGTCCACGATCGCGGCTCGGGTGGTGCGGGGCTCGTTGCTCACGGTGGGTAGCAGCACAGCGTCGGAGGCGTATTCGTTGGCTACCTTCTCGGCGTCGAGTGTCGCCAGGCTGGCGTTCCAGCGGTCGAACAGGGCTGCCACCTCCTGCTTAGATGGCGGCGCTTCGGGGTCGTTTCCTGCATTGGCCGCGGCGGTACTGGCGATACCGATTCCGAGTCCGGTAATGCCGACGATGGCGGCAGTGACGATGGTCTTCCGGTTGTCAGTCATAGCTTTTTGTTCCTTTCGTGGGTTGGCAACTCGCTGTTGCTCAGTGAGTTCAACTTTGCCGACTATGAATGCAGAGAACGGACATGTGAGGGTCAGCGTTGCGGTAAACCTGTGCAAAGATTCTGTAAAGCTGCTCAGGCTGTAGCGATGACGCGTGGCAGTCGAAGTTCGACGGTGAGCCCGCCTGCCGGTGCCGTGCGTAGGGACGCGGTGCCGCCATCGCGTTCGATCAGGCTGCGCACGATCGCCAGGCCTAAGCCACTTCCGGTACCGGGCCGTCTGGCCCTCCAGAACCTATCGAACGCCCGGCTTTGCTGCTCCGGGGTCATCCCGTGGCCTTCGTCGGTCACGGTGAGTAGGACCGTGGTGTTCTCGGCGGCCACGGTCACGGTGACTGTGGTGTCCGGCGGCGAGGCCGCGATGGCATTGTCAATGAGGTTGTCGAGTATCTGCTCCAGCGCGCCGGGGGTGAGCCGCACCGACGACGCGTCGAGTCGATCGGTCTCCAAGGTGAGCTCCTTCTCTCTCAGCACCGGCGCCCATACCTCACAACGTTCTAGCACGATCTGAGTGGGATCAACTAGTTCGGTTGCAGTGGAAGAAGATTCGGATCTGGCTAAAGCTAGTAGTCCTTCAACCATGCGGCTCATCCGGTCGACCTCGCCGTCGATACGGGTTAGTTGGCGGGTGGTGGTCGGATCGATATCGGAGTCGAGGACATTGTCGATCGAGAGCCGGATCGCGGTGAGTGGGGTACGCAGCTGATGTGAGGCATCGGCAACAAAACTGCGTTGTGATGCGAGTAGGGCTTCGGTGGTAGCGGCACTGGAGTTGAGGGTGTCTGCTAGCGAGGCGATTTCTTTGGGCCCCGAGGTGGGGGCGCGTGCTGACCAGTCGCCGCTGCCGAGGCGGCGGGCCACCGCTTCGAGGCGGCGTAGGGGTCGGACGATGGTTCCGGCCAGTGCCAGGGCGATCAGGGCAGAGGCACCCAGCACGGCGAGGCCGATGCTGATCCGGAAAGTCCAAATGCCGTGGATCTGCTGGTCGACGCCGGCGGACGGTACAGCCACCTGCACGACAGCGATTACGGGACCGGAAGTGCCGGTGGTGGTTGCACGCACGGGGACTGCCACAGAGACACCGTCGGCACCAAGCAGCTGTTGATAGCCCCAAACTGCGACTGGGTCGCGTCCGGAGAATGCTGTGGACACCTGGGGATTGTTAGCGCCATTGTCGGTCCGGAATAGTTTCACCCGGGCGTCGGTGGCGTTCTGGAAGTCGCGTGTGCGGTCTTCGATGGCCACTGCCGCAGCGGGATCGGTGCGTTGCACCAGCGGAACGAACAGTTGCGCCTCCAACAGTGCCGTTTGTTTGAGGTTTGATTTCAGCAGGTTTGATGAGCTAATAGCCACGGGAATGGTGAAGAGCGCCAGCGCAATCGCGACCAGGGCGAGGTAGCTGAGGACGAGTCGGAGTCTCACTGTAGTGTGGCCTTCTCCAGCCGGAATCCCACCCCGCGCACCGTTTGTACCTCGACGGCGTCGGCGAGTTTGCGGCGTAAGGCGCCGATATGAACGTCCAGGGTGCGAGTGGAGCCAAACCAGTGTTGATCCCACACCTCGTTCATTAGCTCTTCCCGGCCGAACACCATACCAGGCTTTGAAGCCAGAGTAGCGAGTAGATCGAATTCCTTAGGTGTGAGGTATATTTCAGTTCCTGAGACGTAAGCACGCCGGGTCTGGGGTTCAACACGGAGGTTGCCGACGGTTAGGTTCAGGTCAGTCTCGGTGAGCTGCTGTGCAGCTTCCGGGGGTGCAGCAGACGAGGTTGCCAGTGCGCCGGGCTGGGTAGTGCGACGTAATACCGCCCTGATCCGAGCCACCAGTTCGCGGAGGCCAAAAGGTTTGCTGAGGTAGTCGTCGGCCCCCAGTTCCAGGCCCACCACCCGCTCCACCTCGTCAGAGCGAGCGGTGATGATCAGTAGTGGTATCTCGCTCACAGCTCGGATATCCCGGCAGACTATGATACCGTCCCCGTCGGGCAGACCCAGATCGAGCAGCACTACCTCGGCATTGCTGAATTTGGCGCGAGCTTCGGCGGCGGTAGTGACATGTGTGACCTCGAAGCCGTAGCGGGGCAGCCCGTCGATGAGGGCTTCGGCGATTGCCGGATCGTCTTCAACGAGCAGTACGCGCATGCAGCTACTGTAGCCGGTGAGTGTGTCGGTCGCGTTTGTCCTTCTTGTTGGAGTAGTCCGTTCCGTATCGTGAACTACTGTGAGTGTGTATTGAGCCAACCAGCGCGTCAACACGGTTTTGAGCAAAGTCTTGGACTTCAGACCATTCTTGGGACGGTGCGCTCATTTTCATCTCGACCTGTCGAGGTCTATTCGCAGGCTCTGATCGTTGCTTCTGCCACCTCAGCTGTGGCTCAACACGCTAAATAAATGTGAAAGATTTTGCTATTGAATAGGTCTCGGTACCAGTATATGCAGGTACCGAGACCTATATGGGTTAGGTAGGGCTGTTTGCTGGCTTCTTTTTCACATAAGTTGTATACATTTTGACTGCCGTATCAAGAAGGACCACCAACAGCAAGCTGACTCCAAAAGAGGGGTATATCAATGCTAAGGTGAGCCCGATGATGGTCATTGCTGGTGTTCCTACCGAACGAGTTCCTGGCCTTCGGTTCGGGCGGTTGGGCAGTCCAACAGTTTTGCTAGGGCGGCGTTTCCACCACATCAGGTAAGACGTAAGCACACTCAAGATGAGCAGTAAACATCCTGTGGTAGCAAGGATTCGGGTGAGCAAGCCGTACTGGGTTCCCATATGAAGGTTTACTCCAAAGCTGGTGGCTTTATTGAGAAAACCTTTATCATCTGCAGTAGAATTTGCCAATGTATTTCCGGTGAACTGATCTAGATATAGGGTTCGTTGTTCAGATAGTTTTTGCGGCCAGTGGTTCATGATAATAAAAGAACCGTAGGTAGCAGCCTCATCAGCTCCAGGAATGTTCATGGGCGGAATAATGCTGTAACCGGCAAGCATGCCTTCTTGTTCAGCAATAGTGGCAATGCTGGTGTAGCTGATCTGAGCAGGCAGCTCAGCTGCGGCTCCCAGCGTCGGTGATGTTGGGATATTATCTGTTTGAGTTGACCACTCAATATGGTGCCCAAGTCGGTCAACATCCCCAACTTTTGCGACAGTGGACACAGGGCTGGGTTCTTTGTTTGGTGTGATTTTACTTGCGACAGTAGACCAGTCACTTCCCCAATACTGAGACCAAGGCATCCCACTGATAACAAAGATGGCAAGAACGGAAGCAACAAGCAGGCCACTAAGAGAATGTAAATCTTGCCAGCGAATGCGACCACCTTTGCCCCAGCGTACACGGATGGCTGGCTTACCTTTTTGGGAAGACCTGGGCCACCACAGATAGATGCCAGTGAGGGCAAGAACAAGTGACCATACCGTGATGATTTCAATAATTAACGAACCCAAAGCAACTGTGACTGTTGATTCGGGATGCTCATCAGCGTCAATCCAGTGTGAAAGGGAAGGCAGCGTTACTGTGATGGCTTCATTATTAAGAAATCCATGTAAGCGATTAGATAGACCAACCACATCTGATCCATCGATATCACTACCCAAAACATTTCCAGTATAAGGGTTTACATAAACATTGAGAGTATCGGATGAATCCTGAATACCCAGTGCTACCAGTGTTGACTGATCAGCTTCCGCTGCTGGGGTTACCGTGCGTACGAAATGATCGGGAAACTGATACAAAGCTGCATCAACCTGAGTACTTAACGGTACAGAGGTGCTTCCTGGATTAACTGTGATCAGGTCGCTATGTAGCGCAGATTGAATAGGCTGGGTATATAAAATAACAAGACCAGTTAAAGACAGCAATAACAAGAATGGACCGGCTATTGCCCCGGCATAGAAGTGCATTCGCCAGACCCGGCGAATTAGTCTGCCACGCTCACTACGTTCTTTTCGTTCCTTCTGTTGCTTATCCTTACCTATCCCTGTTGCAGTAGTTGACTCTGTCCAGTCCTGGGTATCGTTCATCGTAGTTTTGACCTTCATTGGGCTGTGTTAAGCACCCTATAAGACACGCAGCGCTCCACTATTGAGTTCGCTAGGTGCGCATAGTTAACTTCTGGCTTAACAGAATTAATATGACAAGGCTGTGCTGGTAGTGACCAGACACAGAAAATAAAAAGGTGTCGGCATCGTGTTGCCGTTAGGGTAGAGGTGGACCTCGGGTCCCTGTACCTGAGCTGCAGAGTAATTCAGGAATTGCATAAAAATGATAGGGCGTAAGGAGTTGGTAATGCAGACCAAACTCAGGCCAAGAGCGGGTTATTCGAGGAATAATGCGGGCTAGCGCCGAAACGGCAATCTGCCAACCCCGATAAGTAGCATGGATTCCCAGTGCTAATAGTGCAGACATAGCCAGGTGTGAACAAAACATCTGCAGTGAAAGCCATTGGTCACTGTGGTGATGTTCGACCGTGGATATTGAGGCTAGAACGATATGCCCAGAAAACTGTCCGCAGAGTAGACTGATAGTGAGATTCGTAATGTTTTTATGCAGTAATGGTATTGAGGTAACAATTACCCCTAGGGCAATGTTTACTGCTGTGAGTAGGGTTAGAGCGTTGCTTTCTGTTGTTACCTGACCTCCGCCCCAACCATGAGCTGCGAGGCTGGCGGCTCCAGATGATAGGCCAATGAGCCCACCACGCAACTGTCTGAGACATCGCGTAGTGAGCTCATTGGTGGGCACCCGGCTTATATTACAACCAGTATCGCTTCATGATGCTTAGGTCATCGGTCTTCCGCTGGCAGTGCTGGCTGGAATGTTTTGTTGCACGTCCCAATGTTCAACAATTTTGTTATCGGCTACCCGGAAAATATCAGCAACTGCTGTTTCCGAGGCATCGCCAATTCTTGTAGCGGAATGTACAACAACCAGGTCATTTTCGGCGATGATTCGGGCAATGCTTACCTGTAAGCCTGGTGTCGAAACGTAGGGGCTGAGAGCCTTGATGAAGGCTTCTTTGCCGTCAGCAACTTGAGGGTTGTGCTGGAGGTAGATATCGCCGATATACGTATTTGCTGCTCCGGCAATATCTTTTTGTACAAAAGCCTGCTCATAAAAAGCGGTCACCAGATTTTTATTCTGCACTGTGACGCTTTCTGTTGTGCTCTTGCTGCATCCTGTGATAATGCCAATCATTGTGGCTAAGGGCAAGAGTAGGACCGTAAATTTTCTTTTCATTGTTCCCTTTCTTAGTAGGATATAACTTAGCCCCAAGGCATTTCACCTTTGGCAACCTTGCTGCCCAATGAAGCGGAAATTTCTAAACCATATTCGGGAAATAGCTCTAGTAAAGCCTTTTCGGTGCTTGCGGCATCTCCCGAAGTGGTAAGAATGTTCTCAAAGCGCAGTAGGTAATCGCGGGTTTGGGTGATGGAGCTGATGTCGGTTGCCGACTGCGGTTTCCGGTGCCCTGCAACCACAAAACTGGGGTTTAGCGTTAGCAGTTGATTAAGTACCTCAATCCATTCCGAACGTAATTCGGCAGTAGCAGTATCGGCTGTCCAGACATGCAGTTCACCAAAGAGCAGTACTCCGCCAAATAAGCTTGAGGATAGTGGCTCCCATAGGTAATAAGATCTATCGCCTAAATTTTTATTGGCTTGATGAACCTCAATTGTGGTGCCATCTACTTCAAAACTTTTGCCCAGTATTGCGATAGGGACTAGTCGGCTAGGGAGATTTGCGCCAAGGTGTGCCCAAGCAACGAGCTTTCCTTCATAGCTATGCTGGATATGCTCAATGACATCGGCTGGGGCAAAAAATTGAACATCAGGAAAGGCATTCTGAATAACCTCAGCACCAAAGTAAAAATCAGGGTCTCCGGCAGTGATGATCACGGTTTTTAACGTTTTACCCGAGTCGAGTACTTCGGCAACAATTCGGTGACCCTCAGCGCGGGTAAACCCGGCATCGATTACTGTCGCACTGGTTTCGCCGGTGATTAGGACTGAAGTTTTGTGCAGTGCGGATTCAGAAGAATCTACAACGGTGTAGTTTAGTGTGGACATGATGGTTCCTATCGGTTGTCGAAGGTTGGTTACTTAGGTAATTTATGTCAGTGGTGCAATAATTAACAGGTGTAGCATGGACATACTATGGTTAAAAACGGTCAAATAAAGAAAAATGCCTTAATTGGTTCCGCTGGGGCAGTTAGGGAGGTTTCTTACCGTCCTGGGAGCCTACATTCCAGCGCTATTGAGGTCACTACGATTGCTCGACTGCGTCGTACCGGGGGGACAAAGGAATTTGCTTCGGCTCAGCGCCCTAGGTTTCATTTACTTATTGTTGTGACAGCTGGAGCGGCAGTTCACTCTGTAGATTTTTGTCAGTACTCGCTACTGCCAGGAACGGTTTTATGGGTCCATCCGGGACAGGTTCAGCAGTGGGGAGAAATTTTAGATTTTGAGGCCACCGTAATTCTTTTTGAATCTTCCTCCTTGGCTTCAGGTTTAGCTTCTCGAGTGGGGGAATTAGACCAGCTTCTACCATTATGGAGACTCACAGCTGATCAGTGGTTAGGGTTGCAGGGATTGCTATCGGCCATGCAACACGTGGAGAGCTATTTCACTAGTGGTGAGCATCAGTTTCACTCTTATATAGTGGAGCACCTATTATCTGCTATTTTGTTTCTGTTACTAGGAATTGAGGGTGATAGGCCGACAACAGTTAAGTCATCTGGGGAAGTTTTTCACAAGTTCAGACATGAGGTTGAACTCCATTACCGTAAGAGTCATAGCGTTGATTTTTACGCACGGAATCTTGGGTATTCGCCAAGGACTTTAACTCGCGCTTCATTAGAAGCTGCTGGAAAAAGTGCTAAAAAATTCATCGATGCACGAATAATATTGGAAGCTAAAAGATTACTGGCGCACACCGAAGATCCGGTTGCGAAAATTGGGAGAGTATTAGGTTTTGATGATTCTGCCAATTTCACCAAGTTTTTTACTTTACGAGAGGGAATGGTACCTTTAGAATTTCGTAGATCGGTAGTTCAGGCGGGCGATCAATATGATTAGAAATTTTCACTTGGACCTTTAGGCCAATGGTAAGAGCCACCTTTAAGAGCTTCTTTCTTGATCCATTTAAGAGTGAGTGAACAGATTTGTTCTTTGATGAATGCACCTGGACGACCTGATATGGCCATTGATCGGGGTGAATCATCGGACCGAACAAACTGCATTGCTCCGTAGCTTCTTCCTAAGCTGAGAACTTGTCCTGCAAAGCCCTGGGAAATCTGTTGTGGAGATTGCCCAGAAATAAGCGCTAGAATTGTTTGTGCCCCTTGCGCTCCCAGGGGAAGTGCTGCTGCACAACTCATTCGAATATGCTTTGATACCGATCCAGGTGGGGCTACGGCATCGCCGATCCCGATAATATTAGGAGCGTCGACACTAATTAAGGCTGCATCGGTACGTATTCTACCAATGCAATCCACGGTTAAGCCGCTCGCTTTGGCTAGCTGTGGAGTGCTGAAACCACCAGAGTAAATGGTGATATCGCTGGGCAGTTCTGGACCCTGACTTAGCGTGACTGAAGTAGCCGTAACGGCTGAAACTGTCCTTGATTCAAGGACAGATACCCCCAGTTTTTGAAGATATTTGCGAACTTTCGTTTTACCTTGAGTTGACCACCCAGGGCAAAGTTCATCTGAAGTTATCAAGGTGATCTTAGTTGTTGACGGTAAGCTAGCAAGTTCCGCTGCGGTTTCTACTCCGGTAAGGCCGCCTCCGATGATGACAATATTGTTGGGTTTATTTCTATCAAGGGAGTAAATTCGTTCCTTGAGGTCCATTGCTGATTCCAACTCGGCTGTATTCCAAGAAAATTCGTTAACTCCAGGAATCTCGGCAGTTGCCTTACAGCTACCAAGCGCATAAAGAAGATAGTCGTAATTAAGCACAGAATTATCCGCTAAGGTCACGGTACTATTTGAGGCGTTGATGTGAGTTGCTTCTGTAACAAGAAGGTTCGCTTGTGGGTGCAATAGTTCATCAAAAGGTACAGTCGCTTGGCTAGTTCCCGCTAGTAGTTGATGCAAACGGATACGTTCCACAAAATATGGTCGCGGGTTCACCACGGTGACCTTAATTTGCTGAGCAGAATCAGTAGCAAGTAGTCGGTTAGTGGCCATAATTCCGCTATAACCTGCACCAATAACAACAATGTGAAGGGAAGTCTCGCTCTGCATTTCGGGCTCCTTTGCCTTAATGATTCTTACTGTAAGACCTGTGATGCAGCTAGTCCAGAGCTCCAGCTGATAGCTAAGTCACAAAGCATGCCTTACAGCGGAAGCGGAGCCATTTCCTTAGAAAGGTTAGTCGGTAATGTTTATGAGGAGGCCAAAACTGTCAGGATGAGCACCGCATCGGAATATGCGAAGACGCTATGGGGAACTTTTGCGGCAAGCATGGCTTGACAGTTAACCGAGAGTGTGACTGGTTCGGCATCTCCAACTTGTAAGATAACTTCACCGACTGTGACATGCAGTAGTAGCCGAGTGGTTGTTTTATGTTCTGAAAGCCCTTGTCCTGATTGGAATCCAAGACGTACGATTCTGGCATCAGCGGTTTTTGCCAGCACATCTATGGCAGGTTTTGTCCCATCGATGCGTCGAAGTTTTGCTGTCTCGTTGACCAGGGTGAGGTCAGCTTTGTTCGTCATGGTTTTCTCGCTACTATTGCAATAGCTTCAAGGTGTGCGCGGTATTTTCGAAAGACACTTCTCATGTGCAGAACCCGCTTCCTTGAATCAGAATCTCGTAAAACATTGCTAATGAATTTTAAAGCCCCCAAAAGTCCCTCATCGGCAATAATTCGCTGAGGCTGCAAGAGAGCCATCGGTGCGTAGTTGATGGAATCAACGATGAAGCCCTGTTGTTCAAGTAAGGCTGTCCACTCTGCTGAGGTGAGCGGCCTGGCATTAACCCTGATGGATCGTGCAAGTGATTTTTTTATTTCATCTTTTACGTTGTTATTGAGTTCGTTTGGGGTTAATGCTAGCTCGTGAATGGCATAAGATCCACCCGTACGGAGTATCCGAAAAGCTTCGGAAACAATTGCACTTTTATCTCTTTCGGATTGCATGGTTAACATGGCTTCCCCAATGACTACATCAATACTGTCTGGGTTATGGCCAGTGGCTGAGGCAGTGCCTTGGGTTACGGTCCCACTTGCCCCAATCGCTTTAGCACTGAGTGCAACTGCGGTCTCATCGGCTTCCACTCCGTAATAAGTCTGGGGTTGATAGGCGAGAATATCGCGAGCAGTACGCCCCAACCCTGGAGCCATCTCCAGTACCACCGCTGCGCGGATATTAGTTGCAGCTAAGAGCTGTGCTGTCATTGTTTTGCCGCCAGGGCGAAGCACTTTTTTGCCCAGTCTTGCCAGCAGCCAATGTCCGGGTAGCTGGGTGCTTGGACGTTCTTCAAGTGGGAGTTTGCTCATGAGGTTTCCCTTAAGGTTGGCAGTAAGATCAATATGAGGTTAGCATAACCTACTAAAAGGAAAGGGAGTGGAAATTGTTGATGCTTCGGTGCTCGAAGCCGACTTTGTGCGCACTAAGGACCAGTACCGCTCCAGCAGACCTAGCTGCCTCCAGTGCATTGGCAACAAGCATTGCTGATTCGGCGTCTAAGTGGGCAAATGGTTCATCAGCGATGATGATTTGTGCACCACTGTATAAAGCCCGCGCCACTGATACCCGGCGCTGCATGCCTCCGGAAAGTTCATCTGCACGACGTTCGGTAACATCGGAAAGCCCCAGCGCTCTGAGGAGATCGAGGGAGGATGTACATGGCTTTCTTTTCCAGACGTCAGTTCCGGGTTTGCCAAGTCTTACATTTTGCTCTGCCGAGAGCCATCGAACTAGGCGCGGTTCTTGGAATACCGCAGCGCGTTTTCCAGAGAAGCGGACCGTACCTTCAGTGGGTGTGACAAGTCCGAGTAAAGCCCGAATGAACGTGGTTTTCCCTGAGCCGGAAGGGCCGGTAACTGCTAAGGCTTCACCGCCACAAATAGTGACTGAAAATCCTTTAGTTAATTGCTTTCCCGCTTGGCTGAGAGTGAGATCTTTGCACTCAATGAAAGGTAAATCTTTATGAAGCTTCATGTTCAACCTAAAATTGCCTTACTCGTCATTGTTGTGTTGGTGTGCATTGTTAATGTGTCTTGTGCAAATCAGCTGACTAACAAGGGTTGTGGTGTAGATATTGGCACTGGAACTACTATGCCAGAGAAACTCACTATCGGGGTAGCTAACAACATAGCAATGGCTGCCCCCGTTACTCAACTTAATTCACTCGGTATTGATTCTGTTGATATTAAGACAGCAAGCACTCCTGAGGAATTACGCACAAATTTTATATCTGGTCGGTATGATGTAGCGGCAATGCCGATTAACATTGCCGCTAACCTTTGTTCTCAAGGTGTTGATTTGGCTCTTCTCGGTACCGTAAGCGGTGAGATCTTACACCTGATGGGGCCAGTGGGGACAACTCTTAAAGATCTTCGTGGGCAGAAAGTTGACATACCATTTCCTAATGACATTGTAGATTTACTCACCCGCACTCTTTTTGCTAAAATTGGCATGGATGATACCGAATTACGTTACCATCCAACTCCTTTGGAGATTGCGTCAGGACTTTCTTCTGGTGCAATTACTTATGCGGTACTACCGGAACATTTGGCTACAGTAGTGGAAAGAACTTCGCCCAATATCATTAAAGCGATGAGTGTGCAAGAACTATGGAAAGAGCAGACCGGGGCATCAGCATTACCATTTGTTGGGTTTGTCGTTCGAGGTGAAATTGCACGTCGCTATCCTTCGTTGGTCACTAAGCTCAATGGTAGTTTCCTGAATTCAATTATTTCCGCAACGAGCAATCCCTCTTTGGGTGGTGAAGAAATAAGTAAGGTGATTCCGGTTCCTGCGGATTTATCCGCAGATATTTTACCTTCGCTTAAACCAACGTATCTTCCTGCTCAAGTTGGTCGTGTTGATATGGAAATCTTATTAAAAGCCCTTCTGGAATTAAATCGCGATTCGGTTGGCGGGGCATTACCGCAAGCAAACTTTTACTTGCCGACATGATGAATAGGGGGCGTACAAAATTTTTTATTGGTGTTGTATCTTCCTTTTTTGCAATAGCTTTAGCATGGGAGTTGCTCTCTAGAGGCCAGTCGCCGGTGGTGCTTCCCGGCCCTGAGCTGACTTTCCGGGCATTATGGAAATTAGCGGTTTCCGGAGAGCTGTTGATAGATCTAGGTCGAACCTGCGGTCGAGCACTGCTAGCCACATTGATCGCTTTTTCTGCTGGATGCCTTTCTGGAGTATTAAGTTTCAGGTATCACTTCATGAATGGGGTGCTAGCTCCGGTTCGCGCGATACTGCAGGGTTTACCCCCCATTGTCGCTATTCTTTGCCTTGTTTTATGGCTGGGGAGTTCCCCAATAATTGCTATTGCAGTGGTGACGGCTGTAATGTTCCCTTTGGTTTCGGCTGCGGTCACTGGCGCTTTACAATCAACTGATAGTCAGCTGGATGAGATGTTGAAAATTTTCCAGCTTGGAAATCTGAGAGCATATGTCTTTGTTATCATTCCTCAGCTTATTCCAACGGTATTAGCGACTTTTGGTGCTGTGGTTTCGAGTTCGATCCGAATTACGGTTATGGCAGAACTTTTAGCTGCCCCCAATGGTATTGGCGCAGCGATAGCCAAAGCTCGTACCCTCCTTCTTACCGCAGAGCTGTTTGCCTGGACTATCGCGATAATTTCTTGTGCACTTATCATTGACGTTTTAATGCAATACGCGGTTAGGCGTTTGACGGACGCATTTCAGCGAGGGTTTCACGCTACTGTACAGCGTAATCACTTGGACAACTGAAACCATTAAACGAAGCAATATCGCAAATGCTCCGCGCAGATAATTTCCACTGCCCGTCAAGGTGTTTCCAGGTTAACCTTAGTGGAGTTTCGGGACCAGCGCTGCCATTGAAGGTAACTTGTAAGCGCCCTGAAGCTTGATTTTCGTTAAAATCAATAGGATCTATCACTTGGGGATTCACGATGGACAGAAATATCCCAGCTCGCTCGCTAATTTTCCCAAGTAATTCTGGAATCTTCTGGCCGTTCTCAACATTGGCTTGTCGTTGGGATAGTGGCCGACTTGGGTCAACTGCCAAACGTAGTATGTGAGTTAGCTCTATTGCGCTAGGAGGCGAGGAGGTCTCGGTTATCGGAGCTGTGGTTTCAGTAGTAGATAATGTGCTTGCAGGCAATGAGTTTTGGCTGCTTTTTTGAGTTGGAATAGTTGAGACAGGCGCGTTTACTGTCTCTTTGGGCTTCTGGGCTTGGAGGGCTTCTCCTTGGTGTGAGGAGAGCGATTGCAGTAAAGCCAACGTCGCAGCTTCCGAGGACGCCGATGCGGTATTTATTGTTTCCTGCCGCCTGTCCACGACTAGGACTACAGCTGCAAAAGCAACAACTATGGCAGATAGTGCCACCGAGAGAAGTGTAAAAAGTAAGGCGGCACGTGGCACTATGGGTACCGGTGAGTCGGAAACTGGTGAACTTTCTGCAAAACGAGCCATACCTAATACAGTACATTACTGAGGTAAACCTACCCTTACTGTGGGTGATCTTGTTGATGATTACTCAAGCAGGACGTGATTGGCGGCCAAATTTCCGGCTTGCCAACCTTTAGCGTCCAGTGATGCTCCACGCCGAGTTGTGGTAGCGGGAAAAATTCGTTCACATTCAGCTTCTACTGCGACTGCCTGGGCGTTAAGTGCAGGGAGAAGCTCAGATGAAGCTTCCTCGATGGCATTCTCAGTGGCTTTAGTCCGAATCTGGCGCAGGCGTTCGCCTATTCGCGTGGCATAGGCATAAAGAAAGGCTTTGCTGAAAGCCGCATTGTGTGCTTTAGGTCCACTATTGACTGCTTGTGACATGGCGCGAACTGCTTGGACGAGTAAAGAAGTGAAGAGAAGTTCGGTTTGTTCAATATCCACGGGAGTTCCTACCACTGTTGCCGTTGCCATCGATCCATCCCAGACGGATTTAACCTGATTGCAGTTACCAATGACGTTAAGTAGCTGTACCTTTGCCTCGGGATAGGGGTTGGTGATGTGAATACGCTTAGCGCAGACTGTAATGTTTGTGTGGTGGTTTTTAGCGTCAACTAATGCTGAATGTATGGAGTATCGCGAGATCAATTCTTGAGCTTTGGCTGTTAAAGTTTCAGCCTCTTCGGGAAAATTGGTTGATTCAGCCTTGCTAAGCAGCCCCCGTATTTTGTTAATTGTTTTGCTATTTGCTTCATTCCGTAGCTGTTCGACTGAATCTAACGGGTATTCAGTGCCAGTTGCGGGCCAGGAGGAAGGTGGTGAAATCAATAGTGGGCAAGCCGGAAGTTGTTGCCATTGACCAAGCAAAGCTAGGAGATCCAGCCATTGATCGTTTGCTTCTAGGTAAGAATTTTTTCCACTAGAGGTGAGCCATTCGATTAAGAATATTCCGTTGGGATCAAGTCGGGTATAGCGTTTTGTTGTTGTGGGGTCGAGTTCTATTATCGAAGCAAGTTGGTTCTTCCAGGCTTTGGGTGCTCGGCTTTTCGCTTCGGTAGCATCAGCATTTTTTAGTACTGCAGCGATTACTAGCTTGGTAATCGGAGGGGGCTGTTTGAGTCTTGCAGTATGCACTAGATCCATGGGTTGCCAACCATTATCGTAAAGATTATGCAATGAATTGGTTAGTTGCTGCGAAGCGAGCACTGAGGCTCGTTGCTCGTTCTGGGCATCACAAACGGTAAGCAGATCGGCTATGGAATCGGCTCGCCACTGATTCCGTTTCTTTCCGAAGGACAAGGCAATACCTTCGGATAGAAGTGCGTAAATTTCGCTATCAGTGTACGTCACGGTGCCGGGTGCAGCTGGGCTGTGGGGTAAAGCTCATGGGGTTAACTATCAGCTTTATCAATGTATTTAGGAAATACTCCAGAGGGTGCTGGCAGAGCGATTTCAGGGGTTAGCCGCTCGTTCAGATTGCTAAATTGCCGAGCTTCGAGCCCTTGCCCCAGCAGATCTAGCAGCTTTGTGGCTGCATCGGGCATAACCGGCTGAACCAGGATGGACGCGATGCGGACCACCTCAGCAGTCACATAAAGTACGGTGCCACCCCTGGCAGTATCACCTGCTTTGAACAAAGCCCATGGCGCTTGCGCAGAGAAGTAACGATTAGTTTCACCTAAGACAAACCAGATAGCTTCGAGAGCTAAATGCATTGCTTGGGAATTAAATTCGGTTCGAACTTTATCTACAAGGGCATCTGCTTGAGTGAGTAGGGCATTGTCCTCGGCGGTAAATTCTGCCGGAGTGGGAACCACACCCTCGCAATTTTTGGCGATCATTGACAAAGAGCGTTGCGCAAGGTTGCCAAGGTCATTGGCTAAGTCGGCATTGATACGGGTGACAATCGCCTCATGGCTGTAGCTACCATCCTGGCCAAAGGATACTTCGCGTAATAGGAAGTAGCGCAACGGATCAAGCCCGTATTCAGTAATAAGTGATTGTGGGTCAACAACATTGCCCACAGATTTGCTCATCTTCTCGCCTTTATTAAAAACAAACCCATGGGCGAAAACTCGTTTGGGCAGTTCAATTCCGGCGGACAGTAAAAAAGCCGGCCAGTACACAGTGTGGAAGCGGGTGATGTCCTTACCGATGATATGCAGGTCTGCTGGCCAGTATTTTTGAAATTCAGGTGAAGACTCATCTGGATAGCCAAGTCCAGTAAGGTAATTAGTGAGAGCATCGACCCAGACATACATAACATGTTCCGGGTCCTGAGGTACCGGAACTCCCCAGTTGAATGTGGTGCGGGAGATTGATAAGTCTTTTAACCCACTTTTGACAAAGCTGGTTATTTCATTACGTCGAGTAGCAGGTGCAATGAACTCAGGATGTTCTTCATAGAGGGCAAGTAACTTATCTTGATAAGCCGAGAGCCGGAAAAAATAGGTGGATTCTTCGGTCCACTCCACGGGCGTACCGGTTTCGGTGGCTAGGCGCGTTCCTTCTGGACTTAAGGTGGTGTCACCTTCGTTATAGAAGGCTTCGTCTCGAACGGAGTACCAACCCGAGTAGGTGTCTAAGTAAATATCTCCGGCATCAACCATTTTCTGCCAGATTGCCTGACTGGAAACGTAGTGTTGGGGATCGGTGGTACGGATAAAACGGTCATAGGAAATGTTGAGGGCAGCATCCATCTCCTTAAAAGCATTCGCATTTTTGGTGGCGAGGTCGCGGGCGGTGATGCCTTCGCGTGCTGCGGTCTGCTCCATTTTCAGCCCGTGCTCGTCAGTGCCAGTCATAAAAAAGACATCAAATCCATCAAGCCTCTTGAAGCGAGCGATGGCATCGCTGGCGATGTACTCATAGGCGTGGCCGATATGGGGGGCGCCGTTGGGGTAGGCGATTGCCGTGGTGATGTAGAACGGCGGGCGGGTTGAAGTCGTTGGAGATGTCATGATGCACCTACTCTATCTGCGTGACTACTGAACGCCAGGCCCCGGACCTTCCTGAACGGTTAACTCCGCTTGTTGATGCCCATACTCACTTGGATGCCTGCGGGGCCACCGATGCTGCGAGTGTAAAAATTATTGTTGATCGTGCTGAGCAGGTAGGTGTTGGTCTGGTTGTCACTGTCGCTGATGATCTTGTTTCGGCGCAGTGGGCAGTTCACGCCGCACACTGGGATACCAGAGTTTTTGCCGCAACTGCGGTGCATCCAACCAGGGCGAACACCCTGGATGAAGCAGCTCGGATATTGCTTGAAAATTTGGCTAAAGACTCGCGGACGGTTGCCGTGGGGGAGACCGGGTTGGATTATTTTTGGCCGGGAAAACTTGATGGTTGCGCCACCGAGCAAGAGCAGCAGGAGGCCTTTCGCTGGCATATTGACCTGGCAAAACGGGTAGGAAAGCCGTTGATGATTCACAATCGGGATGCCGATGCCGATGTGCTTAAGGTTTTGGAGCAGGAAGGCGCCCCAGAAAAAGTTATTTTCCATTGTTTTTCCTCTGATGCAGTGATGGCACGCAAGTGTGTTGATGCAGGGTATTTCTTGAGTTTTTCCGGGACTGTTAGCTTTAAAAATGCTCATGCAGTACGCGCGGCTGCCGCGGTGGTTCCAGCTGATCAGCTGTTAGTGGAGACTGATGCCCCGTTTTTGACGCCGCATCCCTATCGCGGCGCCCCAAACGAGTCCTACTGTCTTCCGTACACCGTGCGGGCGCTTGCTGATCTACGTGGCGAAAGTGCGCAGGAGCTTGCCGCCGCGTCAACGGAAACTGCGTATCGGGTCTATCAATTTTCCTGAGACGTCGGGTAAAAAGCTTTGACCTCGAGTTTTTCTCTGTTCGGTTG
>JBOFCS010000035.1:0-10520 GCA_051646185.1 Mycobacteriaceae bacterium | reverse complement strand
AGTTTTTTGCTGCGGTCGTGACTAATTCGGAAACTGCACCCTCTTTATTGGCACCATTAGGACCAAGAGCCTGCGATAACTCAGTGACACTAGCTGCAAGCCGATCAACCTCCACCGGCGTGGCTGTATTTTTGCGCTCAATTACGGCATCATTTTTCATCTTTGGCCCACCGGTGTACGCCGGAGCCAGTTGAATATAACGATCGGCCACAACTGAAGGGGTGATCTGCATTGCTTTGGCGTCCGCAGGAATCTCAATACCACGATCAACATTGAGGGTGACTCTCACTTGATCGCCCAAGGGCTCAACCGAAGAGACCTTACCTACTGCAACACCAAGTACCCGAACGTCGGAACCTTCATAAATACCTACTGAACGATCAAAGTAGGCAGTGATTTTTGTACTCGTAACTTTCTGGAAAACCCACCACATAGTTCCAGCTACAATCAGCGCAGCGATAATTCCAATTGCCATATAAGCAAGGGTTTTTGGTTTCACAGCTTTTCTCTCAGCAATACTCATTAGCGGGTTCCCCCGTACGAAAGATCCCGAACCGGCTCACGGTAGCCCGGAACTTCAGGTAACCCTGGTGGGAGAATATTTGTTACCACACTTTCAAACCAACGCCCATTACCCAAAACATTAGTAAAAATACGATAAAACGGTGCCATGAGATTCAAGCTCTTACGTATGTTGTCTTGATTTTTATTCAAAAGATCAACAGTAGTTTGTAGGCTATCTAACATGGGGCCAATCTGGGCCTCATTATCTGCAACAATTCCCCTCAGTGCCACCGAGACCCGTTTAGTTCCATCAAGCAAGGCCGCAATTGATTTCTGTCGATCGTTAAGTTCGCTTAGCAGGGCGGCACCATTGGAAATTAATCGCTGAAATTCATCATTGCGGTCAGCAAGAATTTTTGAAACATCAGCTGTCGCAGCTAAAAGTTTTCGCAAATCATCATCTCTGCTGCCAATGGCTACAGAAAGTCTGGTAACCCCATCCAGCGAGGCCCGGACATTCTCTGGTGTCTCCTGGAATGCCGCAGATAGCGTGCGCATACTGTTCGCTAATTGATCTGTGTCTATATCACCTAAAGTTTTGGATGCATCAGAAAAAGCTTCAATAACATCGTAGGGGGAGGTTGTTCGGTCCCGCCCAATAATGTCTTTAGGATTGGCGGTATTTGACCCTTGGGGGTCAAGTGCAAGATACTTCTGCCCGAGGATAGTTTTAATCTGAATGGAAGCAGTAGACCGATCTCCAACCCAGGTATCTTTCACCCTGAACTGGACTTTAACCCTATCTCCCGCTAAAGCCACGCTGGTAACTTTGCCAACCTTGACGCCCGCAACCCTCACTTCATTATCTGGCCGTAGACCTGCTGCCTCAGTAAATTCTGCGGTGTATTTTGTCCCAGCGCCTACCAAGGGCAAATCTCCAAGGAAAAAGGCAGAAACCGTGGCCATAATGATCACCAGAGCACCAACAAACCCGGTAACCGCAGGGCTTCTCTTTTTTTTCATCGCTGAGATCCCTCCGCCCAGCAACGACTTGCTGCGTTTGTATACAACGGCTGATTGACTGTGGGCAAGCCAGTTGGGAGATTCAGCTGCGGAGCCTTACCCGGACCTGCAATAATATCGAGCCCACAGAGATAAAAGTTAAACCATGCTCCATACGATCCCGCTCTTCCAAGTTTTTCAAGCTTGATAGGGAATCTCTCAAATAACTTGTTCACATCATCTGTTCGTTCATTGATATGACCAGTCAGCTCATTAAGCGCCGCAATTGAACCCTGGATAGCCGGTCGGGTTGGTTCCAGAAGATCAGCGGTCGCTTCGGTCAAACTACCAAGCGAAGTAACTGCATCACCGATAGCTCCGCGATCAGCCGACAATCCTGTTACCAACATTTCCGTGTTGACGATAAGTGCATCGAAGTTCTTGGCCCGTTGATTGATAGTGCTCAACACAGTGTTGAGGTTGGTAATTACCTCGCCGATAACTTTATCTTTGTCAGCAATAGTGTTGGTCAGGCTGGCAGTGCTACGAACAAGATCGCCAATAGTTCCAGCCTCACCTTGGAACACTTGAATAATCTGGAAGGAAAGTTTATTAACATCGTCAGCAGTTAACTCTTTAAATAGCGGCTTAAATCCACCAAATAACGCAGTTAGATTGACCGCTTCATTTGTATGATCCAGATCTAAGGTGGCTCCAGCTGAAAGTTTTCTCCCCTGCTCACCTGGACCTTGCTGAAGTGCAATATACCTCTGACCAACCAAATTGCGATAACGAATACTAGCAATTGTACTGGCAGGCAAATAATTTCGATTTGTTAGGGCAAATTCAACCTCAGCTTGATTGTGATCAACAACCGTAATTTCGCTGACCTGACCTACCTTTACACCCGCAATACGCACTTCATCACCAGGGTTAAGTGAGGTGACATCAGTAAACCGAGCTGAAAATTTGGTTCCACCTGTGCCACTAGCATTTGCAATTGTAAAAGCGAGCATTGAAGTCGCAAAAATAGTGATCAAAGCAAATATCACCAATTTGATCAATGGCGCAACAAGCCCTCGCCTCATTTCACACTCACCTGCGCTCCACGCATCGCCGGGGCACCAATCAGAGTGACCCACGAAGGAACTGTACGTGGATCTACCCCCATCGCTTGACCGTAAATCGAAGCCAAAGTTGCCTTCTCTAACTCGGTACCTGCAAAACTATAGGAAAATCCGCCATCGGCCTTGGGGATTACCGAATATTGCGGAGCAGTGAACTCCTCTACCGGGCCCCCTGGATTTCTGGATGGAGGTTGGTAAGAACCGTCACCCAAGGATCCACCAGGGTACTGCGGAAAATTCTTTTCTGGGGTTGGCCGCTCATAACAAGCTGGACCGCGATCATCAAAGAAACGGGGTTCATCCTGGTTAGGTAGGTATCGCCCACGGGTGTTCACCAATTCAATAGTCACACGAATACCTGGATTCTTAGTGCCAACACCAAGGATACTCGGTGAAGCATACTTCTCCGCCTCGGCAAAATTTTTGAATGTGCAGCCAAACGATGGTGAATACCTAGCCAAAGTTTCCAGGGTTTCGCGCGAATCTGCTGCAATAGAAATAAGGGAGTCGCGGTTATCTGCCAGCAAATCAGCAGTTTTTGCACTTGCCGAAGTGAGACTAGTGAAAAAGGTAGAGATCTCTTCTTTTTTTTCCACGACAGTATTTCCAGTAACGGTTAAATCGCTCAATGCTGATATCAAATCCGGGGCCGCCTCGGAATATGTCTGGGCAAAGTCAGCAAAAAGACGGATATCCTCCTGCAGAGTCGGTAAATTAGCATTAACCTGCGAGAAGATATTGTTCAAATCATCAATGCTTTTACCCAAAGCCTCCCCTTTACCGCCCAAAGCCTGGCCCAACGCACTCAAAGTCGCCTTAAGGTCTTGCGGCGGAATTGCCTGAAGCAGTGGGAGCAAACTGTCAAGCACTCGACTAACTTCCAGAGCATTGCCACTCTTATCTTGAATAATCGTGGCACCTTCAGAGACAGAACCCATGGCACCTTCAGGAACGATCAACGATACATAACGTTCACCAAAGAGCGTCTTCGGCAAAATTCGGGCTGTTGTAGAAGGCGGTATCAGATCAACCTTGTCTGGCTGAATTGCTAACTCGGCTTTAACTTTTCCATCCTCAGCGACAGCTGAACGGACTTCACCAACTATCAGACCTCGAATTTTTACATCAGCGTTAGCAGGTAACGCATTCCCAGCAGAGTCAGTCAGAAGATTGATTTTCACTACCTTGGTAAAAGCCTTGTTGTACTGCAACACAGTCAAAGCTAAAAACAACGCTAAGACCATAAAAAAAGCCAGACCAAGAAAACGCCTTCGAACGGTTGTCACTCGCGCACTCATCCAGCCAACCTCACAGTCGTTGTTGTTCCCCAAATAGCAAGACTGAGGAAGAAATCCAACACAGCTATGGCCACAATTGCTGTTCGCACTGCATGCCCTACCGCTACCCCAACGCCAGCCGGACCGCCTGAAGCATAGTAACCGTAGTAGCAGTGCACAAGAATGAGCATGAAGGCAAAAACAAGAACCTTCCCAAAGGACCACAGCACATCCTCGGGCGGCAAAAACAAATTAAAATAGTGATCGTATGAGCCACTAGATTGACCGTTGAAAACGGTATTGATGGTCCGCGAAGCCAGGTAAGCGGATAAAAGCCCAACTATATACAGCGGAATCACCGCGATAAAACCTGCGATCATTCGGGTTGTCACCAAAAAAGGAAGACTTGGCACCGCCATGACCTCTAGGGCATCAATCTCTTCTGAAATCCGCATGGCGCCAAGCTGAGCTGTAAACCCACATCCCACTGTGGCCGACAAAGCCAAAGCCGCAATCAACGGTGCAATTTCACGTGTGTTGACATAAGCAGACAAAAATCCAGTAAGTACCGAGCTACCAATCTGGTCAAGAGCGGCGAACCCTTGTAAACCAACAACAACACCGGTAAACCCGGACATCATCACGATGACACCGATGGTTCCACCAATAACGGCAAGACCACCACTACCAAAGGTCACCTCAGCAAGAAGACGGAAAGTCTCCTTACCATATCGATGCAGGGTACGCGGAGTCCACAGAATGGCACGCAGATAAAACGACATCTGCTCACCGGCTTGATCAAGTACACTAAGTGGCGCCTTAACGATTCTGCGGGCACGCAAAATCGTTCGCCCATGCTCTCTCGCAATGGTCATTAACTACGAACCCTTCGCCGGAACAACTTGCAGGTACACGGCAGTCAAAATAAAATTGGCAAAGAACAATAGCAAGAAAGTAATGACTACACCCTGGTTAACTGCGTCACCTACTCCTTTAGGTCCACCTTTTGGATTGAGACCTTTATATGCTGCAATAACACCAGCGATAAGGCCAAAAACTGCTGCCTTAAATTCGCTGACATATAAATCTGGCAGCTGCGCGAGTGCTGAGAACGAAGCTAAATACGCACCCGGAGTTCCATCCTGAAGAACAACGTTAAAAAAGTAACCGCCAATCACACCAACGACGGACACCAGGCCATTAAGCAAAAGGGCAACTAAGACCATTGCTAAGACCCTCGGCACTACCAATCGTTGTATGGGATTAATACCAAGAACTTCCATGGCGTCAATCTCTTCTCGAATGGTCCGTGAACCTAGATCTGCTGTCACAGCTGAGCCAGCCGCACCGGCAACCAAAAGCGCAGTAACAACCGGGGCACCCTGCTGGATAACAGCAAGAACACTCGCGGCGCCTGTGAAAGATTCCGCACCCAGCTGCTTGATCAGCGAACCAGTCTGTAGTGATACAACCGCACCAAAAGGCACTGCAACCAGTGCGGTTGGCAAAATCGTCACACTGGCAATAAACCAAGCCTGCTCAATAAACTCTCTAAATTGAAATGGCCGACGAAAAGTATTCCGAAGAACATCCACAAAAAGAGCAAAAATATGCCCAGCCTGCGTGAGGGCGGAATTAAGCCCCCCCACAAGCTTGGTCGAGAGTTCCGAAGTATTAGCACTCATTAACTAGGCACCAAACCCCGAAGGAGCTTTAACGAGCGGGATTTTCTGAGTCGGAGCATCATCAACGTACCCCGTGGCCGACGAGTAGCGACCCGCCAAACTCTCTTGAATAGCTATTTGGGCATTTTCAGGAAGAGTGTGCATGATCTGCCGGACTCGCTCTTGTCGGCGGTATACCGCCTGGCGCTCCGGGAGCCCTGGAGTAGCTACAATCTGTGGAATAATCCCACGAACTTCTTCTGTTCCACCATCATGGTGACCGGCATCAACCAAGGCTTGTTCCGCCGCCATTTGAGCGTCGTCTTTCTCCTCCGACATCCCAATCGGACCGATACGTCGACCGTTGAGGAATTGATCAACTACTGGTTCCTCGCTAGTCAGCAGCACTTCCCGAGGACCGAACATAACCAGTTTCTTCCGGAAGAGCATGCCAATATTGTCCGGAACCGTTCGGGCAACAGAAATATTGTGAGTAACGATGAGAATCGTTGCATCGATTTGCGCGTTAATATCGATAAGCAACTGACTAAGATAGGCGGTTCGGACTGGGTCGAGGCCAGAATCCGGTTCATCACAAAGAATAATCTGCGGGTCCAAAACCAAAGCTCGGGCAAGCCCGGCACGTTTGCGCATACCACCAGAAATTTCGCCGGGAAGCTTATTCTCCGCACCAAGCAGACCAACAAGCTCCATCTTTTCCATAACTATCTTGCGAATCTCTGTCTCAGACTTCTTTGTATGCTCACGCAAAACAAAGGCGACATTGTCGTAAAGACTCATCGAGCCAAAGAGCGCACCATCCTGGAAAAGCACACCAAAGAGCTTGCGTAACTCGTACAGCTCCTTAGAGGAGCATTCCATGATATTGGTGCCATCAACAATGATGGAGCCACGTTCTGGACGTAGCAAACCGATCAGAGACTTTAAGAATACCGACTTTCCCGTACCTGACGGTCCAAGCAAAACGCTTACCTCACCGGCAGGGAGGGTCAGACTGACGTCCTCCCAAATCCTTTGAGATCCGAACGACTTTGTCAGTCCCTCAACAGAAACTTCTACTCCCACGCTGCTCCTCCACCCACTGATTAATCTTCCGGCTGACACACACACCGATGGCAGATGTGGCTTGAATCACTCTAGCGTAAAACTTGGCAGAATATTACCCGAACCGTACTTTCGAGTAACTTCCTCACCCGATAGGCGCATAAAAATCAGTGCCAGCAACCTTGAAAAAGGTCGATTTAGCTTTAACCTGCAGTTCAGCTATAACAATGAAGGCGAGAGCGACACCCCCAGGTGTCACTCTCGCCTTCATTAGCTAAACGCCAAAGTGAAACTACTTGACAGAAACGCTTGCGCCAGCCTCAACAAGCTTGGCCTTTGCATCTTCTGCAGCATCCTTGGAAACCTTCTCAAGGATAGCCTTTGGAGCACCTTCAACGAGGTCCTTAGCTTCCTTCAGGCCAAGACCAGAGACGATCTCACGAACAACCTTGATGACCTGGATCTTCTTGTCACCAGCGCTATCGAGGACTACGTCAAACTCGTCCTGTTCTTCAGCGGCATCAGCAGCTGGTGCCGCGCCACCGGCAACAGCAACGGCAACTGGGGCAGCTGCGGTGACCTCGAAGGTCTCCTCAAATGCCTTAACGAACTCCGAGAGTTCAAGTAGGGTCAATTCTTTAAACGCATCGAGCAGCTCTTCGGTGCTGAGCTTCGCCATGTTGGCGGTCCTTCCTAATAAGTCTTATCACTGATCCGCGATAAGTATGGTGTTTGTGCTTGAAACGCAAATGCGGATCAGCTGTTATGCGGTGGCTTCTGCGGAACTTTCCTGCGCAGCCTTTTTCTCCTGCAACGCGGCAGCCAAACGGGCAACCTGCGAAGCGGGAGCATTGAACAGGCCAGCGGCCTTTGCCAAGTTGCCCTTCATCGCACCTGCAAGCTTTGCAAGCAGAATCTCGCGCGATTCGAGATCGGCAATCTTCTCGACCTCGGTGACGGACAGTGGACGACCATCCATGTAGCCGCCCTTGATGACTAATGCTTTATTTTCCTTAGCGAATTTCTTAATCGCCTTGGCAGCATCAACGGGCTCGCCATTAATAAACGCAATAGCGGTTGGCCCGACAAAAAGGTCATCCAGTCCCTCAACGCCAGCCTCTGCGGCAGCGCGCTTGACGAGGGTGTTCTTGGCGACGGAGTAAGACGTGTTCGCTCCGAGCGCCCTACGCAGTTCAGTCAAGCTAGATACCGAAAGTCCTCGGTATTCCGTAATAACGGCTGCGGTAGAGCCTTTAAACTGTGCAGTGATTTCATCAACCGCAGTAACTTTCTCAGGCTTTGCCATACTTCGCCTCCTCTCGTAGTGCATCGTGCTGGTGCACATGCGAAGCGCCCGAAGAAAGCAAAACGCCCCGGAGCAGGCTCACGGGGCATACATGACAGGGCTTGCTTTTACCGCAGGCACTGCCTAAACCTCGTCCTCCTGCGTGGGCCGCCGGGCTTTTCCCGGACCTTCGGCTAATTTCTGCGGCGCAGAAACCAGTGACCAACGGTCTGTGGTGGATCTATTGGTGTGATGGCATGCAATTGTTCCACATGCGTCATGGGCAAGCCTACCTGTGAATCATGCGTTTACCAAATGAGGTTTCCGGCAGCTCATCTTTGCATCAAGGCTGAGGGACTGCCCGAAACGGACTAAATACGATCAATACCGATTTCTGTAACCAAAGTTACTACTATTACACAGGTACTGATTGATTAAGCAAAGCAGTCAGTTCAGCTTTCACGATATCTAAAGCCGATGTACTACATTCTGCTCGGCACAGAATAATTGCCCCCTCTACCGAAGCTATACACATTACCGCCAAATGCGCAGCCCGCTGTGGGTCAAAACCATACTTCACCAGATTTTGCGCTATCACCTTTTTCCAATCGGCAAATTGAACAGCAATAAGCCCTTCGAGCTCGGAGTCCCCTGGTTCCGATTCCACAGCCAAAGCAACAATTGGACACCCTGATCGAAATTCACTTTCGGTCAACTCGAATTTCCATAACTCCACTAATGAATGCACAACCTCCTCTGGCGTCATTCTTGTAGCCATATGCTCAATAGCCGAAGTCATCAGCCCACCTGCGTAGGTTGTCGCTTCGGTGAGCAGTTCGTTTCGACCATTAGGGAAATGGTGGTAGACCGAACCCCTTGGCGCCTGCGCTGCTTCGAGCACCGATCCAACGCTGACGCCCGACGCGCCGTGACGCTTGAGCAGCATTGCCGTGCTTTCGATCATTCGCTCGCGTACATCTGAACGTCGAGGACTCATAGACATATGGTAGCTACTTGTGCTTGAATCGTCATATAAATTATGTGTAGTCGCATAAATACAGATAAATAGGAGTCCCATGAAAGTACTCGAAACGGCGCCACCGAAGCTTCCACTCATCGCAAGTAGAGCAGGACGTTTTGCAGCCTTAGCTGCAATATGCCTAGCAGAATTAATCGTTGTCCTCGACAACACCATCGTCAACGTGGCTTTGCCGACCATCGCCATAGATCTTAATACCGGCATTAGTGGGCTTCAGTGGGTCGTCGATGCTTACACACTGACCTTTTCAGGGCTTCTCCTTGCCTTTGGCAGCCTTGGCGATCGTTTTGGACGCCGAAAAATCATGATCATCGGTTTACTCGGAATCGCGGCCATGTCCGTTCTTGGCGCAACCGCTGAATCACTTTCAGCTGCCATCACCGCTAGAACACTTATGGGTATTTGTGCAGCGGCAGTCTTCCCCGCAACATTGGCTCTCATCACTAATATTTTCACGGACGTGCGCGAGAAAGCGTTGGCCATCGGCGCCTGGACCGCCATGGCAGGTTTTGCGGTCGCTATCGGCCCAATTTCTGGAGGCTGGCTCCTCGAGCACTACTCCTGGCACTCAGTTTTTTGGATTAATGTGCCGCTTGCCCTACTGGCTATTGCTGCCGTGTTATGGAAGGTGCCTGAATCAAAATCTTTGGTATCAAGTCCGCTTGATCCCATAGGTATTGGACTCTCCATCGTTGGTATCACTGCACTTATCTGGGCAATTATTGAGGCTCCCCATCACGGCTGGCTGTCCTCAACAACACTAACAATATTTGCCGGATCAATCCTGACACTCACCGCCTTTGTCATCTGGGAATTACGCACTTCATCCCCACTGCTAAATATGCGATTATTCCTTATTCCCCGATTTGCCTTGCCTGCCTTGGCGATTGCTATCGGCTATTTCAGCATGTTTGGGTTCTTATTCCTCATCACTCTGTACTTCCAAGGCATTCGCGAATACAGTCCCCTGGGATTCGGCATAGCCTCTCTACCGTTTGCTGGTGCTGTGGCAGTGGGTGCTCCTATCGCCACGGTTTTGGCGCAAAAAATAGGCAGCACTGCGGTAATTTGTTTTGGGCTGTTAACTCTTGCGGTAGGCCTTTACCTAGGCGGACAAGTAACAGTAGACAGCTCTTACGTTGGCGGAGTACTACCATCAATGCTCTGTCTAGCCTTTGGCCTTGGCATTATCCAAGGCCCGGCTACTGAATCTGTCATGTCCTCAGTGCCACAAGACGAAGCTGGTGCGGGATCAGCAGTTAATGACACCACCAGAGAATTTGGTGGCACTCTAGGTGTTGCTGTCTTTGGCTCAATTATGGCGTCAATTTATGGCTCGAAAATCGGCCCTATTGTAGAGAAAATACCTTCAACCGTAATTGATGAGCAGAGCAAAGACTACATACGATCAAGCGTCTTATCTATCCTGCAAATACGCAAAACAGAGATAAATCCGCTGTTTGAAAACAGTAAGATCGAACTTATTCGATCTATGAAAGATGCCGCACTGCGAGGATCTGAGGCGGCAACTTACGTAGGCGTTGGGGCAATCTTGGT
>JBOFCS010000034.1:0-4946 GCA_051646185.1 Mycobacteriaceae bacterium | reverse complement strand
CCGACTCTGCCCTGGCATTCTTAATGAGCGTTACCCCACGTTCAGCAAGAGCCTCTTCCAGAACCAGAGCGGCATCTTCATCTTCATGAGGCAACACTCGATCCCGGCTTGCTACCACCGTGACCTTGACCCCCATCTCGGTGTAGGCATTAACAAACTCTGCACCGGTAACACCGGAACCGACCACAACCAGGTGTTCCGGTAACTCCGTGAGGTCATAAAGTTGGCGCCAGGTAAGAATTCTCTGCCCATCCGGTTGTGCGGAATTAAGAATTCGGGGGCTTGCCCCGGTGGCAATAAGCACCACGTCGGCATCAAGAATCTTTTGTTGTCCATCTGCCAACGTTGCTAAGATTTGATGCGCGGCCATTCCAGAAACCCGATCCACTAATTCTCCACGTCCACTCAATAACTCAACACCTTGACTGAGCAACCGCGCTTTAATATCTGCAGACTGGGCGTGGGCCAAACTTTTTACTCTGGTGTGCACCTCAGTCACAGAAATAGCGGCGTGCTTGGGGTCAATACTGATTCCTAAATCCGAGGCTCGGCGCAATTCGGTACGAATGCCAGTTGAAGCAATAAAAGTCTTTGATGGGACACAGTCAAAAAGAACACAAGCGCCGCCAATGCCATCGGAATCAACTACGGTGACCGCAGCTCCGTGTTGTGCAGCAACAAGCGCCGCCTCATAACCAGCGGGTCCGCCACCAATAATTACAATCCGAGCCATTGATCCTCCAAATGAATCTCAGAGTTGCCTCCGAGTAGGTGCACAGCTATGCCCTAGCACTACGGTATCCAATCTTGTCCATGCTTGCTGAGAATGAATCGCGTCTTGTCCGTACTTTTTGCTCACAACCCATTAGGCTTGTCGATGTGCCACTTTATGCAGCTTACGGTTCCAACATGCATCCTGAACAAATGATGCAGCGTGCTCCCCATTCTCCAATGGCGGGCACCGGCTGGTTACATGGCTGGAGGCTAACTTTTGGCGGTGGAGATATCGGCTGGGAAGGCGCGCTAGCCACGGTTGTTGAAGACCCCAGTTCCAGAGTCTTCACTGTCCTCTACGATGTACCGGCCGAGGATGAGGCCAGCTTGGATCGTTGGGAAGGCTCCGAACTTGGTATCCATCGCAAGATAAGGGTTGGAATTGACCGGGAAACTAGCAATGACGGTGGTGCCCATGTCAGTACCGAGCCGGTGCTGGCATGGCTTTACGTGCTCGATGCTTACGAGGGCGGACTGCCCTCAGCCCGATATCTTGGGGTGATGTCCGAAGCCGCGCAGATAGCCGGGGCGCCAACTGACTACGTACGGGATATTCAAACCCGAGAAAGCCGGAATGTCGGCCCAGGCACACTGTGACGATAATCGCATCGAGTTGACTTACCCAGAAATTCAATGTGCAACAAAAAGAATTTCTGAGTCATGAGCGATCTGCGCTCAGCCCAAGCGAACCTTATTTCTTTGCCAAAGAGCAGCCCCGTTACGTTAGATACGGGTAATATTTGTTAATACCTTTATTAATGGTCAAATCATGCGTAGGAGTCTTGGATGCGTACTACTAGAAAAGCTAAACTTCTGAGCTTATTTAGTATTTCCATTACTTTTTTTCCTATCCATTTTGCGGTACCTAGTATTGCTGAAATATCCACCTCGGATCCAGGAGCTGTTGTCAGCCTTAGCACACTGCCCACTAATCTCTGGATATCAGGGGCAGCTAATGCGCAGCGTATTGTTTATCAGTCCACCGGACCAAATAACGAACCGGCCTTGAGCAGTGGGATGCTTTTCACTCCGGAAGGAGTAACACCCAAAAATGGTTGGCCCATTATTGCCTGGGCTCATGGCACAACCGGACTTGCCGATAACTGCGCGCCATCAATTTCAGGCCCTGCGTTACCTGACCGCGATAACCCTTACCTTTCTGAGTGGCTGAACCTGGGTTATGCCATTGTTGCAACCGACTATGTGGGCTTAGGAACTCCAGGATTAATGCCCTACCTCCATGGAAAAACTCAAGCCCATAGTGTTGTGGACTTAGTAAAGGCTGCTCGTTCCGTAGATGCCTCGCTGTCAAACCAGTGGGCTGTTGTTGGGCAATCACAGGGAGGAGGTGCGGCCATAACCACGGCCAGATATGCCACTGAATTTGGGGGTCCTACCCTCGATTTTCGAGGTGGTGTTGGTACCGGTGTTCCAGCCAATATTGAACTAGCACTTCTCCCGCTAGGCCCAGATCTTCCTCCGGTGGCACTGCCCCCGGAATTACTTCATATCTTTTCTATATTCTTTCTGGATTACGTTCAGTATACCCAGAAATTGATATTGATTCTTATTTAACTGAAACCGGAAAAAATTATGTTGACCTAGCAGAAGTTTTATGTACCAATGATTTACACAATCAATCAACAGGTCTTATCCCCAGAGAGTTTTTCACTAAACCCCTTAGCGGTATTCCACACTTCTATCAGTTATTAACTGACTATATGGGGGTTCCTGTCACCGGATATGACCGTCCACTATTCATCGGGCAAGGTCTAACTGACATCGATGTTCCCGCTCCAGCAGCGCTATCGCTAGTTGCTCAATTACTGATAAATGGACAAGAAGTAGAGTTCAGAACATATCCGACTAACCATAGCGGCGCGTTGATCCAGTCCAGGCGTGATGTCAACCTTTTTGTCACGAAGATTTTTAGTTAGCTGACTCGGTTTTAGTTCTATCTTCAGATATAAGGCAGCCAAAATTGATGCGTAAACCCCCCGTTATGGAGATGGTGTCAAAATAAGGGCTTCTTGCCGAAGCGGTTACGAAGATGAAAGATTCATAACGATGAGCATGTCAATGAACTTCACGCAAAAGTCTTTTTAAGAGTTTTCCGCTCTGATTCTTGGGTAGTTCCGTAACAAAATTGAACTTTTTAGGAACTTTAAAAGGAGCTAACCGTTTTTTCAGATGTGCAATTAACTCATCCACCGTGGGTTGCGTTTCTCCAGCTTTAATAACGATAAAAGCCGCGATCGCTTCAATCCATCGATCATCTGGAATTCCCACAACAGCAACCTCCGCAACAGCAGAGTGGGTGTAGATAGCGTCTTCAACTTCGCGTGAGGCAACCAAAACACCCCCCGTGTTGATTACGTCTTTAATCCGATCAACAATCGTTAAATACCCCCCATCATCTTGGATGGCAAGGTCCCCCGAATGGAACCATCCACCTTGAAAAGCTTCATCAGTCGCTTGAGGGTTCTGCCAATACCCCTCACAAAGTTGTGGCGACTGATAGACTACTTCACCCGCTACACCAGCCGGTACTTCATCGCCTTTTTCGTCAACAATTTTCATATCAACAAACAACACTGACCGCCCACAAGATCCCTCGCGGCCATCGTGTTCGCTGGGGCTAAGCACAGTAGCCAATGGTCCAATTTCTGACTGACCAAAAAGATTATAAAATCCAAGATCAGGGAACCGATCCCGGAGGCGACTCAAGACAGCCAAAGGCATTGCTGAAGCTCCATATTGAGCTTTCTTCAGTGAAGATAAATCCCTCAGATCCAGATCAGGATGGTTGGATAAAGGTACCCATACTGTTGGAGCCAAAAAGACGGACCCTATCCGATGAAACTCTATATACTCTAAAACTTTTGGAATATCTGGAGATTCAAGAATAGAAACAGTAGCGCCTATCTGCAGGTATGGCATTAAGAAACAATGCATTCCCGCAGAATGGTAAATGGGCATACAAATTAGTGGAGCATCTTCAGGAGTAAAATCAAGAGCTACTAAGCATGAGGAATACTCATGCAGTAAGGCGCGGTGGGTCATCATCGCGCCCTTAGGTTTTGAAGTTGTTCCTGAGGTGTACAGCAATTGTACGAGATCTGAATCAGAGATAGGGCTATCCAGATCACCGGCCTCGCACTCAAGGCTGGCATGAATAAATGATCCTTCTGCACCCCGCATGACAATGACTTTAGCGCTACATTTATCTAAGGAAAGAACATTCTCGCAAAGATCTGAATCCGCAAGCACTACAGCACTTCCTGAATTTTCTAGAAGATAATTCAGCTCATCATTTTTTAACGCGTAGTTAATAGGAACGTGAACAAGCCCTGCCCGAGCACAAGCAAGGAAGCTAATGGCATAGGCATCGGAGTTTTTTCCGTAGGCGGCAACACGATCACCAGGATTCAATCCTAACGAAAGCAAGTACTGGGCGGCTCGGGTAACAATATCCTCAAGCTCTGCATATGACCACATCTGGTCATGAAAAATCAAGGCAGGCTTAAGTGGAGTTCGTCTTGCGCTACGCCTAAGAACGGAATCAACTGTGTTTAAGTGTGGGTTACTGAGTGTCATTGTTGGCTATAAGTCTTTCATTAATGGAGGCTATGCTTTTATTTCTGTTTTGTTTAGAAATATATGGATTGTGGTTCAACATAGCTTTCCAGTGCTTCTGGACCCCATTCACGACCAAGACCTGAGTCTTTAATTCCACCAAAGGGCGCAATCGGATCTAAGTTATAACCATTGATACCGATAGTTCCGGTCTCGACTTTCTCGGCAAGTACTCTCGCTCGATCAATATCACTTGACCATACAGAGCCACCCAAACCATACGCTGAATCGTTGGCGATAGCCACAGCTTCATCATCATTATGGTACCCAATTACCGCTAGCACTGGGCCAAAGATTTCTTCGCGAGCTATCCTGAGATCATTTGTCACACCAGAAAAAACTGTGGGAGCGATAAACCATCCTGGTCTATCCGGCCTTTGTCCACCCGCAGCGACAGTGCACCCTTCAGATTTACCAATTTCAATATAACTTTCAACCCGGTCACGCTGACGTGGGCTCACCATCGGCCCTATCATGGTGGACTGCTCCACCGCATTACCTATCGTTGCACTATCAGCCAAATTTCCTAATAGTTC
>JBOFCS010000012.1:0-7363 GCA_051646185.1 Mycobacteriaceae bacterium | reverse complement strand
CACCACTGCGGATAATGCCCCGCTCATCAAGATCAGCAAGGACCTCATCGGAAACATTTGGAATATCACGAGTGATTTCCTCGGCACCAAGTTTGGTATCGCGAGCATCGATCTCATGCTCTTCAATGTGGATCGAGGTAAGGACGTCCTCTTCTACCAGGCGCTGCGACAAAATAATCGCATCCTCGTAGTTATGACCTTCCCACGGCATAATTGCCACAAGCAGGTTCTTACCCAACGCCATTTCGCCGTTTTCAGTACAAGGACCGTCAGCAAGAACCTGGCCTGGGAGAACCCGGGCACCCTCATCCACAATCGGACGCTGGTTAGCGCAAGTGCCCTGGTTCGAGCGAGCAAACTTACGCATCCGGTAAGTCTTACGCGTTCCGTCATCGGCCATCACCGTGACGTAATCAGCAGAAACTTCCTCAATGACACCGGCTTTTTCATTAACAATGACATCGCCGGCATCAACAGCGGCCCGCAATTCCATGCCGGTACCGACCAACGGTGCCTCGCTACGAACCAGTGGAACCGCCTGACGCTGCATGTTCGCGCCCATCAAGGCACGGTTAGCGTCGTCATGCTCAAGGAACGGGATCATCGCGGTAGCAACAGAAACCATCTGCCGTGGCGAGACATCCATGTAATCAACCTGAGTTGAGGACACGAACTCTACTTCTCCACCTTTACGCCGAACAAGGATGCGCTCATCAGTGAAGTGCCCGTCCTTATCGATTGGGGAGTTAGCCTGAGCAACAACGTGACGATCTTCCTCATCAGCAGTCAGGTAATCAATCTGCTCAGTTACCTGACCATCGATGACCTTGCGGTATGGCGTTTCAATAAAACCGAAGGGGTTAACCCTAGCGAACACCGACAGCGACCCAATAAGACCAATGTTGGGGCCTTCCGGGGTTTCAATCGGACACATCCGCCCGTAATGGCTGGAGTGAACGTCACGAACCTCAAGACCAGCTCGCTCACGAGACAAACCGCCTGGACCCAAAGCTGAAAGACGGCGCTTATGCGTCAACCCAGACAACGGGTTGTTCTGGTCCATAAACTGCGACAGCTGAGAAGTTCCAAAGAACTCTTTAATAGCAGCAACCACTGGTCGAATATTGATCAGAGTCTGCGGCGTAATTGCCTCAACATCCTGGGTTGTCATTCGCTCCCGAACCACACGCTCCATCCGGGACAAACCAACACGAATCTGGTTTTGGATCAACTCACCAACAGTGCGTAACCGGCGATTACCGAAGTGGTCAATATCGTCAACCTCAACCGGCACCTCTACCCCACCTGGGGCAGTCATAGTGCGGTCACCTGCATGCAAACGAACAAGGTATTCAATCGTTGCAACAATGTCTTCTTCAGTCAGAGTCGATGCAATGATCGGCTCACCAGGGTGAAGACCAAGTTTTTTATTAACCTTGTAACGACCTACGCGAGCCAAGTCGTAACGCTTCTCTTTGAAGAATAAGTTCTCCAAAAGAGTTTGCGCGCTTTCCTTAGTAGGTGGCTCACCTGGGCGCAATTTGCGGTAAATATCTAGCAGTGCCTCATCGGTGCCTGCAGTGTTGTCCTTCTCCAGAGTGGCCATAAGGATCTCCGAGAAACCGAAGCGCTCAGTGATCTGTTCAGTGGTCCAACCCAGTGCTTTGAGCAACACAGTAACCGGCTGGCGGCGCTTGCGATCAATGCGGACACCAACGGTATCGCGCTTATCAACGTCAAATTCCAACCAAGCACCACGACCAGGAATGACCTTGACGCTGTGCAGGTCTTTCTCCGTGGTCTTATCAACACTGTGGTCGAAGTAGACACCGGGCGAACGCACCAGCTGGCTGACAACCACCCGCTCAGTGCCGTTGATGATGAAGGTGCCTTTATCGGTCATCATGGGGAAATCACCCATGAAGACCGTCTGGCTCTTAATCTCACCGGTGTTGTTATTGATGAACTCCGCAGTGACAAACAGTGGAGCGGCGTAGGTCATATCTTTGTCTTTACACTCGTCGACTGAGGCTTTAACCTCGTCAAATCGTGGGTCAGAGAAAGAAAGAGACATAGAGCCGGAAAAGTCTTCGATAGGCGACAACTCAGTCAGAATGTCCTCAAGACCTCCTGAAGTGGCGCTATCACCACGAGCAGCGGCGCGTTCACGCCAGCTCTGTGTTCCAACTAACCACTCAAATGAGTCTGTTTGGAGGTCGAGGAGACCCGGCACCTCTAAGGGTTCACGAAGCTTCGCAAACGAAACCCTCTTAGGGGCGCCAGGAGTAGTAACTCCTGTACCCGATTCTGACATGGTCTGGCGGGAGACTGCCAAGATGCGTCCTTCCAGCACCTCACGCGGATCGCTGTACGGAATATCCCGCACAGGCCACCGCTATATCTGCTTGGTGTTCTATGAGTTTTGCACTGACCAATTACCCTCTGACACCAAAACCAACCTGAAAGGAACTCGAAGCTATACACTCAGTACCAGGCATAACACCTAGAAACCAAGCGCAACCAGAGATACCAACCAAAGGTAGACAGGGGGCAGCCAGCGCAACCTCTAACACTAGCCTATCGATTTATCGAATACAAAGCGGGGGGTAGTTGGAGGTATCTGATTGTGCACAAACCTGGGTTAGGTCATCCGACAAGTTCATCGATGCGCCACTTACCATCGAATCGCACCATCGTCATCTCTACTTTGCCCCTGTTATCAGGAGCGGCAACGCCATCGTTAGTACCACTAACCAAAATTACTAATTGCAACTCGGCCTTATCGCCCTCGAGACTCACTAACCCAACAGACAGTGCCTTAACATCCACAACCATTTTTGCTTGTTGATACGCGGTAATTGTTGTGGGAATCGACTTCTTCAATTCATCCTGCATTTTAGGGGTGAGGACCTGTAATGCACTTTCTAACTGCTCACCAACAGTGTTGTAGTTCAAGCCATATAGAGTTTGAACAGCACTTTCTGCTGCCGCTTTGACCTCTTCGGTCCGCGCGCCGTCAACATAAGCAGTATTGCTCACGTCGGTACCCGGCTTAAACCAGGCCGTGATTGCAAAGGCGGTAAATAAGACCGTAAGTAGCCCCAAACTAAGCGGCAGCCAAGGGACCTTAGGGATCTTCTGATGAAGCCGAGACATACTTGAGCCTTCTGGGGCCTTCTCCGTCTCGAGATCTTGTGCATCTAAGTTTTTCTCGAACTCAGCTTGCGGCGACTTCGCCACTTTGTTCAGATCAGCGGAAGTAGTTGCTTGCTTTTCAGGCGCCACAACTGCTCGTGGTTTCCTAAGACCGGCGCTTGAACTTACAACTCGGCTTGATTTCGCTGATGGAACAACCGGTTTCCTACGAATAGGTGGCATATCAATTACCTCCAACTGGCGGTTCCGAAGGATTTACTGCTGAAGGCGGAACAGTTTCACTGGGCTGAGCGCCTGCAGATGGCACGGCAGAAGTTGAGCCAGAACCCTGAGCCGCACCTCTAACCGTCGCAAGTAGCTCCGACTCGGCTACCTTCCACACCTCAGCAACACGATCCAGCGTAACAAGTTGCGTTAGCTGTGAGGTTGTGGTTTGCCCAGTAGGACTAGATGCAAGTACCGAAAGAGATACCAGCGCTTTGGCGTCCCCCTCATCAACATTGAACTCCACAAAACCAAGTTTTGTCACCACCGATTTAGCCTTGTACCCGGTGTCAACAATATTCTTCAGGTAAATATCTCGATTTTCCTGAATATCCTTGGCTAAATTACCGGTAATCGAACCCGCCCAAGCATCTAAGGACGCAGCTGGATCACCAAAATCGAAGGAGTTTATGTTTGTTACAGCTTGGATGGCATCAGTGGCTGCTGCCTCTCGCTGATCTGCCAGATCCTTACTAGCGCGAGCATCCCACCAGCCTTTACCAAGAACTGCTGCTGAAATAAAAGAAATTACACAAAGAAAAGCTAAGCCAGGCAATAAGAAAGATTTTACTCTCTCGGATAACTCTGAACTTTTTATTTCCTCTTCAGAGGGTGCTGAGTCCTGCATCACAATATCCACCCTACTACTCGGTAACATAGAGAACCAACCTGCAAGGCTAGAGCAAGTCAACTAGACCACTGAACAAACCTTCACTAGCGCGGAGTCGTCGGCATCAATCCCATGAGTATTGCCATCTGCTGAGCTATAGGTGTCAGATTCAATTTATCAGGATCCACCTTTGGTTTACTATCCCAAGGCTGCACCACTAATGGGTCTGCCCATTGAGCTCGATTCGCTGAACGCACACCCACCGGACTACCAAGAGGAGTATTGCAGCTTGCATCCTTGTTAAAAGGGATCTCCTGGTACTCATCATCAAAATTAGGATCAGCGGCCTTAGCCTGAGCCAAAAGGGCTTGAGTACCTTCGTAACCCACAGTGCACGGCACCGGATTGTTGGTTTCCAAGACCAACCCAAAGTGAATAGTTCCATCACCCGGCGCAGGACTAAATTGCCCATAAGATAGCGCGGGAAGAAATTGTACCAACGCCTGAATGCTCAGAGCCCTTGGTGCAACCACTTGTAAAACATCCGCAGTATTTGTCAAATTAGTTGTCAGCGCAGCACCACTTTGATCAACAAGTTTACTTAACTCGTCACTTGCTGCGGTGCCAGTGCCTATAATTCTGCGGATATCGGGGTCGGATGCCACCAACTGGCTAGTAATAAGATTCAAATTTTGGCTGAACGAACGAATAGAAGGTGACTGTTCAGATTGAGTCGCCAAGACCGGCTGACCGACGTTAATAAGCTCAATGGTTTCCGGCAATACCTGATTACCACTATCAGCCAAGTTCAGTAATGAATCAACCAAAGTTTTGAGATTACTTTCATTGCCTACAAAGGCTTTGCCCAATTCGCTCACCGTTGTATTAAGTTCAGCCAACGGAACTGACTGAGCCAGGGTGTCAACACTTGCCAACAAATTTTCTACGGGAATAGGGATAGAAGTATTTGATTGATCGATGTGTGACCCATCAGCAAGGAAAGGCGCACTAGCAACTTCGGGCTGCAAATCAATGTACTGCTCACCAATAGCTGAACGGTTAGCCACCACCGCTTTGGTGCCGGCCGGTATTTGGGGACCGCCATTGTCAAGCTTCAGCTCAGCTTTAACCCCAGCGGAAGTAAGAGTTAGTTCCCCTACCCGACCAACCGGAACCCCTCGGTAAGAAACTTCGGCATTAGTAAAAATGCCGCCAGAATCTTTAAAGTCTGCATACACACGGTACTGACCTTGCCCCACTAGGTTATCCAAACGAACGTACCTAGCTCCAACGTAGACAACGCCCAGGACAGCGATGAGCGCAAAGGCAACCAATTGCCACTTGACCAAACGACTTCTCATCATCTGCCCCCTAACCCTAATGAATTGAGCAACTGATCAAAGGGACTGCTTGGCGCATCTTCCGGCACAGGTACTGGGGCTAATTTTATTGGCGCCACAGGTAATAACGAAATTGTTGGCCATCCAGGACGGGGTCCATTGCCATTGTAATAAGGATTGGTCGGGTCCACATTCACATTTACCCCACGAGGCTGAACATAAACCGGATCAGGCTTACCTACACCAAGATTGCTGAGGGTATCACCTAGCTGCAAATCCAGGGACAAAAAGATATTTGCAGAACTGCCGACGAGCGTACCCTGCAAGATCTCATCTGGGAACGGGTACGTAGGCAGGATCGGCAAAGCTGTAATCAGATCAGGCGCACCACTTGCCAACGCCTGCAAGGTGGGCCGCAAAGCCTTCAGGTCAGTAATCAGATTATCTTTAGATTTACTGAGGATATCCGTGCCAACCACACCAAGTCGATCAACCTGAGTCAACATCTGAATCAGCTGTGGCCGTTGCTCTTCCAATACCTTCACCCCGGCTGGCAACTCATCAAGCACCTTCTCGATTTGTCCAGTCTGCTGAGCAACACTTGAGCTGAGTGCACCCAAACCATCCAGAGCCCGAGTAATATCATCGCGCTGAGCATCCAGTCCGGCGATAAGTTTATTGGCATTCTCAAGAAGACTCCGCGCAGTTCCTTCACGCCCATCAAGAGCTGTTGTTAGTGAAGTAATAATCGGCTTAAGCTCTGATACACCACCACCATCAAGAAGCAACGCCAATGCGCCGAGCACCTGTTCAATATCTGTGGTTTGCGAAGTATTCGCCACCCCGATCGTGTAGCCATCAGGCATAGGACTTGGATCGCTACTTACCTTAGGAGCGGAAATATCTATGAATTTTTCGCCGAGCAGATTTGACTGCTGCACTTGAGCCACTGCATCTTTGGGTAATTTCGCATCAGAACGCAGCACTACCTTGATATCGGCAATCCACTCATCACTATTCTCTGGTACCGAGATCGACTCAACACGACCGACTGGAACCCCATTCACTTTAACTGTCGATTGTGGAACCAAATCAAGTACGTCTCTAAACTGTAGGGTCAAGTGCAACGGATTATCACCAAGATCCGCGCCCCCAGGAAGCGGAACATCGTAAGCACTCATGCCACACCCCGTGCTCACTGCAACCAACGCACTGGAAACAAGAAAAGCACCAGCAAATCTTGCGAAGCTATGCATCAGTTTCCTCCCATACGTGGCGATGGAACACCCGGAACAGTGCCCGGAACCACATTGTTCTGTATATTTTCCCCACTAAGAATCCCAAAAGGAAGTATCAGTGACGGGGTCTTAATGCCAGCGGTAATCTGATTAGTAATCGTCTGACACTGATCAATGAGGGGTTGAATCTGCCTCCCCAATGCTTCAAATCGTGGATCTCCCGGCATCAGCTTTGCAAGATCAATGAGCTTGCAACCAACTCCTAGAGGATCTTGCAGATCAGGCAAAACAACATGCAAATCCAGAGTTCCGGACTCAGCATTATAAGCATTTGTCAGGTTGCTCAATGCTAACGGAACATTCATGAGGGTTTCTGCCAGCGCATCCCTCTCATCGGACACAATTTGAGTAATATTCTGCAAACCTTGAATGTTTCCATCAAGCTTGTCTCGATTATCCCCAATGAACCGAGCGACATCGCCTAGCGCATAGGAAAGTTGGTTAAGCGCCTCTCCTAAGGTCTGACGTTCATCGGCGAGGAACCCAGTAAATTGAGCAAGTTGGGAATTAAACTGTCGTACTTGTTCATCATTGGCCGCCAAATAACCAACAAAACTATTAAGGTTCTTGATGGTATCAACGATGTCCCCACGCGAATCAGATAATGCCTTTGCTGCCACCGAAAGCTGGGATATCGTCTCTCCCAAGGCTTCACCATTTCCGTCTAAGTTTTTTGCTGCGGTCGTGACTAATTC
>JBOFCS010000214.1:0-7870 GCA_051646185.1 Mycobacteriaceae bacterium | reverse complement strand
ATTAATGCTTATCTAGGTGGACCACTAGGTCTTGATACAACTTTGACTGTTTATGATGTAGCAAACGTTATGCCTATTCGCTCGAATACGGTAAAAGGTGTATTTGTGGCGGGGGTCTACCCTGACTAATAAACCATTGGGATAACTTTCAGTCCTTACCCGCATGCATCGTGAAGTTTGGAAGCAGGGATTATGTATTCATGTCCTTATCAGCCATGAATGATACCTCAGCTACCGCCGAAGGATTATGCAGTTTTATTGATGCATCCCCTTCCCCGTTCCATCTGTGTAGAACCGTGGCAGATCGACTGCTGGAAAAAGGTTTTATACAGGTTGCCGAGACTGATATTTGGCCCACGGTTGGTGGTCGCTACTTCGTAGTGCGAGGTGGATCAATGGTTGCCTGGAGTAGCGAACATGGTTCTCTCTTCCCTTTCCGTGTGATAGGGGGGCATACGGATAGTCCAAACTTGCGGGTTAAACAAAATCCAGATTTATTTATGGCAGGTTTGCGCATGGTTGGGCTTGAGCCTTACGGTGGGGCATGGCTGAATTCGTGGCTTGATCGTGATTTGGGAATTTCCGGAAGACTTACTATTCGATCAGGAAATACTGTGCAGGACAAGCTTGTTTGTCTCAATCAGTCCATTCTTCGGGTGCCACAATTGGCCATCCATCTATCCGAAAACCGCAAAGGCATTGAGTTAGATCCACAGCGCCACTTGAATGCGGTATGGGGTTTGGGTTCGTCTGGGTCTTTTATCAATTTTGTGGCTGAGCAATCTGAGGTAGATCCTGCGGAGGTATTGAGTTGGGAATTGATGACCCATGATATAAACCCAAGCTCACTGCTAGGTCATGAGAAGGAATTTATTAGCGCACCCCGACTGGATAACCAAACTACTTGCTATGCAGGGCTATCCGCTTTATTTGAGGCAATTGAACAGCCTGGCGACTATATTCCAGTGCTGGCATTGTTTGATCACGAAGAAGTGGGCAGTATGTCGGAGCGGGGTGCTTTTTCTGATCTACTCAATTCGGTTTTGGAGCGAATTGCTTTAGGCACGGGATCGGGGCGTGAGGACTTCCTGCGTCGTATAGCTTCTTCGCTCTGCGCTTCTGGTGATATGGCCCATGCAACTCACCCCAACTACCCCGAGCGCCATGAACCTTCGCATTTTATTGAGATGAATGCGGGGCCGGTGCTCAAAGTGAATCAAAATTTGCGTTACGCTTCAGATTCTAGGGGCGCTGGCGCTTTTATGTTGGCCTGTGCGCAGGCAGGGGTTTCACTGCAGCGATATGCGCATAGGGCGGATCTGCCTTGTGGATCAACCATTGGTCCGATTACTGCCTCGCGCACCGGGATGGTAACTGTTGATGTGGGTGCCGCTCAGCTTGCTATGCACTCTGCCCGAGAGCTGATGGGTGCAGCTGATATCCCTATGTACACCGCAGCCTTGGCTAGTTTTTTAGCACCGATATGAGACAGCGCTATTACGAGATGTTGGGTATGTTCTGACGATGACGCTTTCCCTTGTAATGATTACCTTTGACAGTGAAAACCCTGGACCGCTTGCGAAGTGGTGGGCGACTCAGGTTGGCGGTGCTATTGAGAAAGATCATGAAGGCTGGTTCTATACTGTGGGAGTTCCGGGAGTTGGTTATAAATTGGCTTTTCAAAAAGTTGTTGACCCAACTCCAGGGAAGAACAGGGTCCACTTGGATTTTATTGCTCCGGAGTTAGATTCAGAAGTTTTGCGACTTACATCAGCGGGGGCAACCGAGGTGTTGCAGCAGAATATGAATGGTTTCCGCTGGGTAATTTTAGCTGATCCAGAGGGTAATCAATTTTGTGTTTCGGGTGGTTAAGCAAGAATGAATCTGAGCGTTTAGAGGGAGGCCACCAGCTTCTCTAGGCGCTCATAGCATTCTTCCACCCCCTCGGCCATTCCCCCAGCTAGCATTCCGTCTCGGGCTTGCATGCTCGGATATACCGAGTGCACCTTTAATTCAGAGAGCTGCTCACCCAGATGTATAAAAGTTTGTGATTCTATGCTGACGGTATCTGGGTAGCCTTCAAACTCAAACGTTTGAATCACAAAATCATTTGGCCGAACCACGTGGAACACTCCGTGAAAAAGAAATTCAGAGCCTTCTGGATTTCTGTGCAGGTATTGGTACCTACCTCCAGTGGTGAAGTTGTATTCCTTAATTTCCATATCGTATCCGTACGGCCCAAGCCACTGTTGTACTAGCGCAGGTTCACTGTGCGCGCGAAATAATACTGATACCGAAGCACTAAAGCGCCGAGTCATATCAATAAAAGGGAGCCCTTCCGTGGCAGTTAGTTGCAGGGTATGAGCAGTGGCTGATGAAGTGGTCTCGGTCATTATTGCGCTCCATCCAAGGTGAGTACCGTGCTTGCCAGCATATTAAGTATGGCACTGACCTGCAACCGAATATTGTGGTATTTATTGTTGAGTTCGAGGACCACAAACACGCAGGTTCAGCTACACCTAATAGACTAGCTGCACTAGCACTACTAGCCTGCCATAGTTTTGTGATTTCCCCAGGAAGGGACTCTTACTCACGTGTCCGCACAGGTCGATACCGTCAGCAAAGCCATAAACTCCCCAGACCTGGCGCAGCCGTACCGTGAACTGGGGCTTAAAGATGACGAATATCAGCGCATCAAGGAAATTCTGGGCAGACGCCCTACAGATGCCGAGCTGGCCATGTACTCAGTTATGTGGAGTGAGCACTGCTCATATAAATCCTCAAAAGTGCACTTGAAATACTTTGGTGAAACCACCACCGAGGAAATGCGCGCGGGCATGCTTGCCGGTATTGGCGAGAATGCTGGAGTTGTTGATGTTGGGGATGGCTGGGCAGTCACTTTTAAAGTGGAGTCGCATAACCATCCGTCTTATGTCGAGCCTTACCAAGGTGCGGCAACCGGCGTTGGTGGCATTGTCCGTGACATTATGGCTATGGGTGCACGCCCCATAGCCATAATGGATCAACTTCGCTTTGGTGCTGCTGATGCCCCCGATACCCGCCGGGTGGTCGATGGCATCGTTCGTGGGATTGGCGGATACGGAAACTCCCTTGGGTTGCCCAATATTGGTGGTGAGACAGTCTTTGATGCATCGTATGCGGGTAATCCTTTAGTGAACGCGCTCTGTGCTGGATTGTTGCGCACTGAGGATTTGCATCTGGCTTTTGCGTCAGGAACTGGGAACAAAATCATTCTTTTTGGTGCTCGCACCGGCCTGGATGGCATTGGCGGGGTCTCCGTTCTTGCCTCAGAAACTTTCGACAGTGCGGAAAACGGTGGCGGAGGCAAGAAGCTTCCAGCGGTTCAGGTTGGCGATCCATTTACTGAAAAAGTGCTCATTGAGTGCTGCTTGGAGTTATATGCAGCAAAACTAGTTGTCGGCATCCAGGATCTTGGTGGTGCTGGATTATCTTGTGCTACTTCTGAACTAGCTTCTGCTGGTGATGGCGGTATGCATATTGAATTAGAGAAAGTGCCACTTCGTGCTTCCGGCATGACCCCGGCCGAGGTGCTCTCCAGTGAATCTCAGGAGCGGATGTGTGCCGTGGTGACTCCGGCAAATGTTGATGCCTTTATGTCCGTGTGCAAAAAGTGGGACGTGCTCGCCACCGTTATTGGTGAGGTAACTGGCGGAGATCATCTACAGATCACCTGGCATGGGGAAACAGTTGTCGATGTTCCGCCTAAAACTGTTGCCCATGACGGTCCAGTTTATGAACGCCCTGTGCAGCGCCCTGCCAGTCAGGATGCGCTTGTGGCGAATACTCCCGATTCCTTGCCGCGACCACGGTCTGCGGAGGAATTAAGAGAGACCCTCTTAGCTATGATTGCGAGCCCGCAGCTATGCAGCCGCCGATTTATCACCGAGCAGTATGACCGCTACGTTCGTGGGAATACAGTTCTTGCCGAAAATGCCGATTCAGGGGTTATTCGCATTGACGAAAATACTGGTCGTGGAATAGCTTTAGCCACAGATGCTTCGGGTAGGTATACCGCATTAGATCCTTATCAGGGCGCTCAGCTCGCTTTGGCCGAGGCGTTCAGGAATGTTGCTGTCACAGGTGCAACTCCACGGGCTGTGACTAACTGCTTAAACTTTGGATCTCCGGAAGATCCTGGGGTGATGTGGCAGTTCCAGCAAGCTGTTCGTGGGCTTGCCGATGGTTGTGCTGCCCTTGGTATTCCGGTGACCGGAGGGAATGTCAGTTTTTACAACCAAACCGGTAATACAGCGATCCTACCCACTCCGGTGGTGGGTGTTCTTGGTGTTATTGATGACGTGCACCGGCGGATACCTACCGGGCTTGGTCTTGAACCCGGTGAGACCCTGATGTTATTGGGGGACACCTTTGATGAATTTGGTGGTTCTATCTGGTCTCAGGTTGTGCATGATCATTTAGGTGGGGTTCCGCCTAAGGTGGACTTAGCTCGTGAACAGTTACTTGCCGAGATCCTTACCGCAGCCTCGAGGGATGGTTTGGTCTCAGCTGCTCACGACTTATCTGAAGGTGGGTTGATTCAGGCGGTCGTTGAAGCAGCTTTAGCTGGTGAAACTGGTTGCCGGATACTGCTTCCTGAAGGAATTGATCCTTTTGTTCAGCTGTTCTCTGAGTCCTCAGGTCGGGTGTTAGTGGCTGTTCCCCGAACGGAAGAAACTCGCTTCACAGGTATGTGTAGCGCACGCGACTTGCCTTGGGTTCGGATTGGGGTTGTTGATCAGGGTTCAGATTCCATTGAGGTTCAAGGATTGTTCTCTGCATCGCTTGAAGAATTACGCGCTGCTTTTGAAGGAACACTCCCTGCGTTGTTTAACTGAGATTATGCCAGCGCTTAAAGTGGTAAATCCGCAAGAACTGCGTGCGGCAATTCTTGCCCTAGCGGCGTGGCTTAAGGATGATAGCTGCGCTGCTCCAAGTCGAACAGAACTGGCATTGGCCGTTCGGCTTTCAGCTAGAGCCTTAGCGCAGTCTGCCCCAGGGGCCAGTGTTGAGGTGCGGGTGCCACCTTTTGTTGCGGTTCAATGCATCGATGGGCCGCGCCACACCAGGGGGACGCCGCCAAATGTTGTGGAGACAGATCCGCGAACCTGGTTGCTTCTGGTAACCGGGCTTGTTGAACCTCATGACGCAGCAACAGACCGAATGTTTGCTTCAGGCAATCGAGCTCGAGAAATTGACCACTGGTTTCCCCTTGTCCGATTATGATTTTAAATAGTTCGGCGTTTTATAGCACCTCAACTGTTCCTCAATCTTGTTTGCCCGTAGACTCGGTTATGGCCACCCGCCCAGCTGATTCAGGGAGCACCTTGTAGTGACCAAAGCCGAGCTGTCCATCACCAGTAAAAACCTCTTGGCAACCAGTGCTGTTATTGACGTCCACGAAAATGAGCCGCGCGAAGAGTGCGGCGTTTTTGGTGTTTGGGCCCCGGGCGAAGACGTGGCAAAACTTACCTACTACGGGCTTTACGCTTTGCAGCATCGTGGACAAGAAGCGGCTGGGATCGCTGTCGCAGATGGTTCGCAGGTGCTGGTATTTAAGGATCTTGGTCTGGTGAGTCAGGTCTTTGACGAACAGACATTGGCGGCGATGCCTGGCCATGTGGCCATAGGACATTGTCGGTACTCCACAACCGGATCAACCACGTGGGAAAATGCGCAACCAATTTTTCGTACCACCGCCGCCGGCACCGGTGTTGCGCTTGGGCATAACGGAAACCTGGTCAATACCGCAGAACTTGCCCAGCGCGCTCGTGAGGCGGGTCTGGTCAATGACAAGCGCCCAGGGCGAGCCACCTCAGACTCGGATGTGGTTGGAGCGTTACTTGCTCATGCGGTAGGGGATCGCACTATCGAACAAGCGGCGATGGGACTTCTTCCCACCTTGCAAGGTGCGTTTTGTCTGACTTTTATGGATGAACACACTCTCTATGCCGCGCGTGACCCGCATGGGGTCCGGCCACTGTGTTTAGGGCGGTTAGATCGTGGTTGGGTGGTGGCCAGCGAAACAGCAGCACTCGATATCGTTGGCGCCTCCTTTGTTCGCGATATCGAACCAGGCGAACTCTTGGCAATTGATGCCGATGGTGTCCGCTCCTCACGTTTCGCCGAAGCCACTCCGCGAGGCTGCATATTTGAATATGTATACCTTGCGCGCCCAGATAGCAATATCGGCGGAAGATCAGTGCACTCAACTCGGGTTGAAATAGGACGTCGCCTTGCTGCCGAGCACCCCGCCGAAGGCGACCTGGTGATTCCGGTTCCCGAATCGGGGACTCCAGCAGCCGTGGGGTACGCCCAGGGCTCGGGCATACCCTACGGACAAGGACTGATGAAAAACGCCTATATTGGGCGCACCTTCATTCAGCCTTCGCAAACGATTCGGCAGTTGGGGATCAGACTTAAACTGAACCCGTTACGCGAGGTTATTCGCGGCAAACGTCTTGTTGTTGTGGATGATTCCATCGTTCGAGGCAACACCCAGCGAGCATTAATTCGGATGCTTCGAGAAGCTGGAGCACTAGAAATTCATGTGCGAATTGCTTCACCTCCAGTTCGATGGCCATGTTTTTATGGCATCGACTTTGCCTCCCCGGCTGAGCTAATCGCCAACGGCAGTTTTCACGGTGATGATTCAGAGGACGCCATGCTTGAAGGAGTCCGACAGGCCATAGGCGCGGACAGCCTGGGGTATATCTCTATTGAAGGCATGATCGCTTCTAGTGAGCAGCAAGCCTCCCAGCTATGTTGTGCCTGTTTCGACGGTAAATATCCCATTGCGTTGCCCACAGAAACTGCTATGGGCAAAAATGTCCTGGAAAGCATGCTGGAGCACACAGCTGGTGCCGCAGCGGGTGCGCTCAATGACAATGCCAGTGCGCTGAGTCGACCCTAGTCTGATGACCGCCAAAAGCTAGAGCCGCAGGCAGCTCCGGTAGCGTAGGGGTTCGTATATACCTGTTTTCCTGTCCGCACTACCGCTGGAGCACAACCCGATGACCGACCAGAGCAGCCATCTTGACACACCTTCTTCTGGCGCCTCCTATGCGGCAGCCGGGGTGGATATTGCCGCTGGGGACCGTGCGGTGGAACTTTTTGCTCCGTTGGCTAAGAAGGCAAGTCGGCCCGAGGTAATGGGTGGTCTTGGAGGTTTTGCTGGGCTTTTTGCGCTTAAAGGTGGTTACCGGGAACCGGTGCTTGCTGCATCTACTGATGGGGTGGGTACAAAAATAGCCATTGCCCAGGCGATGGATAAGCACAACACCCTGGGCCTTGACTTGGTGGCAATGGTTGTTGATGACCTGGTTGTCTGTGGTGCTGAGCCGCTTTTCCTCCAGGACTATATCGCTGTGGGTCGGGTTGTTCCAGAACGAGTAGCCGAGTTGGTCTCTGGGATCGCTGAGGGATGTATTCAGGCTGGCTGTGCGCTATTAGGCGGGGAGACCGCCGAGCATCCAGGGCTAATGGCCGATGGAGACTATGATCTCTCGGCAACCGGCGTGGGAATTGTGGAAGCCGATCAGGTACTTGGACCAGAACGAGTTCGACCAGGCGACGCAGTAATAGCGATGGGTTCCTCCGGCTTGCATTCCAATGGCTATTCCCTGGCTCGTAACGTGCTTCTGGAGATTAATCGGATGGATTTGAGTGGGCATGTGGAGGAGTTTGGTCGTTCGCTGGGTGAGGAACTCCTCGAACCCACCAAAATTTATGCCAAAGATTGTCTTGCGCTTATCGCTGAGACCGAAGTTAGGACCTTCTGTCATGTCACCGGCGGTGGGCTAACCAACAACCTGGCACGGGTGATGCCTAA
>JBOFCS010000201.1:0-14694 GCA_051646185.1 Mycobacteriaceae bacterium | reverse complement strand
TACTGTTCGGCACAGTCTTGGCGATGCTGTATATCGCTACTGAACGCACCAGTTGGCTGATCATCGGTATTGGGCTCTTTTCGTTGGGAGCCCTTCTTGCCTATCAGATATTTAGTCACGTTCGAGTACGAGTTAATACTTGGTTAAATCCTTTTGGAACCTATGACACCACCGGATACCAAATTTCCCAGTCGCTTTTTAGCTTCGCCACCGGAGGCATCGGTGGGACCGGACTAGGTAATGGCCGTCCAAATACCGTTCCCTTTGCCAAAACAGACTTCATTATTGCGGCTATTGGCGAGGAGTTAGGCCTCGTTGGTTTAGCTTCTATCTTGTTGCTATTTACAATTTTGGGGATCCGCGGTATTCGAACTGCATTAGCAGTTAGAGATAGTTTTGGTAAACTGCTAGCCGCCGGACTTGCCTTCACCATAATGATCCAGCTCTTTGTTGTTGTAGGTGGAGTCACCAAGCTTATTCCACTCACCGGCTTAACAACCCCCTTTGTTTCTTATGGCGGATCCTCACTCTTGGCAAACTACGTATTGCTGGCAATTTTGATTCGGATTTCTCATGCAGCACGTGAACCAGATTCTGGAGCACCAAAGAAGCGCATTACCACCCCCATTGCCGAAGCTCATACCCAGGCGATTGGTCGGATATGAATACACCTTTGCGCCGTGTCGCCCTCGCTGTCATTTTAATGGTTATCGCATTACTCGGTAATGCCACTTACGTCCAGATATTTAAAGCTGACACACTCCGCGCTGACCCCCGTAATCAACGTGTTCTCTTTGATGAATATTCGCGTCAACGCGGGCAAATAACTGCCGGTGGTCAGGTAATGGCGTCGTCGGTAACTACTGATAACCGGTATAAGTTTCTTCGTCAATATCCCAATCCATTTGTCGACGCCCCGATTACTGGCTACTACTCAATCCAGTACTCCAGTGCAGGTATCGAACGTGCCGAAGACTCTATTCTTAATGGTAGCGATAACACTCTTTTTGGACGTCGCCTGATTGATCTGGTTTCTGGTCGAGACCCCCGTGGTGGCAGCGTTCAGACAACTATTGATCCTATTCTTCAACAGGTTGCTTACGATCAACTACTCGATCGTGGCTATACCGGCTCAGTTGTGGCCATAGAACCTGCCACCGGAAAAATTCTTGCCATGGTGAGCACTCCTTCCTATGACCCAAACCCTTTGGCTAGCCATAATGCAGAAGTTCGCACCAATGCTTGGGAAGCCTTGCAAAATGATCCGGGCGAACCGATGCTCAATCGTGCTATTGCCCAAACTTATCCGCCTGGTTCAACATTCAAAGTCATTACTGCAGCAGCTGCACTTTCCAGCGGTTCCCGAGTAACAGACCAGTTGACAGCTGCGCCACGCATACAGCTGCCAGGAACCACCACAACACTTGAAAATTACAATGGGACAAACTGCGGTAACGAACCAACTGTCTCACTCACGGAAGCATTTGCCCGGTCCTGCAATACTGCATTTGTTGAGTTAGGTATAAAAGCTGGAGCACAGTCCATCAAAGACACTGCTGCCGCCTTTGGTATTGACTCAGAACCCTCAAAGATCCCACTACCGCTAGTGGGTTCCACTGTTGGCGCGCTTACTGATGATGCAGCCATAGGCCAAAGTAGCATCGGGCAACTTAATGTTGCTCTGACTCCCCTGCAGAATGCCGTAATTGCCGCAACTATTGCCAATGGTGGGATGCGGATGAAGCCTTATTTGATCAATAACCTGCAAGGACCCGACCTCACTAACTTATCGACTACTCAACCAACCCCTTTAGGACAAGCGGTCACTGCTGAAGTTGCCTCAAAATTAACAGCTTTGATGACTGCTTCGGAAAATAACACGGTTAATAGTGGGTCCATCGCCGGTCTACAAATTGCCTCAAAAACCGGTACCGCAGAGCATGGATTAGATCCGCGCAATACCCCACCGCATGCCTGGTACATCGGGTTTGCCCCGGCCTCCAACGCCAAAATCGCAGTTGCCGTTATCGTGGAAAACGGTGGCGATAGAGCATTGGCCGCTACTGGAGGTTCGGTTGCTGCACCAATTGGTAGAGCAGTTATTGCCGCTTCACTGCGAGGCAACCCATGAGCCTCACTAGTGGTGCCATCCTGGCTGACCGTTATCGATTACAACATCTCATTGCCACTGGCGGGATGGGACAAGTCTGGGAAGCTACAGATAACCGACTTGGCCGTCATGTTGCGATAAAAGTACTTAAGCCTGAGTTTTCTTCGGATTCTGAGTTTTTGGAACGCTTTCGAATTGAGGCTCGTACCACCGCCCAGTTAAACCATCCGGGTATTGCAAGTGTTTATGACTATGGCGAAACTGGCGCCGATACCGCCGGAACCACCGCCTACCTTGTGATGGAGCTAGTAAACGGGGAGCCTCTTAACGCTGTACTCGCTCGAGTTGGTCGACTTTCACTAAAGAATGCACTAGATATGCTTGAGCAAACCGGACGAGCACTGCAAGTTGCCCATTCCGCCGGGCTGGTACACCGCGATGTTAAACCCGGAAATATCCTGATCACCCCTCGTGGACAAGTAAAAATTACCGATTTTGGGATAGCGAAGGTTATTGACTCCGTTCCAGTAACAAGAACTGGCATGGTGATGGGAACAGCACAGTACATCGCGCCGGAACAAGCACTCGGCCATGATGCAACTGCTGCAAGTGATGTATATTCACTGGGAGTTGTTGGTTACGAAGCAATTTCAGGTCAGCGGCCTTTTATTGGAGATGGCGCACTTACCGTTGCAATGAAACACATTCAAGAGCAACCAGCTCCGTTATCTGCCGAACTACCTGAGCAAGTACGTGAACTCATTGAACTGGCTTTGACTAAGGACCCAAGCCACCGATACGCAAATGGGGGAGAATTTGCTGATGCAGTGGCGGCAGTAAAGGCAGGTCAACGACCACCGCAGCCACGCACATTTGGGCAGGTTAAATCTCCTACTGTGGTTCCTACTGCTACCCAAATCCTGCCACCGGCACGCAACTCCGCCCCATACTTGCCCACCGAAGCTGAGAAGAAGGTGGGCAAACACCACGCCATGGCATGGGCTGGTGGGGCTTTGCTAGTGCTTCTTGTACTCATTACGGTATTGTTGTTTAGCTCTGGAAATAAGGATTCTGGTAGTAAAACTCCGTTTGCCCCAACCACCCCCAAACAAACCACAATGCCAACCACAAGCCGCAGCACAACCACTAGCAGCACCACAACCAGCGCTACGACTAGCAGCACCACAATGACGACCACCCCGTCGACCACGACAACCTCGCCGAGCAGCACTACCACCAGCAGCACTACCACTAGCAGCACCACAACCAGCGCTACGACTAGCAGCACCACAACCAGCACGTCTAGCACTTCTCTGTCCCCAACAGTGAGTAGTTCTAGCACTAGTCTCACAGGACTGAGTTTTGGTGCTCAAGATCGAGTAATAACTGGTCAACTGGGCTTACTACTGAGCAATTCCAAGAATGGGACAGCAGGACGATGACTACTCCACGGCACCTTTCAGACCGTTACCTGCTCGGTGAAACACTGGGATTTGGTGGCATGTCCGAGGTACATCTAGCTCGAGATGAAAGACTGAGCCGCGAAGTTGCAATTAAAGTGCTTCGTGCTGATCTGGCCCGCGATCCAAGCTTTTATCTGCGCTTTAGACGGGAAGCGCAGAATGCCGCTGCACTCAATCATCCTGCCATTGTTGCTATTTACGATACTGGGGAAGCCACAACTGACGCTGGACCACTGCCGTATATCGTGATGGAGTACGTCGAAGGGGTGACTCTGCGTGACTTAGTCCGCTCCGATGGTCCGCTCACTCCGCGGCGTGCCATGGAAATAATTGCTGACGTCTGTGCTGCACTTGATTTCAGTCATCGCAATGGAATAGTGCACCGCGACGTAAAGCCAGCGAACATCATGCTCAACAAAACCGGGGCCGTTAAGGTCATGGACTTTGGTATCGCGCGCGCACTTTCTGACACTTCAAGTACCATGACTCAGACCGCTGCTGTAATCGGTACTGCACAATACCTTTCGCCGGAACAAGCTCGTGGTGAACAGGTGGATGCTCGTTCTGATGTGTACTCGCTCGGATGTGTGCTCTTTGAAATACTTACCGGCGAACCCCCGTTTACTGGAGATTCACCGGTGGCTGTCGCATATCAGCATGTGCGAGAAGATCCTCGACCTCCCTCATTAGTACACAGTGGGATTCCTCGTGAACTGGATTCTGTTGTCCTTAAAGCTATGAGTAAAAATCCGGCAAATCGTTATCAAAGCGCGGCCGAAATGCGGGCTGATATCGTTCGCGTACTGAGCGGTCAACGTCCTAGCGCACCAACTGTGATGACCGAAGAAGACCGGACCACACTACTCGGATCAGCAGCCACGTCTTCCCGCAATGGTCGGCACCGCGGAACTACTGAACGCCCCCGATCGCTGGTGGAATCAGACACTGAGGATGAACCCCAGCGAAATAAAATAGCTATGGTGCTGGGATCAATTATTGGCATTGCGCTCTTAGCCCTCGTTGTCACTTTTGCTATCAACTATTTTGGCGGATCACGGACCAAGGATGTATCGATCCCAGACGTTGCCGGCAAAACTGCAAATGAAGCAATAATTGAGCTTCAAAAACTAGGATTTGAACCCAAGCAGAAACAGGTTTCCGATAACATTGTGGCCAGCGGTTCAGTAGTAAGAACTATCCCTGGAGCTGGGGTCTCTACACCAGAAGGCAGCGATGTGACTGTCGAAGTTTCTACCGGACCCCAAGCCATAACCATCCCAGATCTCACTGGATTGAGTTATGAGGCGGCAAAGTCCAAACTAAAAGCACTCGGGTTCACCAACATACTCCCTGCAAGTAAAGCATCCTCAGAAGCCAATCTTAAGGATAAAATTTCCACCCAATTCCCAGCAGCGAATACCCTTGCTGCAATTACTGCACCCATCACTCTTACCGTTGGCACCGGTCCAGCGGAGGTTCGGATGCCGGACGTTGCAGGACAAAACGTTGAAGTTGCCCGAGGAAATATTCTTGGCGCTGGATTTAAGTCGGTAGACATCCGTGAAGTTGATGCAGTACAACCCATCGGGCAGGTCATATCCACCGATCCGGTCGGAGGTACCACTGTTACCGTTGACACTCAAGTAACTATTTTAGTATCAAAGGGCAATCAATTCACTATGCCTGATCTGACGAATATGAATTTGCAAACTGCCATAGCAGCGCTTAAGTCGGCCGGTTGGACGGGAACCATACCCCAGACAACGAACGTCCCGGTGGGTGTTGATACAACTCGGGTAGGTGTTGTTGTGTCCCAAGGGCAACCTGTTGGATCAGCCGTAGATAAGAATGCTCAAGTTACTTTAGGCATTGGCAGGCTTGGTATTTAATCTAGAACAGCTGCGTTTCGCCCCGGTGGTATCACCGGGGCGAAACCCCTCAACTGCAGATCTGCCATGGGGCACTTATCTGGAAAGTCGAGCACCAAAGTTGACACCACGTTCAACAATAGTTAAATAATTGACCGTAACATTACGTCAAACTATAGAACCACATCAGCAAATCTTACGCAAGATTTATTTATCTGCTTATCTCCCAGTTACTCATAACCTATTTCCGTACCGAGAAAAAACAAAATTTTGATGGCGGGTTCCATTTTGGATAGTTGAAAAATCCATTACTTTTAACGGTACCAAAGTTTCTGGCAGCTAGATCAGCTAATGGAAGATGGTGTCCCTTCTAATCAAAACTTTTAAATATTGTTCGAATAAACTGAGTCTCGACCAAAAATTACTGTGAAATAGGCATATTAGAACCCTATCTCTTGGTACTTTATGGTTGTCTCGCTATACTGCTAGCAAACACATAAAGTTTATCTTGATACGAACACCGGAGATAACCACCATGTCAGCTACCTTTGCCGAGCGACTCAATAAATTATTTGCAACTGTCTATCCACCTGATCGTGGCCCACATTCTTCCGCTGAGGTCATCACGGCTTTACGCGCTGAAGGGATTAAAATATCCCCTCCCTACCTTTCGCAATTACGTTCTGGCAGTAGGGATAATCCCTCTTATGAAACCATGCGGGCGTTGGCCGGTTTTTTCCGTATCGAAATCGCATACTTTACCAATGACGACTATGCACATGAACTTGATACCGAACTATATTGGCTAGACCAAATGCGAAATAAAACAATTCAAAGAATTGTCAAACGCACCATAGGACTCTCCTCAGCGGCTCAACAAAAAATTATCCTCGAACTCGATCGGTATCGGATACAGGAAGGGTTGGAGTTAACCACAAATTGAGGACCTAATACTGCTAGTTTGCTAATGCTTCGCCTAAAGCTTCAGCAACTTCAGCCTCAAGTCGTGACACTAGAGCTTCATCGGAATTCCCGCCACAAATTTTCAACCAATTAGCCAGCATCCGATGTCCACCCTCAGTCAATACCGATTCTGGGTGAAACTGCACTCCGTGTATAGGTAACAATTTGTGCCGCATAGCCATAACAACTCCACTTTCAGTACGTGCAGTTACCTCCAGCTCAGTTGGAATTGTATCTTCACGTACCGTCAATGAGTGATATCGCGTTGCCGTAAAAGGATCTGGAAGTCCTTGTAATACACCAACATTACTATGATGAACAATACTTGTTTTCCCATGTAAAAGCTCTGGAGCTCGCTCAACTGTAGCCCCAAACGCCGCACCGATTGCTTGATGCCCAAGACAAACACCTAAAACCGGGGTCACCGCCGCAGCGCAAGCGGTAACCAGGCCCATCGTAGCCCCAGCCCGCTGAGGAGTACCTGGCCCCGGGCTCAATAGCACACCCTGATAGTCATTAACGACCTCCGAAAGTTCACTTAACCGTGCGTCATCGTTTCGCCATACGTCAGCAGTAACCCCCAGTTGACCCAAGTACTGGACCAGATTAAAAACAAAACTGTCGTAGTTGTCCACAACAAGGATGCGCATGCAAGAAGAATACCTGCCAGCTAAACTGGACAGCGATAACTGTGAAGAAAAGCTGAAATCACCTGTGTTCCTGACTTAAGGTGAGTCCTGTACCAATACCGAGGCATAGCGGGTTTTAGGTGTTTGCGAATTAGCCAAAACCGTTAGATAATTACTCCTGGTTTGACTGTAACCAAGACCAAATCTTGTTACGTACTGGCGATAAACTTTGACTCCGGGTTCTCGCTCGAGAGCCGCCTCTAGTTTTGCTGAATCACCTATCGCCTTAAGCACATACGGCGGGCTATAAGTCCGACCATTAAGTAACAATGTGTTACCTACACAACGTGGGGCTGAACCCGTAGTAATACGTTGGTCTTGAAGCTGTATCGCTTCGGCACCTCCAGCCCATAAGGCATTTAACACACTTTGGACATCTTGTTGGTGCACTACTAGATCATCTGGCGAAGCATCCGCCGGAAATTTGCCATCAACGTCGCGTGGAGCATCGGTAAGAGTAATAGTTACCCCTGCCCCACGAACTTCCGTTAATCCTGCTTCGATAAAAAGAGTTTTTGATTCAATCATTGCTTGAGCAACTCTACTATCGGTTCCCGCGGCAAGCGTTTGTGCGCGATCTACCTGGTTAATGAGATCATTACGCCGACCTTCCGCCTGCGCTGAGCCAAACTCTGCCTCACGTACCAAATCAGGAAGTCGAGCTGAATCTCCACGACGTAACTCATTACCATGAGAAACTTCTCGTGTTGTAGCAAGTAAAATACCTGCCAACAAACACACTAAAGGCACCGAAAATCGCCACAAGGCTTGGATAGGTATTCGCATCCTCAGTTACCTCCTTTACGGCAATTCGGCGAAGCTTCAGGGATACTTACCTGGGCAGTGGCAACTCATAACCCTTGGCTCTTGACTGGCAAGTGGCCAAGAAGGAAGTACAACAGCTAGATTAGCCTGTAGTACTGGTCCATGGTGGTACTCACACCGCCGCAGTACGCTACTACTTATACAAGAGGAAGTTATGCCAAAGTCGAAGGTTCGCAAAAAGAACGACTACACCATCAATCCAGCTAACCGTATTCCGGTGAAGGTTAAAGCTGGTCCATCAAGTATTTGGTATCTCTCGGTGATGTTTGGGCTGATGCTGATCGGGCTTGCCTGGCTCATTGTTTACTACTTAGCTTCGGATTCGATCAGCTGGATGGCTGATCTTGGTTCATGGAATTTTGCTATTGGTTTTGGATTTATGGTGGCCGGGTTGCTGATGACCATGAACTGGAAGTGAACTGAGTTTTATCCACAGCTGTGGATAAAATTCGATACATTCCCCGCAGCTCAATGCAATGACATGAATGTAATTCATCCCCAATGTGGATAACTCCTGTGGATAACTTTGAAGTTGGGACTATGGCTATAAGCAAACAGCTGTTTTGGTCCACAAAAATTGAGGTCATTATGGCTTTGGCAGGTGCCGGTGGCGCCCTCGGGACGGCTGCTATTGTGCTTATTCCCGATACCCCAGGGCGTTTGTTGGTTTCGCTAGCCGCCCTAGTAGCTCTTGGTATGGCCGCAGTTGGTCTCCGAAATCGTCCTCAACTTGCCGTTATCGGGCACGGCAAATCGTGCGCTCTTACCGGGCAAAGAGTATTCCATAGCTATTTCTTTACCTGCGAACAGCTCGAAACAATCTCGCTGATCCGTTATCAGCGACTAGGCCGCACAGTGTCGTTTATGGAAATAACTGGCACTGATTCATCTGGCGATTCCCAATTTATTATTTTAAATTGGTGGAATCTTGGTGTTGCTCCTGAAGAGGTTTACACTCAACTTAGGGCTCTAGGTTCGATTCCTAAAAAAATCTTCAGTAACTAAAAATACGCACAACAATTACCACGCAGATCACAGCAGCCACCGCTGACATGCCCTGCCAACCTACCCGAAGCGCTTGTTGCTGAGTAAGACTCCGGCCGGTTTTTAGCACTAGATCCGGCAGGTACAGCAGCGCACCTGTAGCAACTGCACCGGCGGCTAGACCCCCAAGATGGCCCCATAAGGAAATATTCGGCACGGTGACGCTAATAAAGATATTAATAGCAATCAGCGTCAATAACGTTTGCGGACTGATTTTCAGTTTCAGTAGTAAAAATAATTCTGCACCCATCAGTCCAAATATTGCCCCAGAAGCCCCTGCCGTTGCATCCAATGGCGCCAACCACATTACTAAGGCTGATCCACCTAGCAACGAAATCATGTACACAGCAATGTATCTCGTACGTCCAAGGGCTCTTTCAACATCGCCACCTAAAACATAGAGCGAATACATGTTCAACACAATATGAATGATGCCTAAATGAATAAATCCACTTGTCGCTATGCGCCAGAATTCACCATCGGCAACTGCAGGCATCCACAGCCACATAGTTTTAGTGAGCTTATCGGCAACTCCACTTGAGGTGTTCATCCCTAAAAACAAGGCAAGCACAAAGATCGTGATATTGACCGTCATTAAGGAATAGGTCACATAAGGTCGGGATTGGGCTTGCGTCATTGGAGTACCAAACGTATTACGGACAGGCCGAACCTGAGACTGCGCTTGTTTAATGCACTCCACACAATGGAATCCCACTGAGGCCGGGCGTAAACAGTCTGGGCAGGCTGGGCGCATACAGCGCACACAGGAAAGCCCCGTGGGGCGATTGGCATGCCGGACGCATCCCGGCAGGGCTGGTTGTTGCGGAACCCCGCCGGGTGCACCCATGATTAGGCGGAGATGGTGATGCTATTGATAACAACCTCTTCCAGTGGTCGATCACTGCGATCTACTGGAGTTGCCGAAATAGCATCAACAACCTTCTGTGATTGCGCATCAACCACCTCACCAAAAATGGTGTGCTTACGGTTCAGGTGCGGGGTCTTTCCGGTGGTGATAAAAAACTGCGACCCATTGGTGCCTGGGCCAGCATTGGCCATAGCCAAGAGGTATGGCTTGTCGAACTGAAGTTCTGGATGGAACTCATCACCAAACTGGTAACCAGGTCCACCACGACCGGTACCGGTGGGATCACCACCTTGGATCATAAAACCATCAATAACCCGGTGAAATACTGCGCCATCGTAGAAGGGTCCGCTTGTGGTTCCAGAGGCATTTCCGGTTGAATACTCTTTGGAACCGTCAGCTAGACCAACAAAGTTCTCTACTGTCTTAGGGGCGTGGTTACCAAACAATGCGATGACAATATCGCCGCGGTTGGTGTGCAAAGTTGCAGACGAAGTCTGAATAGGTGAAGTCACGCCTACCAGTCTGCCATCTCGTACGCAGAAAGGTTTTGGCACCATACTAGAATCCGGCCCACGCTGGCACTACGGAGCAGCTAATGGCAAGGTTAAGGGACCAAAGGAATGAGGAAGGTAATACCATGAGCCTACGTATTAAGTCCGCAGTGTTAGAGAACCAAATTATGGAATTGAGTTCGGGTGCACGATTACTTCGTGGACTAAAAAATGCCTCAAGCGCCGGCCTAGATATTTCTCGTGGTGCCATCGGTCTTGGGCTTCTTGGCGCTCAATCAACGATCCAAAAAGCTACTGGGCACAGCAAAAGGTTAGCCTCCGAAGCAACCGAACTGGCGAAGTCGCTGACCACAAACCTTGCCGGAGAACTCACCGAAGAATCTCCGCTTGCCGTCCCTTCAAAAAAGAAACTGGTCCGCCGAGTTCTTTGTGGATCTATCATTCTCGCTGTACTTAGTGGCGCAACCTACGCTGTGGTTCGCAAACCCTCAGTCCCAGAACCTTCCCCGCTACCACCAACAGTCAACCAAAAACCCTAGGCGATATACACAGCTCTCTTAACTCACACCTCTGGAACCAACAAAGTGGTCCATGCACCTTTCTGCAATCGCCGTAATGGTAAGTGCCGGATTTACTAAGCCGACCGCTCCTGGCAATAACGCCCCGTCCACCACAAACAAGTTGGAATACCCATGCACCTGTCCTTCAGCGTTACATGCTTGGCCCATCACCATGCCTCCTAAACCGTGCCAAGTACAGGCAGTCCCAAAATCCGACAGTCGGGTATACACTGGAACGCCGGCAGCTGGGTAGCCGTAACGAGTTTCAGTTCGGTACTGAAATTGTCCAGCAAAACGTGAGCCAACTTGGTCAACCTGATTCATAAACTCGGCATGTGGGTAGTTCAGCTCAGTTGTCCCCTTTGCCGGGTTGTAATCAATAGTTCCCCGCTCATCGGTGAAAACTTGGATAAGATTTGCCATATTGCCGCCGCCAAGTAACTCGGGAAAGGGCGAAGCCTCCCAAGAAATCGAGACAGGGCCGTCAGCATTATCGTCGTCATACATCACCGCTACACCCGGACCGCCTTGCGCTGCACCACAATCCTTTCGCAGTAAGGCTCTAGCAATCAAAAAATCCCCATTGGTGCCAAAGCCTTTTCCGACCGACTCTGGTAGACGAGTTAATGTTCCTTTGGCTTGCGCGGTGGCAAGCAATGAACTGGTGTAGTACGAACCTGCAGCCATAAAAAGGTAATCTGCGATGAGTTTTTTGGTTTCTTGAACCTCACCCGATTCATCAATGCGTTTGATGCTGACTTCAAATTTTTCCCCCGATTGCCCTGCTGCTGCTATCTCTTTTATCTCATAAACCTCATGCAGCGCAAGAATATTCACATTACCAGTGGCTTCAGCAGCAGGTAAATAATTATGATCCACACTATTTTTAGCCCCAGAATTACTTCCATAAGGCCCTTCACCAATAGAATAGGAAGCAGGTTTCGTTCCAGCTATTTCTTCTCGGACGATGTCCCAATCCACACAAAAATCATGGCGAACTGCTTCGGCCCCGTATTCCTGAATGTACTCAAGCCAAGCGCGAGCGCCTTTAAACTGGGACGTCGCTAGTAAATCCTCTGGTAACGGCGAGGTGCCAAGCATCTTCTTAGCACGTGGGTAGTACACCCGATCTAGCTCTTCGTAGTCCATTGCGGAGCCAAAAACACGAAGAAAATCTTGTTTTCTAGGTTGTGGGGTAAAAGCACCAAAAGCTAACGAACCACCACCGACACCTACCCCAAAGATCGCATCAACACCATTACCGAAAACTCGGTCAATGATTCCTGGATATTTTTGAATCGGCATCAGCCGAGTAAGTTGGTTGATATGTGGGCGATCACTGAACCACGCTGATCGACCATCGGGATTATTGATGGTGGAGAAAGTTGTACCGTCCGGATTAATTGGCCACCGCTTGCCTCTCTCGATGACAGTAGTTTTTATTCCTGCTGCGCCTAATCGAAGTGCAGCAACCGCACCACCGAAGCCACTGCCAATAACGACGGCCGTTTTCCCTCGAGCGCTCGGTGCTTCTGCTCCAGCTGCACTCTGGTTAAACCCAGTCCATAAGCCTGAAGCCGCAGTTGTTCCGGCTACCAGAGCTGCACCGCGTAATACATTACGACGAGTTGTGGGATAAGCCCATGTGTTTTCGCTATTCGACATCGATTCTCCTGGTGAAGGCAACAGACTACAACTGAACTAAGTATGACAGCCTGTTGCCTTCAGACCAGGAAGAATCAAAAACAAATTTTTGTGGCGACTAATCACTTACTACGCGGTTGAACCATTTTCCCAGCAATACCTATCACCACTCGACGGGGCGCAAAACCCGTGGTACGTGCGGTGATAGCGTTGCGTAATCCATCCACCACACTGGGCTTCCCCCTCTCCAGTGCTGTGAAAGCAGTCTTTACTACCTGATCAACAGTGCGCCGGGGGCCTACGGCAGCGTCCTCCGAACCAGCGATTTCGAAAAATGGAGTTTCAGTAGCACCAGGACACAACGCAAGAACCTTAACTCCCGTTGATTGTGTTTCACCCCATAAAGCCTCGGTGAATGATAGAACATAGGCCTTTGTTGCGCCGTACACTGCCATGTACGGGATGGCCTGGAATCCGGCGGTACTAGCAACATTGATGATGACACCCACATTACGGTTGAGCATCCCCGGTAAAAATAATCCGGTAAGTTCAGTCAAGGCAACACAATTGAGTTGAACTTCTTCGCTCATTCGCGCAAGATCGCCCTCGGCAAAACGTCCATGAGTTCCAAACCCTGCATTATTAATCAAAATATCAACGGTAATATTTTGTGCTTCAACGCTTTTAGCAAGTTTTTCAGAAGCTCCGGGAAGCGAAAGATCGCAAGGGAGCACGGTTACTTTTACCCCATGTTGCGCCTGTAAATCAGCAGCAATCTGCTCCAATTTATCTTGACTACGGGCGGCAATAACAAGGTTGGCACCCTTGCCTGCTAAGTCCTTAGCGAAAGCCAAGCCGATCCCGGTAGAAGCTCCAGTGATGAGGGCGGTTTTTCCTGCATAATCCATACTTTTAACCATTTCTCCAAGGTAGGTTTTCGCTGTAACTTCACCTTACCGGAATTTGAGATTGAGTGTTAGCGCTGATGATCTAAGCCGTTCGCTACCGGCCGCTCTCATCAGCATCGATTATCTGCTTTAATACGTAGATGGGCATCGAACTGCTAAACACTGGAGTGGCCATGCTAGTGGTTACTGCTGAACCAGAAGTCACTACCCGAGGCTATGCCGAACTCTTAGGTAGCACTGAATCGCAGTCTTTGTCAGTGAGTAATGGATCAATTTATTCTGTTGCACCCCATGAGAACTGGGTAAAAAGTTTTGCACTTTTTGAAGTTGCAGATTTTGCCGCCGCACGTACTTTACTGTCACGACGGGGGCATAAGACCGTCCTCGCTGCTGAATATGAATTTTCCCCGCAACTTCCAATAGGCCCCTTTGCTACCAGTGAAATTGCAGAGATAGGAATAGTGAATAGTCTTTCAGAAATATCGACACGCAAAAAAGAAGCAACCGTACCTCATGACATTTCGGCTATTGACCACGTAGTTTTTACCGCTCCCAGTAGAGATAAGGCAGTGGCTTTATTCAGTGGGGAGTTAGATGGCGATTTTAGGCTGGAACAGCAAGTGAGCGAAACGGTCTCACAACTATTTTTTCGACGCGGAGCAATTGTTATCGAAGTTCTAGTTGGGCTTAATGACACAATAAAGTTGTGGGGAATTGCTTGGCGCTCAACGGATATTAAACGTAGTCATCAACGGCTGACCGAGCTTAATGTTCCAATCTCTGAAATTAGAACGGGGAATAAACCTGGTACACAGGTTTTTACCGTTCGAGATGAACGTTTAGATCTTAAAAACCTCATTATCGCGCACAATGAAAAGTAAGCGCAGTTAAAGTATTAAGTATGTGCTGAAGTCTTTCCGTAGACGATTGGTATCTGACACTGCATTTTCTTACCTATGATTTTCCGTGGCAGTGTGTGGCGCTATGTGGCGCCAAGGATGTTGTAAACCAAGGTGTTTAGTGGTGTTGTGTGGTGGCGTGGGTGAGGAGGTGGTGGAGGAGGTTGTGAACGTCCACTGACCCGGCGGGGTGCAGCAGGGTGTGCGGTCCTCGGTAGTGTGGGTTGTACAGCAAGTAGCGTCCGTCACCGTCAAAATCAGCGATGCTGACGCTGGCGACTTGCTCACGCCTCGGCGCGTACTTGACCATTCCTGGGGGTCGTGTGGATAGGGACACCAAG
>JBOFCS010000144.1:0-9810 GCA_051646185.1 Mycobacteriaceae bacterium | reverse complement strand
GGCTGCTTTGTGCAGAGTAGAACTAGATCACTTGATGATCTTGGTAACGCGACCAGCACCAACGGTACGGCCACCCTCGCGAATCGCGAAGCGTAGGCCTTCATCCATAGCAACAGGCTGGATCAGCACAACGCTGATTTCCGTGTTGTCGCCAGGCATAACCATCTCTGTACCCTCAGGAAGGGTAACCACACCAGTTACGTCCGTGGTACGGAAGTAGAACTGTGGGCGGTAGTTGTTGAAGAATGGTGTGTGGCGGCCACCCTCGTCCTTCGACAAGATGTAGACATTGCCCTCAAACTCGGTGTGAGGAGTTGTGGTGCCAGGCTTAACAACAACCTGTCCACGCTCAACCTCTTCACGCTTGATACCGCGGATCAAAAGACCTGCGTTGTCACCAGCCTGAGCTGAGTCAAGAAGCTTGCGGAACATCTCAATACCGGTGACAGTTGTCTTGATAGAGGTCTCTTTGATACCAACGATCTCAACTTCTTCGTTCACGTTGATCTGTCCACGCTCAACACGACCGGTAACAACAGTTCCACGACCGGTGATGGTGAAGACATCCTCAACAGGCATCAAGAATGGCTTCTCGGTCTCGCGGACTGGGTCCGGAACAGAGTCGTCAACTGCCTGCATGAGCTCAAGTACCGAAGCTCCCCACTTCTCGTCGCCCTCAAGCGCCTTAAGTGCCGAAACCTTGATAACTGGAGCATCCTCGTCGAAGTCCTGTGCAGCCAGAAGCTCCCGGACCTCCATCTCAACGAGCTCAATGATTTCGTCATCATCAACCATGTCAGCCTTGATAAGAGCAACAAGGATGTACGGAACGCCAACCTGACGAGCAAGTAGCACGTGCTCACGGGTCTGCGGCATTGGACCGTCGGTCGCTGCAACAACAAGGATCGCGCCGTCCATCTGAGCAGCACCGGTGATCATGTTCTTGATGTAGTCGGCGTGACCTGGAGCGTCTACGTGTGCGTAGTGACGCTTCTCAGTCTGGTACTCAACATGGGAGATGTTGATCGTAATACCGCGAGCCTTCTCCTCAGGAGCCTTGTCGATCTCGTCGAAGGCAGAGGCCTCATTGAGGTCCGGGTACTTGTCATGCAGAACCTTGGTGATAGCCGCGGTGAGTGTGGTCTTGCCGTGGTCAACGTGACCGATGGTCCCGATGTTGACGTGCGGCTTCGTCCGCTCGAACTTCGCCTTCGCCACTGTGTGTCCTCCTGGACTGATAAGTGCTTGCGGTATGCAGCATTTCGATGGGTAATTACATTGGGTCTTGCTTGGTACAACCGATCGGGCTGTTTACTCGCCCGTCGCCTTTGCGATGATTTCTTTCGAAACGTTCGAAGGAACTTCCGAATAGGAATCAAACACCATGGAGTAGTTTGCTCGGCCTTGGGTCCTCGACCGAAGGTCTCCGATGTAGCCGAACATCTCCGACAGTGGAACCAGTGCCTTAACGATACGAGCACCACTGCGTTCCTCCATGGCCTGAATCTGGCCACGGCGGGAGTTCAGGTCGCCGATCACGTCGCCCATGTAGTCCTCGGGTGTGATGACCTCTACAGCCATCACAGGTTCGAGAATAACAGGGCCCGCCATACGAGCAGCTTCCTTGAACGCTTGTGAGCCGGCGACCTTGAAGGCCATTTCCGACGAGTCAACATCATGGTACGCGCCGTCAAGGAGCGTCAACTTGACGTTGACCAAAGGGTAGCCAGCAAGAACACCATATTGCATGGCATCCTGAGCTCCGGCATCCACAGAAGGAATGTACTCCCTCGGGACACGGCCACCGGTGACTTTGTTCTCAAACGCGTAGATCGCGCCGTCTTCACCCTCAAATGGCTCAAGCTTGACGATGACCTTAGCGAACTGGCCAGATCCACCTGTCTGCTTCTTGTGGGTGTACTCGTGCTTTTCTACGGTCTTACGGATGGTTTCGCGGTAGGCAACCTGTGGCTTGCCCACATTGGCTTCCACCTTGAACTCGCGGCGCATCCGGTCAACCAAAATATCAAGATGCAGCTCACCCATACCGCCAATAACGGTCTGACCAGTGTCCTCGTCCAGCTTGACCGAGAAGGTTGGATCCTCTTCGGCCAGCTTCTGAATAGCAGTACCCAGCTTCTCCTGGTCGCTCTTGGTCTTAGGCTCAATAGATACCTGGATAACCGGATCCGGGAAGGTCATCGACTCCAGGATGACAGGATTCTGCGGATCGCAGAGAGTATCACCTGTGGTGGTGTCTTTAAGACCAATCACCGCGTAGATATGCCCGGCGGAAGCTGTAGCAATTGCGTTCTCTTTGTTTGAGTGCATCTGGAACAACTTGCCCAGACGTTCTTTTTTACCCTTGGTGGAGTTGATCACCTGGGCACCGGAATCAACCTTGCCGGAGTACACCCGAACATAAGTCAATTTCCCGAAGAACGGATGCGTAGCAATCTTGAACGCCAAGGCGGCAAAAGGCTCATCTGCTGACGGCTTACGGGTTACCGGCTTCTCTTCATCACCCACGGCATGCCCGATGGTCTCGGCAACATCCAAAGGCGAAGGTAAGTAGTCAATAACCGCATCCAGCATTGGCTGGACACCCTTGTTCTTGAAAGCGGAACCACAAAGAATGGGGTATAGCTCACTGCTCACTGTCAGCTTGCGAATAGCACTCTTGATCTCGTCAACAGTAAGTTCTTCGCCACCAAAGTGCTTTTCCAGAAGAGCTTCATCCGACTCGGCGATGGTCTCCAGAAGCTCGGTGCGGTACTGCTCAGCACGCTCCTTGAGATCCTCGGGAATCTCTTTGATCTCGTACTTCTCACCGAGCTTGGTCTCACCACTCCAGACCAAAGCACGCATCTCAACGAGGTCAACAACACCCTCAAAATCGTTCTCGGCGCCGATAGGCAACTGAATCACAAGCGGCTTGGCACCAAGGCGATCCTTGATGGTCTGCACAGTAAAGTAGAAATCAGCACCCAGCTTATCCATCTTGTTGACAAAACAGATACGCGGAACGTCGTACTTGTCTGCCTGACGCCAGACCTGCTCAGACTGTGGCTCAACGCCTTCTTTACCGTCAAACACCGCAACAGCACCGTCAAGGACGCGCAGCGAGCGCTCAACCTCAACAGTAAAGTCAACGTGACCTGGGGTGTCGATGATGTTGATCTGGTTTTCATTCCAGAAACAGGTGGTGGCAGCTGAGGTAATAGTGATACCCCGCTCCTGCTCCTGCTCCATCCAGTCCATCGTTGCCGCACCATCGTGTACTTCACCGATCTTGTAGCTGATACCGGTGTAGAAAAGGATGCGTTCGGTGGTTGTGGTCTTACCGGCATCGATGTGTGCCATGATGCCGATGTTGCGGACCTTATTCAGGTCGGTCAGCACGTCCTGTGCCACGGATTCTTCCCCGCTCTGGGTCGTAAGTATCTATCTTCGGTCAACTTGATCCGGTGTACACCGGATCGACGTAGCGCTATGCCGGAACGCCCAAGTCAGGGCGTTCCGGCCAATAATCACCAGCGGTAGTGCGCAAATGCCTTGTTCGCCTCGGCCATTTTGTGAGTGTCCTCGCGACGTTTCACAGCTGCTCCAAGACCATTGCTTGCATCAAGTAGCTCATTGGCAAGACGCTCAACCATGGTCTTTTCGCGGCGAGCGCGGGAGAAAGTGACCAACCAACGCAATGCCAAGGTGGTAGCCCGACCCGGCCGTACCTCCACTGGCACCTGGTAGGTAGCGCCACCAACACGACGGCTGCGAACCTCAAGGGCTGGACGGACGTTATCGAGCGCACGCTTAAGAGTGACTACCGGATCAGTCCCGGTCTTCTCTCGTGCCTGCTCAAGCGCTTGATAGACAATGCGTTCTGCTGTCGACTTCTTGCCGTCAAGCAGGATCTTATTCACCAGCTGCGTAACCAACGGCGATCCATACACTGGATCGTTGATCAGCGGACGCTTGGGTGCTGGGCCCTTGCGTGGCATTAGCTCTTCTCCTTCTTGGCGCCATAACGGCTGCGGGCCTGCTTGCGACCCTTAACGCCCTGGGTGTCTAGCGAACCGCGAATGATCTTGTAACGAACACCTGGGAGGTCTTTCACACGACCACCACGCACCAGCACCATTGAGTGCTCCTGCAGGTTGTGCCCCTCACCGGGGATGTAGGCGGTGACCTCGACCGAGCTTGTTAAACGAACACGGGCAACCTTACGGAGCGCAGAGTTCGGCTTCTTAGGGGTGGTGGTGTACACACGCGTGCACACTCCGCGACGCTGGGGGCTACCCTTCAAGGCTGCAGTTTTAAGCTTTGCAACCTTGTCGGTGCGGCCCTTTCGGACCAGCTGTTGAATGGTTGGCATGAACCGGCTTTCTTATGTGTTGACAGGGATCTAGCAGTTGGAGCAAGAAAACGCTGCTCCTCACCCGTTCCTCGACCACGAGGTCGGGCGTGTCGCATACCCCTCAGCTAACCCTCACTGCCAGCAAATAACCACCAGCACCTCAGATTAACGTCGCACAGGCACACTGAGCTGCCCCGGCGGATCCCAAAAAGGCAAACCTACCCAGGCACAGCGCCCCACGATACCTGGAGACTTAGGCTGCGGTCAAAGCGAGGTCACCAGGGCGGCCAATCCAGCCGACTCCGAACATGCTTTCTGCTTCAATTTAGCGTTGCAACAGTAAGCTCACCCAGAGTTTTTACACTCACGCAGGCATCTGGCGTTCCGGCATCACGATACTGCAACCACCAGGTGAGAACCCCTGATCCAGCCTCAACCGTAAGACCGCAAGCTGCCCCTAAACCTGCTGAAGTTGTAAAAAACCCCGGACGACCACCAATACTGCCCTCAGTAATCGATTCACCCAGTTGAGCCGCAACTTGGTGTTCCCGATCAGCATCACCGGCTTCATAAAAACTGTAAGACAAATCCAAGACTCCAAAAACACCTGACAACACCCAATAACAGATCGCCCCAGAAAACTGCTGTTGGATGCCATCAACCTCAAGCGCTTTACTTAACGCCGAATCTTCCAAGGGGCCACACTGCCCATCCTTATACCCATAGGGATTTAAAACCGATGATTCCGCTTCCACTCCCACAGCAATAGCCGTACCATCAATTATTTGCGAGCAGCTAACAATCATCGGTAACAACAGCGCCAGCGAGACCACAGGCCACAACTTGCGGCTAAGTTTCTTTTCATAAAGTTTCATTTCGACCTACTCACTGAAAGTTCAGCAAGTCCACGCGCTACCTCACAAGGATCAGGGTGTGCAACTGCGTCACCGTAATACAGCGACCAGTGAAAAAAATCCGAGCCGGAACCGACACTAACCTCGCATAACCCCACTGATCCTCGAGCCAAATACCCAGGATGGCCTGCAATCGAAATACTTTTCACATCATGCCCAAAAAGCAAAGCGACATTTGCTTCTTTTTCCATAGAACTGCCCCGGTACCAAAAAAAAGAAAGAGTTGATCTATCACCAAACTCCAGACCCGTCTCCCAACGGCACCCAAGAATATTTTTGACCGACCGGATCATGTTGCTCCGACCAACTTTGTCGATCACTTCAGCGTTGCCCACCGAACCGCATTCGGTAAGCGAAAAGCCATCACCGGGGCCATTATCTATCTGAGCAGCTACCGGAGCTGCCGGAACGATAGGCTCAGAAGCTGATCCGTTTGTCTCCAATGCCGTGCAACCGACAGTACAACCAAAGGCAACAAGCGACAACAATGTCACTGTGGTGATCCTCATACATACCGAGGATAGACCAATACTGGAGATCCCAGCCGGAGCGCTAACAGCTGCTGCTGGAATCGCAACTTTGCACTTTGCACTCACTTATCTCGAACACGTGCTGTACCGTCAAGTGTGTTGGCCACTTACTGCCGATATTTCTTCCTTCGGACCACCAACCCACCAGGGGGCCAGTTCATATGGATGCACCTATTTCTGAGTCAATCATTGGCCATCCGAGCTTGACTGCACCATGACCCCACACCAAAAACTGGCCAATACCGTTGTTGATTATTTAGAGCGACGTCTCAATATGCACGATGACGGACCTGAGTCCCCTCTTCGCTCGCGACGCCTAGAACGCACCAGTCACCGAGAAACCGAGTACGCTCAATTGGAACGGGATTGGGAACTAGCCACAAAGCATTCCAAAAATCCCGCACGCGAGCCCTCCGAAAAAGAAATCACAGCTCTCAACGAACTAGCAAAACGCCACGGGATCAAATAATCACCACATTAACGTGGTCCATCCACTCCATATAAAAAGAAAGGGTCGCATGACCCAAGAAGAACTATTCAGCAACGCCGAAAGCAGCACGCAAGAGGCCACACCAACAAGTAAAAGCACAGAGCCACACCACTACCCCAACTTATTTTCTGATACCGAGAAGACAAAAAAGAAATAAAACCTTGATAGCAAAGAATATTCAAAATTAGCTAAGTGCTACAGCAGATTCGTGAAGCACCATCTCCAGCTGCGTAGCCCACGCACGAACAATCTGTCCACGACGCTTTGAATCATCACTGAGCACATCAGCCAGCCCAAGCCCCCTAGCTAGATCCAAAGTCGCCTGGACTAACCGGTGCACTACAGGATCAGTGTCATCCACCCCTAATGCCTGCACTGCCATCTGATGCGCTTGACGGGCGAATTTTAATTCCAAGGGCAATACTCGTCGCCTCAACCCCTCATCGGCTGCTGCTGCGGTCCAGACTTGCAGTGCAGCCTTAAATAACGTACCGGTGTAGTACTCGACCAAAAGCACTACAATTTCTTGAGTACTTCGGACTGCTCCGGCCGAAACCGCTTCAGCTTCCGCCAAAGCCTCCCTCGTTCTACTCTCAAACATATAGTCAAGTGCAGCAGTAATTAAATCTTCGCGGGTTGGAAAATGATGTTGTGCAGCCCCACGCGAAACACCTGCGCGTCCGGCAACAACACCCACAGTGGTAGCAGTCCAGCCCTCATAAGCAAGACAATCAATGGTCGCTTCTAACAACTTTAGGCGTGTCACTCGACTTCTATCCTGCTGCGGTTCGCGGCTGGTCACCCGTGACACCTCCTCATAGTATCTTTCTTACTATCACAACAAGTTAACTTCTCCTAGGGTATACCCGAGCTATACCGCCCAGCGTGGATCTCGCTTCTGCAGGAAAGCCAACATGCCCTCACGTGCTTCCTCTGAACTAAACAACCTTGCCGAATCCGCAGCCAATTGTCCTGATTTACGATCTATTTGCTCAATGATCTCAGCTGTTGTTAAGGCCTTAGTTGCAGCAAGTCCTTGCGGAGACGCCTTACAAATATTGGCTAGAATCTCAGTCACAGCAACTTCGGTATCGGTAACTGCTAGCGTGACTAAACCAATTTTTTCAGCCTGAGACGAATCGAACTTTTCACCACTAAGAAAGTAACGACTCGCGGCCCTGGCATTAAGCCTCGGCAAAAGTGTCAACGAAATAACCGAAGGCGCCAAACCTAAACGTGCTTCCGTCACCGCAAAGCTGCAATGCGGACCCGCGACCACCACATCACAAGCAGCAATCAGCCCCAATCCACCAGCTCGGACATGCCCATCAATACACGCCACAACAGGTTTGGGCAATGCCACTATGCGACGTAACAATGCGGCCATTTGTTCGGTGCGCCGCGTTGCCGCAGCTACAGGATCGGTCGGCATATCAGCCGAACTCGCCTCGCTTAAATCAGCACCAGCGCAAAAAGTATTTCCGGTATGACTAAGAACTACCACTCGAACATTAGGGTCCCGCTCAGCTTCATCCAAACGCTCAAGCAACTGCCCCACTAAAAGTGCTGAAATAGCATTACGGTTATGCGGAGAATCAAGAGTGAGGGTCGCCGCGCCAGCTGAAACCGAGTACTTCACGACCTCAGGCAAAAGAGAATTATCAGGACCTTGTGAGCTCATTATTATCCTTAGTTATCAACTAGCGCGGCAATCCAGAAACCTCAGTAGGACTTTGGCAAGCCAAGACTATGCTGGGCAACAAAATTGAGGATCATTTCCCTACTTACTGGGGCGATACGGGCAATTCTGGCCGCACCAAGCATCGCAGCCAATCCATACTCTTTTGTTAAACCATTTCCACCATGAGTTTGTACGGCCTGATCCAAAGCTTTAATACTTGCTTCTGCCGCAGCATATTTTGCCATATTTGCTGCCTCAGCGGCACCAAAATCGTCACCGCTATCATATAAAACAGCAGCTTTTTGCATCATTAGCTTAGCAAGTTCTAATTCAATCTTAATCTGCGCCAACGGATGCGAGATACCTTGGTGTGCACCGATAGTAGTCTTCCACACCGAGCGTTCATTGGCATATTTTACCGCTCGGTCCAAAGCGAAACGTCCCATACCAGTTGCCATCGCTGCACCCAAAATCCGCTCTGGGTTTAGCCCGGCAAATAACTGCATCAATGCTGCATCCTCAGAACCCACCAACGCCTCCGAAGGTAGCCGGACATCGTCGAGGAACAACATAAACTGATGATCTGGCTCAATAACATCCATCTCAATGGGCGTGTACTCAAAATTGGGAGTATCGGTGGGAACAATAAATAAAGCTGGTTTTAATTTACCGGTTTTATGATCTTCAGTTCGGGCAACAATAAGAACCGCATCCGCCTGATCAACGCCGGAAATATAAATCTTTCGACCAGTAAGTAACCAGTCCGAACCATCCCTACGTGCAGTTGTGGTGATCTGATGTGAATTTGAACCAGCATCGGGCTCAGTAATGCCGAAGGCCATAATTTTCGAACCATCAGCAAGGGCAGGTAACCAAAGATTTTTTTGCTCATCCGTACCGTACTTGGCAATGATTGTTCCACAAATGGCAGGAGAGACCACCACCATAAGCAAACCAGCACCGTGCGCAGCTAACTCTTCTTGAACAAGAGCAAGTTCATAAATTCCCGCGCCACCTCCACCATATTCTTCAGGAAGGTTGACCCCTAGAAAACCTAATTTAGCTGCTTCACTCCATAATTCAGTTAGCGGTTCACCAACACGGGACTTAGGCAGTACGTAGTCAGTATAATTAAAACGCTGCCCAAGACTTGCGACCGAAGCACGTAGTTCTTTCTGCTCAGCGGTTTCAATAAAACTCATTTGCTCTCCTCAGTTGTAGGATGTTCGTCTGGATCTTCAACAACAGCTAACACATTGCCCACCTCAACCTGTTGCCCAACAGCAACGTTAAGTTGGGTAATAATGCCAGCTGCCGGAGCAGCTATCGCATGCTCCATCTTCATTGCTTCAAGCCACAGTACCGTCTGCCCCAATTCCACTCGGTCACCTTCGCTAGCGCCAAGACGAATCACCGTACCCGGCATAGGCGCAACCAGCGATCCCTGCGCCACCATAGTAGCGGGATCAATAAAACGAGGTGCTCTAGTTAACGCCACCGATCCTAGAGACGAATCCACCTGCCGAATATCGGCATAATGCGAGACCCGAAACTGATGCCGTATGCCTTGATATTCAATAACAACCAGGTTCGTATTGGCTGAAATAAGCGAAATATCTTGATATCCATCAACTTCCAATCCTTTCCTGGAGAGTCGATATCCGATATCATAGATGCGATCTTCAATATGATAGATTTTATGATTAAGCTGGGAACTGATATTGCGCCAACCACTGGAAATACCAGGATTTACCTGCGCAATACTTCGGTTTACCGCAGCATCTGCCAGAGCAGCTGCCACTGCTGCCAACCCTTCAGCGGAGACATCGGCAAGTGGC
>JBOFCS010000057.1:0-5043 GCA_051646185.1 Mycobacteriaceae bacterium | reverse complement strand
CCAGGAGACCCATACCAGGACAACACCGGAAATGATAGAGATGACGCAGGCCCATAAATGGATCCAACCACGCATCCGTGGCTTGACCGGTAAACCTTCAATGCCTGAAGCCAGAGCAGCCATCGGGAAAGACATAGTGGGAATGTCTTGATGCTCCGGCTCTGGTGTTTGACCTGGTGTCATAAAGGTTCTGCCTCTGTTCTCTTCCGAAAGGTAACCTACGCCAGCGTAGGTTACCTTTCGGAAGAGAAGTTCGATAGATAGACCCCAGCCAAGGCTATGTGGTTAAGCGTAGGCTGACTCATCATGGTGAGGTCCTCGTGAAGTTATCTAACCCGGTTTACCGGTTGTATGAGCGGCAGCTGCTTCGTGGGCTCGGTGATGCTCCACAGCCGAGGCATGTTGCTGTTCTGTGTGACGGGAATCGGCGTTGGGCGCGGGCAGCGGGTTTTACTGATGTCAGTCATGGCTATCGTATGGGTGCTCGCAAGATTGCCGAGATGTTGCAGTGGTGTGATGCCGCTGGAATTGAGATGGCCACTATTTACTTGCTGTCCACCGAAAATTTGCAGCGAGATCCTGAAGAGCTTAATGCTCTTTTAGAGATCATTACTGATGTTGTTGAAGAAATCTCCGCTCCGGGTAAAAACTGGAGTGTCAAAATTGTTGGAGCCCTTGACTTATTGCCCGCAGAATCTGCGCGGAGGTTAAGCGAGGCGGCACAGCAGACTGAAGGTAGAACGGGAACTCACGTCAATGTTGCGGTGGGTTATGGTGGCCGCCAAGAAATTTCCGATGCAGTTCGGTCGTTGTTGGCCGAACAGTTAGCTCAAGGCTTGTCGGGTGAGCAGCTGATCCAGGCTGTCGATGTTGCTTCGATCGGTAGACATTTGTATACCTCCGGTCAGCCTGATCCCGATCTGGTTATTCGAACATCGGGGGAGCAGCGGCTATCGGGTTTTTTGCTCTGGCAGAGCGCGTACTCGGAAATCTGGTTTACTGAGGCTTACTGGCCAGAATTTCGGCGGGTAGATTTTTTGCGAGCATTGCGTGATTTTGCGGCTCGTCATCGACGTTTTGGGGCGTAGAATCTAGAGCTTCCGTAGTCGCAATCTGTTAATGGAGTGATCGGCATCTTTGCGTAGCACTAGGGTAGCTCGGGGGCGGGTGGGGAGAATGTTATCTACCAAATTTGGTCGATTTATTGTGTGCCACAAGTCTTTGGCTGCCCCGATGGCCTGTTCATCGGCGAGGTTGGCGTAGTGGTGAAAATGTGAAGCAGGGTTGGCGAAAGCCGTGCTGCGCATGGCGAGAAACCTTCGGATATACCAATTTTCGATATCCTCAATCCGGGCATCCACATAAATGGAAAAGTCAAAAAGATCTGAAACCATCAGTCGTGGACCAGTTTGCAAAACATTAAGGCCCTCAAGGATGAGAATATCTGGCTGGCGGACGATATGCTTTTCGCCCTTAATGATGTCATAGGAAATATGCGAATACACCGGGGCGCAGGCCTGGGTAGCACCAGATTTCACCTCAGTGACAAAACGCAAAAGTGCTCTGCGGTCGTAGCTTTCCGGGAAACCTTTACGGTGCATAATCCCACGCCGGGTAAGTTCGGCCGTCGAATATAGGAACCCGTCAGTGGTGACCAGATCAACCCGAGGATGATTTTCCCAACGAGCAAGCAAGGCCTGCAAAACACGAGCTGTCGTTGATTTCCCTACGGCAACGCTTCCGGCTACCCCAATGATGAACGGGACTTGGCGTTCAGGGTGTTGCTCGCCAAGGAAGGTGGCGGTCGCGGCAAAGAGTTGTTGTCGAGCAGCCACTTGTAAATGGATGAGTCGAGAAAGGGGTAGATAGACTTCAGCGACTTCATCAAGATCAATTTGTTCACCCAAGCCGCGTAGACCGCGCAACTCAACTTCAGTCAGGACCAGCGGGGTGGATTTGCGCAGCTCGCGCCAGCGGCTGCGATCAAACTCAATATAAGGACTTGATTCACTTAGTTTGGACATACGCGGCCTAGCGGTAAAGAGTTAGTGCTGTGCGTCGTCCCGTCAATTAAGAGCCGGTGCATTACGCAAGTGTTCCCTGCCTGTTGTTAAAAGCATGCACCGGGGGCGCAAAAGGCTGCATCCAGCTAGGCTCAGTAGATATGTCGACAGCGCTAACAGAATTCCCGCTTATCACTGAATACCTTCTCCTTGGTCTGCGATTTGATCGATTAGAAGAAGGATTTGTCGATGCGTACACCGGTGATCCAGCATTACGTGGTCAGGTAAACGATGAGCCGATCCCTGATCCCGTGGTTTTAGCGCATCGGGCGGCACAATTACGGGACCAGATTCCCGACTCGGGTTTACCTGCCCAGCGAGGTGCTTTTGTGGATGTACACCTCAAAGCCTTGGAGTGTTCGGCTCGAAAATTTTCTGGTCAAGACGTGGGGTTTATTGAGGAAGTGAGCACTTATTTTGATCTCAACCCAGAGCGGATTCGACTGGGTGAAATCTCGGTGTACCAACACGCCCAGGATCGTATGGATGCGGTATTGGTTGGCTCTGGGTCGTTACGTGATCGGCTGGATCATCATCGGTGCAGCGAAGAAATTCCTTCGGATAAACTTGCTGAATGTGTTGAAGCTTTTTCTAGTGCTTTACGCGATATTGTGCGGGCAAAGTACGAGTTACCTGCATCAGAGATGGTGCAGTATGAGGTCGTTGGCGATAAGCCTTGGTCTGGTTTTAACTACTACCTTGGTAATTTTCGTTCCACAGTGGCTATCAATATGGACCTTAAGCAATATATGTCGGTATTGCCGAAACTTATTGCGCATGAGTCTTATCCGGGGCATCATACCGAACATTGCCGCAAAGAAGCGGGTCTTGTGCGTGGGCAGGGGCAGGGGGAGCAAACGTTGTTTGTGGTTAATACCCCGCAGTGTTTAATGGCTGAAGGGCTTGCTGATCTGGCCTTGCATGCAGTTGTGGGTAAGGATTGGGGTTTGTGGGCTCAAGATATTTATGCCGATTTAGGGTTAAGCTTTGATGGCCTTCGTGCCCAAGAACTTTCGGCAGCTTCAGCAGAGTTACTGACTGTTCGGCAAGACGCTGCGATCCTGTTGCACGACAGGCACACAAGTGTAGAAGAGGTGTCAAATTTTTTGCAGCGTTGGACTTTGGCTTCCGATGAGCGCGTACAGCAGATGCTGCGGTTTTTGTCCTCTCCGCTGTGGCGCGCATATACCAGCACCTATGTTGAGGGCTATCAACTTCTTGGTCAATGGTTGGAAAAACGCCCTCAACAGGTATCGATAACCGAACGTTTTCTGCGGCTACTTGATGAGCCATTAACTCCCTCTCAATTGCGGAAAGATATAGATCTAGCGGGGTAGGCGGCGAGGCGATGAACTAAGGCCATAGAATTACGATGCATCCGCCACCAAACTTTTGGAGTCTCGCACGTGACCGCTGCACCTGGTACCAGTGTTAATAACGCCTCTTTAGCTGAAGTTGACCCCGAGGTCGCTGCTGCCATGGCCGGTGAATTAGGCCGTCAGCGCGATACCCTGGAGATGATCGCTTCGGAGAACTTTGTTCCCCGAGCTGTGCTTCAAGCTCAGGGCTCGGTGCTCACCAACAAATATGCCGAGGGTTACCCCGGGCGTCGTTACTACGGCGGCTGTGAGCATGTGGATGTTGTTGAAGATATTGCCCGCGAACGGGCCAAAGAGCTTTTTGGAGCTGAATTTGCCAATGTGCAACCACACTCCGGTGCGCAGGCTAATGCCGCTGTTCTGATGGCATTGATGGAGCCAGGGGAAAAACTACTCGGACTAGATCTTGCACATGGTGGACACCTCACCCATGGGATGCGACTGAACTTTTCCGGAAAGTTGTACGACATTTCCACCTACGGAGTGAGCAAAGAAGATTTCCGTATCGATATGGACGAGGTACGTTCCATTGCCTTGGCGAACCGACCTAAGGTCATTGTGGCTGGCTGGTCTGCCTATCCACGACAGCAGGATTTTGCGGCCTTCCGTTCGATAGCTGATGAAGTGGGCGCCTATCTGTGGGTAGATATGGCGCATTTTGCCGGGCTTGTGGCTGCTGGTTTGCATCCATCTCCGGTACCTTTTGCCGATGTAGTGTCATCCACGGTGCATAAGACTCTGGGCGGTCCACGCTCTGGGCTGATTCTTGCGAAGAAGGAATGGGCTAAAAAACTCAATTCGGCAGTTTTCCCTGGGCAGCAGGGTGGCCCACTCATGCATGCGGTGGCAGCGAAGGCTGTGGCCCTGAAAATTGCGGGTAGCGCCGAGTTTAAAGAACGCCAGCAACGCACTATTTCTGGCGCTCAAATTCTTGCTGAACGATTGATGGCTAGTGATGTTGCCAAAACTGGTATTACGGTATTGACCGGTGGAACCGATGTGCACCTTGCCTTAGTCGATTTGCGTGACTCTGAGCTTGATGGTCAGCAAGGTGAAGACTTACTGCATGAGATCGGTATTACCGTCAATCGGAATGCTGTTCCCTTTGACCCCCGTCCACCAATGGTGACTTCTGGCTTACGAATCGGTACGGCGGCATTGGCGACTCGTGGTTTTAGCGATGCCGAGTTCACTGAGGTTGCAGATGTTATTGCGGCAGCCTTGGCCGCTGGTAAAGCTGCAGATCTGCCAGCTCTGCGAGAGCGAGTATCACGCTTAGCGCTCGATTTTCCTCTCTACGAGGGCCTTGAGAGCTGGGGACTGCTTAGCACCAAAGCCTGACTGTACAGTTCAGGCATAGCTGGTTGGTGCAGCGTGTATCAACGTCAGCAATACATAGGGATGAGTGAATATCACCGTGGCTACTGAGCTTCTTCGGCAGGATCTTATCGCTGAGTATGAGTTGGTGGTCGCTAAAAACTTGGAGCGGCATCTTGCCGTTTCGCATGAGTGGGACGCTCACAATTATGTTCCTTGGGCTGACGGCGAGAATTTTAATTTCTGTGGTGGACAGGACTGGTCAGAGAATCAAGTGTCACTAC
>JBOFCS010000120.1:0-14702 GCA_051646185.1 Mycobacteriaceae bacterium | reverse complement strand
TTAGGGACTGGCTGATCGCCAATTCAACTGAATGCAGTGAATTTGCCCAAATATCTGAGCAAGCAGTCATCGCTGCATCTGATCATAAAAATATTGATAAGGCCTGGGCGGTCTATCAACAAGTGCAGCAGCAGTGGTTCAGTGCCGCTTATCTTCGGGCTTGGCAGTGGGCTCAAGAATCGGGTTGGAAAGCAGATAACTAGCTGGAGGGGTTTTCCAGCTCACAGTCATACCGCAGGAATGCAGCCATAGCCCAAGGTCTTGATTGTGTGCCGCAAGTCCAACTAAAGCTGTGGTTGCTCGTTGAATAGCAAGAACAGCAGCGGTGGGTGGAAGAAGTCCCAATGCGTGAGCTTCTAATAATTCATCAATATCGAGCAGGGTGGTGAATGTGCCGGTTTTGCACACGATATCTAAGTAGTGATCTTCAGCATGATAGAGCTGACCATCATCGGATGTGGTGTATTCACCGATGTCAATATAAAAATCTTGGTCCCGCTCACAACCTTGGTTGTAGTGGAAAACGGAGGCCCGGAGTCCTAATGATGGCAGCAGCCAGGATTCTAGGTAATGAAACTGAGGATGATCTGCTGGGCGAGCCATGTATAAACCCCAGGGTTCCACTCGGAACTCGTCTACAGCGCGAATAAACCCTTTGGGGTCGGTATTTGTGGCAGTAGTAAGGTCAAAGAGCTCGATTTTGGGTGGATGTGGCGCTGGTTTTGCTCCAGCATCATTAACCATGAGATAAGAAACTACCTGCTTAGGGTAGGCAGCTTAAGTCGCGGTAGTGGTTAAGTATTGCCTGGAGAAGAAGTTGTCGGATTGTCGGCTTAGGCTAGGGATATGGCCTTTGCAGCAGAACAACCAGTACTCGCGCATTCTGAGTTTCGACCAGTGGGTGATATTGAGCGTAGTTCGACGGATTTTATCGTTGTGAGTGACTATGAACCTGCTGGAGATCAGCCGACAGCTATTGCAGAATTGGAGCATCGGGTCAGGGCAGGGGAGAAAGATATTGTTTTGCTGGGGGCAACAGGCACAGGTAAGTCGGCAACGACTGCCTGGCTGATTGAAAAATTGCAGAGGCCAACTTTGGTCATGGCACCTAACAAGACTTTAGCCGCGCAGTTGGCCAATGAACTGCGGGAGATGTTGCCGAACAACGCTGTTGAATACTTTGTTTCATACTATGACTACTACCAGCCGGAAGCATATATCGCGCAAACTGACACGTATATCGAAAAGGATTCTTCAATCAATGATGACGTTGAGCGTCTTAGGCATTCGGCAACATCGAGTTTATTATCTAGGCGCGATGTTGTTGTTGTAGCTTCCGTTTCATGTATTTATGGGCTAGGAACTCCGCAGTCTTATCTCGATCGATCCATTCACCTTGATGTTGGGCTCGAGGTGCCCAGGGATGCTTTTTTGCGACTTCTTGTTGATGTTCAATACAACCGCAACGATGTGGCTTTTACGCGTGGATCATTTCGAGTGCGCGGCGATACGGTGGAAATTATTCCCTCGTATGAAGAATTGGCCATTCGCATTGAATTTTTTGGCGATGAAATCGAATCTCTTTATTATCTGCACCCGCTGACAGGGGATATAGTTCGCAAAGTGGATTCGCTCAGGATATTTCCAGCCACCCACTATGTTGCAGGCCCGGAACGTATGGAGCGGGCCATCAAAGCTATTGAAGTTGAATTGGAAGATCGGCTCAAAGAGTTAGAAACTCAAGGTAAACTCCTTGAAGCTCAAAGACTTCGGATGCGAACACAGTACGATATTGAAATGATGCAGCAGGTGGGGTTTTGTTCGGGAATTGAAAACTATTCCCGACATATTGATGGGCGTCCGGCAGGTTCGGCCCCGGCCACTCTCATCGATTATTTCCCTGAGGATTTTCTCTTAGTTATCGATGAGTCACATGTCACAGTTCCACAGATCGGGGCGATGTTTGAAGGAGATATGTCGCGTAAACGCAATCTTGTCGATTTTGGTTTTCGGTTACCGTCAGCAACAGATAATCGACCGCTGACCTGGGAAGAGTTTTCGCAACGCATTGGTCAGACAGTGTACTTATCGGCAACTCCGGGAAAGTATGAGCTAAGTCAGTCCGGCGGAGAGTTTGTGGAACAAGTGATTAGGCCCACCGGTTTGCTAGACCCACAGGTGGTAGTGAAACCAACCAAAGGTCAAATTGATGATCTAGTACATCAGATTCGGGAACGAACAAACAAAGATGAACGCGTGTTGGTCACCACGCTTACCAAAAAAATGTCAGAAGATCTGACCGATTATCTTGTGGAATTAGGTATTCGGGTTCGGTATCTACACTCCGAAGTGGATACTTTGCGTCGAGTGGAATTGCTGCGTCAACTGCGACAAGGCGAGTATGATGTGCTTGTAGGTATCAATTTGCTTCGGGAAGGTTTGGATCTGCCTGAAGTCTCCCTTGTCGCTATTCTGGATGCTGATAAGGAAGGCTTTTTACGTAGCACTCGCAGCTTGATTCAGACCATTGGACGTGCCGCACGAAATGTTTCTGGCGAAGTTCATATGTATGCAGACAAAATTACCGATTCTATGGCTCAAGCGATTGAAGAAACGCAGCGAAGGCGTGAGAAACAAATTGCCTATAACAAAGAAAAAGGGGTTGATCCTCAGCCGCTGCGTAAAAAGATCGCTGATATTTTGGATCAGGTATATCAGGAAGCTGACGATACCGAATCATCAATTGACATCGGTGGATCAGGGAGAAACTCCAGCCGAGGACGTCGTGCTCAAGGCGAAGGTGGCCGTATCTTGAGCCCAGGAGTATTTGAGACACATCGAGAGAATATGCCTCGGGCGGAATTGGCTGAACTCATTAAAAACATGACCGAACAGATGATGAATGCTGCCCGTGATTTGCAGTTTGAACTGGCCGGGCGCTTCCGAGACGAGCTTGCTGATCTGAAGAAAGAGTTACGTGGTATGGATGCGGCCGGGTTGCAGTAATAGTGATCTATACCACTAAGGTTTTGGTATGGATGCCCACAGTGCTGGCAACGCCGCCCGTTCTCTTGAGCTGCTTCATTCGCTCATATATTTTGCTCCCGAGGCTCATGAACGTTATCGCGAAGCAGGTCTGGACCCAGGACCAATGGGTTACTTTGCCAGCCGAGCAGCTGCATTAGGGGCGGTGACTGCACCGGTGGTCACCGCTACTTTTTATAGTTTCAATCCCCAGGTAGTTTCTGTTTTTATTCCACGAGCTTGGGAGCTAGCTTCTCCTGAGAAGGTCTTGAAGGCGCGTTATGCAGCAGTTGATGATGTCTATCGCAGAATATTTGGTGACCATGTCATCAATTCATCGTTAATGGCAGAAGCTGCTGAACTTGCTTCAGTAGCGGCTCGAGCTATCCCAGGAACTGACGGCCGTCCCTTATACCTATCTCATTCAGGATTGTCATGGCCAGAACCTCCGCACCTCGTTTTGTGGCACGCATTAACACTGTTACGTGAGTTCAGAGGAGATGGTCATATTTCTGTTCTGCAGGTGTGTGGTCTTAGTGGGCTTGATGCATTGATCACGCATACGGCAACAGGAATTGGCTTTAGCGAGGACTCGGCAAAAAGTCGTAGAGGCTGGTCAGCCGCTGACTGGGATACCGCTGTTGTGGGTCTGCAGGAACGTGGGTTGATTGATGCGATGGGTGGATTAACTGAAGCTGGAAGTGCTTTGCGAGCGCAGGTGGAGGATCGCACCGAGGAGTTGGCTTTTGCGCCCTGGTTGGCATTAGGGGCCGTTGGAGTTGCCAGGCTTGAGGAGTTGGGAAAGCCTTGGGTGCACACTGTCAAAAAAGCAGGGGCTTTCCCGAATGGACTTTTTGGTTTGCGATACGGTTCCACTCGATAACTGAATGTGGTACTTCTTTCACAGGAAAACAACCAATTTTGGCCCGATAACAGATAGGGTCAATAACGATAGTCGCATGGAAGCTAGGTTTGTGCGACTATACCGAATACTTACGTGAGTAACTGCAGCTATGGAGGAATGAATGAGTGCCTACCGCACCGTTGTTGTCGGAACAGATGGATCCGATTCATCACTTCGGGCAGTGGAAAAAGCCGGGTCTCTTGCCGGGGATGCCGGAGCTAAGCTGGTCATTGCTTGTGCGTATTTTCCACCGGATGGACGAGATTCGGGGGTTGCCAGCGACGTCTTGAAAGAAGATGCCTACAAGATCACTGGCGCTGCGCCAACCTACGAAATTTTGCGTACTGCCCGCGAGCGGGCAAATAGTGTTGGAGCGAAAGATGTTGTTGAGCGTCCAATCGTGGGTTCGCCAGTTGAGGCGTTACTAGCTCTCGTACACGAGGTTGATGCAGATTTGCTTGTTGTAGGCAATGTTGGCCTGAACACCATCACTGGCCGATTGCTTGGTTCGGTGCCTTCAGACGTAGCACGCAAGTCACGTTGTGATGTTTTGATTGTTCATACAGTCAAATAAAACTAGCGCGGTAGAAGGAAAGCCTGGGTTTGGTAATGAACTCAGGCGTTTCTTTTGTAGCATGTTGATTAGCAGTACTTGGATTTTGAGTTTTCGAGGTAGATTTGGGCTACTTGGGTCTCATTTAGGCGGCCATCGGTTTGGGTGGCTGTGTAGGCTGCAACGCTCTTGAGGTTGGCTAGGATGTCAGCTTCGGGGGTTTTTGCACTCAGCTGGGTGCATATTCCTTGGGCAAGAGCAAATAACATTGAATCGGGTGATGTCAGAGGTAGACCCGCAAATATTAATGACTCTTTAAATGCAAATTGTTGCGGAGTTATTGCTGGAGCTGAAGCTTCAGTGCCTTGGGGGATTGCTCTGGCTGCTTCGGGTGGGGCAGTTGCCACCGAGGAACAGCCCGTCATGAGTAAGAGCGCAAGTGCTCCTATGGTCATACTCATTGCGAAATGCCAACGGTGTTTTCTGGGATAAACAGTGCTAGACATGTATGTCTCCGCTCCGGGTAAGGTAAAACCATTCTATAGCTGATCGGGTATTACTGAAGCTAGATACTCTGGTAAGGCTTTGCTGTAAAGAATACCTAGACGTTGCGTTGCTCGGGTTAATGCCACATAAAGATCGTTAAGTCCGCGTGGAGATTCAGCAAGGATATCTATCGGCTCAATAATGAGGACGGAATCAAATTCCAACCCCTTTGCATCATGGATACTAAGAATCTGTACTTGTTGAGATGCTAAATGTTGGATTCCAGCTATGGTATTGCGGCAAGCCAAAACGGCGCGAAGTCCTTCTGTGGGTAAATTGTTTAATGCAGAGCGGACTTCAAGTTCAGTATTTTTGGCATCTATTTTTTTAGCCCAGGGGGCAGCGCCTGATTCTCTAATAGACCGTGGTGCAATTATATTCGAATTTATTTGGTTTAGTACTTGCTGTGCAATAGTCATTATTTCCACTGGCGTACGGTAATTAACGGTAAGCTCAGTAAGTTTCCAGCGTTGAGCAACATAAGGTTCCAAGACTTCTTTCCATGAGTTGGTCCCTGCTGGGTCTCCAGTTTGGGCTGTGTCTCCGACAAGTGTCATCCACCTATTAGGGATGCGACGCATGAGCATTCGCCAGGCCATTGCTGAGAGTTCTTGCGCTTCATCAACAATGACATGACCGTAGGTCCATTTTCTATCTCGGGCAGCCCGCTCGGCAGTGCTCAGATGTTCAGTGTGATGGTGTCTTGCTGCCAGTTGTTCAGCATCGATAAGGTCATAGGCCATCAACAATTCAGGGTCAAGTTCATCTTCAAGATCTTGGGGGGCAGAGCCGGTGAGGATATCGAGTGCCCCTTGGGCATCCAAAATTTGTTGTCTCCATTGCCGTTGGACTCGTTGCTGTTCGGCTTCGTCATCTACGCCTAAAAGTTCAGCCAGTTCATCAAGGAGGGGGGCGTCGGCACTGCTAAAGCCCGAGTGGTTTTTTCGATAGAGAGCGTTCTTTTCTGCTTCCGAAAGTTGGGGTGCGGCATCAGCAATTTTTTTGGGCGAGGAAAAAAGATCAGTAAGCAGCTGAGTGGGAGAAAGCTCGGGCCAGAGTTTATTCAATGCTTGCAGTATTTTGTGGTCTTCTTGTAGTTCATCTCTGATGTCTGATACGTCTTCCCGGCTCAGTAGATTGGTGCCGTCAACAAGATTTTTCCCTAGGGTGGAAACAAGCTGATCGGTAAGTGCATCAATGGCACTGTGGATAAATATTGGTCTAGCCAGGTTATGTGGCTTGCGTGAGGATCGTGCACGCCCGCGTGCGCGAGTAATGATTGTGCGATCAAGCCACAAAGTGTGCGAGTCAAAAGTTAATTCGATAGGTGACCGGGGTACTTCTTGGCAGTTACGAACCGCCTTCTTGAGCACCTCAGTCATCACCAATGATCCTTTAATCATGTTGGTGTCCGGGAGGTCGGTTACGTGAGCTTTAATGCCCGGATATAGGTCTCCGATTGTCGATAGGATTACACCAGTCTCGCCCAGAGAGGGGAGAACCTGCTCAATGTACTTGAGAAAGGTATCATTTGGTCCAACAATGAGCACTCCACTTTTGGCTAGCTGCTGTCGGTAGGTATACAGTAGATAAGCTGCGCGATGTAAGGCAACGGCAGTTTTTCCAGTTCCGGGTCCGCCCTGAACCGCAAGTATACTTTTATGTTCAGAGCGAATGATTCGGTCTTGTTCGCTTTGAATTGTTTCGACAATGTCATTCATTTGCCCGGTTCGAGCAGCGTTAAGAGCAGTTAGCAGGGCGCTTTCACTGACAACATCACCTGAGCTTGATAGCTCACGACCAGCGGCTGCGGCTAGATCGAGGTATTCATCATTAAGTCGGGTGACTGTTCGGCTCCGAGTGCGAATATGGCGCCTGCGTAGCACATTTTCTGGTGCCACTGGTGTTGCTAAATAAAAGGGCCGAGCCATAGGGGCTCGCCAGTCCAGTAGTAGTGCTTCGTATTCTCCACTGTCATTCAGTATTCCTAAACGGCCAACGTGTCGAATTTCGCCATCCTGCAAATCGATTCGACCAAAGCATAACCCATTTTCGGCGGCATCGTATTTAGCGATATCTTCTGAATAGAGTTGAGTGTAGGACTCGCGCTCTGAGCGGGCTTGTGGGGTTCCGCCTTTTTCAAGGAGAACCGCCGATAATCGGTTTACGGCGGTGACTCGTAGCGCATCAAGGCGCGAATAGAGCATGGAAAGTTTGTGTTGTTCTGCTGCGATCTCAGGATCTACCTGCCCAGGCTGTTTTGCTAGAGGAGTATCTGATGGATCGACTACCGACACAACAACTCCCTGACGAAGTTTTCTTGGACAACAAGGCGGCACACAAGGTTGGTAGTGTTACCCACGGAGTAACCAGTCTATAGCAGGAAGTGAAGCGATGGTCACCTGCTGTTTACCGAGATTCACCAACCACGTTCGCGCCATTGGGAAAGGTTGGGCCGTTCGGCGCCTAATGTGGTGTCCTTGCCATGTCCAGGGTAAACAAAAGTGTTGTCGGGATAGACGCTGAATATTTTATTGGTTACTGCATCCAACAGTGAGATAAATTCTTCTGGGCTGGTGGTCTTTCCTACTCCGCCAGGGAAGAGGGAATCCCCACTAAATAAATGTGTGTCGGTCCCAACGGTGAGCGCAAGGGCGATGGAACCAACGGTATGGCCAGGAAGGTGGATGATCCTAAAACTGAGCTTGCCAATATCCAGTAGATCTCCGTCATTGAGTAGGCGATCAGGATGTACTGGTAAAACTTTGGCATCAAGGATATGAGCAGCAGTAGGGGAGCCGGTGCCGTTTGCAATATCAGTCAATGCCTGCCAGTGGTCTGCGTGTTGATGGGTCGTCACAATCATGTCCAGCGCTGGTACCTGCTCATCGATCAACTGGGTCAGTCGCGCTGAGTCGTTAGCTGCATCAATGAGAAGTGCACTGCCGGTAGCGGTGCAGACAATGAGATAAGCATTGTTATCCATGGGACCAAGAGAAATTTTGGTGATGGTGGCTCCGGTGACAGTTCGTCGCTGTGGTGCACTGTCTATAGTCAGTTCTCCGGTGTAGCGCTCGTTGATACTCATCGCGGTGTGTGCCATAACACAAACGCTACCGGGCAGTGCTAAGTATGTGTTGTGCAGGGAGCATTCTTGTTCCAGATTTGTCGGTGTATGCGCCTACGATGTTAGGTGGTACAGCTGTGCTGTTATTCAGGTTGTCATTATAGGTAGTTTGCTCATACTGGACTTAGTGCTGACTGGTAAACCGTTTGCCAGTGATGAAAGGGGCCGTTCGTGGCTGATCGATTAATCGTGCAAGGCGCAAGAGAGCATAACTTGCGTGGAGTCGACCTTGATTTGCCACGAGATAGTCTCATTGTTTTTACTGGTCTCTCCGGTTCAGGAAAATCTAGTCTTGCTTTTGACACAATTTTTGCTGAAGGCCAACGGCGTTATGTGGAATCGCTTTCAGCCTATGCTCGGCAGTTTTTGGGGCAAATGGATAAACCAGATGTAGATTTTATTGAAGGTTTGTCACCGGCGGTCTCTATCGATCAAAAATCAACAAATCGCAATCCGCGCTCGACGGTGGGCACTATTACCGAAGTATATGACTACTTACGTTTGCTATATGCCCGTGCCGGTACCCCACATTGTCCGGTTTGTGGGGAGCAGATTGCACGGCAGACTCCACAGCAAATTGTTGATCAAGTACTAGATATGGAAGAGGGAGTAAGGTTTCAAGTACTTGCACCGGTGGTGCGCACCCGTAAAGGTGAGTTTGTTGATTTGTTTGATCAATTGCACTCCCAAGGGTATTCACGTGCCCGTATTGATGGAGTGGTGCACTCTTTAACTGACCCCCCAAAGCTCAAAAAACAAGAGAAGCATGACATTGAAGTTGTTGTTGACAGGCTTGCTGTCAAAGCAAGTTCCAAGCAGAGGCTTACCGATTCAGTAGAGACAGCGCTACGTCTGGCCGATGGAATTGTGGTTCTTGATTTTGTTGATCGGGATGAGAAGGCTACAGACCGAGAACGACGCTTTTCCGAGAAACTTGCCTGCCCGAATGGACATGCTCTAGCTGTCGATGACCTTGAGCCGCGGTCATTTTCCTTTAATTCTCCCTATGGCGCTTGTGCAGAATGTACGGGCTTGGGCATTCGTAAGGAAGTTGACCCGGAATTAGTTGTGCCTGATCCGGAATTAACTCTAGACCAGGGGGCGATCGCCCCCTGGTCTATGGGGCAAACTTCCGAATATTTTGGGCGCTTACTTGGCGGACTTGGTGAGGTGCTGGGTTTTGATATGGACACACCGTGGAACAAACTACCGGCAAAAGCGCGAAAGGCCATTATTGAAGGCAGTCAAGAGCAGGTCCATGTTCGTTATCGCAATAGGTATGGTCGTACCCGTTCGTATTACGCCGAGTTCGAAGGGGTAATGCCTTTTCTCCATCGCAGGTTGGAACAGACTGATTCTGAACAGATGAAGGAACGTTATGACGGTTATATGCGTGATATTCCATGTCCGGCGTGTAATGGAGCTAGGCTCAAGCCAGAAATCCTTTCGGTTACCGTGGCGGCAAAAGATTTTGGAGCAAAGTCGATTGCGCAGGTATGTGAATTATCTATTGCAGAATGTTCAGCTTTTTTAAATACACTTACCTTGGGCTCGCGCGAAGAAGCAATCGCTGGGCAAGTTCTTAAAGAAGTTCAGGCGCGCCTGGGGTTTTTGCTTGATGTTGGCTTGGAATATCTTTCGCTAGATCGAGCGGCTGGAACTTTATCCGGTGGTGAGGCTCAACGTATTCGGCTTGCTACGCAGATCGGCTCAGGACTAGTTGGTGTGTTGTACGTTCTGGATGAGCCTTCGATTGGTTTACATCAACGAGACAATCGGCGGTTGATTGATACCTTGACGCGACTGCGTGACCTTGGTAATACGCTCATTGTTGTTGAGCATGACGAAGATACCATTCGTACCTCGGACTGGATTGTTGATATTGGGCCGCTGGCTGGTGAACACGGCGGCAAGGTGGTGCATAGCGGATCCTATTCTGATTTACTCAAGAATACTGAATCCATAACGGGAGCATACCTTTCCGGGCGCATGAGCATTGAAGTTCCAGCCCAGCGCCGGGAGGTGGACCGTAAGCGAATGGTTACCGTTATTGGTGCTCGTGAACATAATCTGCATGCTATTGATGTTGCGTTCCCCCTTGGAGTTTTGACCGCAGTGACTGGGGTCTCCGGTTCAGGAAAATCCACTTTGGTCAACGATATTCTGGCCACGGTTATGGCCAATAAACTTAATGGGGCAAGGCAGGTTCCAGGTCGTCATACCCGTATTAATGGTTTGGATCAGCTGGACAAACTTGTTCGAGTGGATCAGTCACCTATCGGTCGAACCCCACGTTCTAATGCGGCAACCTATACCGGAGTTTTCGATAAAATCAGGACTCTGTTTGCGGCAACAACAGAAGCGAAGGTCCGGGGGTATCAGCCTGGTCGTTTCTCCTTCAACGTTAAAGGTGGCCGTTGTGAAGCATGTTCCGGAGATGGAACGCTAAAAATTGAGATGAATTTTCTGCCGGATGTTTATGTGCCCTGCGAAGTGTGTCATGGAGATCGTTATAACAGGGAAACTCTGGAAGTTCATTACAAAGGCAAAAGCATTGCCCAAGTTCTCGATATGCCCATTGAGGAAGCCGCCGACTTCTTTGAGCCGGTAACCTCCATTCATCGATATTTGAAAACTTTGGTTGAAGTTGGTTTGGGTTATGTTCGGCTTGGTCAGCCTGCGCCAACCCTATCTGGGGGTGAGGCTCAGCGGGTGAAACTAGCCGCTGAACTACAAAAGCGTTCGACTGGCAGAACTGTATACATTCTTGATGAACCGACTACCGGACTGCACTTCGAGGATATTCGAAAATTACTGAAAGTTATCAATGGACTTGTCGATAAAGGTAATTCAGTTATTGTTATTGAACATAACCTGGATGTCATTAAGACTTCAGACTGGATAATAGATATGGGTCCAGAAGGTGGTTCTGGTGGTGGGATGGTAGTTGCTGAGGGGACTCCTGAACAGGTTGCTGAGGTCACTGCGAGTTACACGGGCTTCTTCCTCAGGGATGTTCTTGGTTCGGCAAAAGCAGTACCTCGCAAAGCTGCACCGAAAAGAGCGACTAAAAAGGTCGTGGCCAACAAGGCGGCAGCACAAAAAGGAGCTTCAAGAAAAGTAGTTGTCAGTCGAACTTAGGGTCCGATAAAACTTTTGCGTAAGTGCTTAATTATTAGCAGTGGAATTGCTACACCGGACCAGTGTATTTCTCGCCTGGGCCCATTCCAGGTTCGTCTGGATAAGCGCTTGATTCACGGAAGGCTTTTTGTAAGCTTTGTAGTCCATCACGAATCGGTCCGGCATGTGGTCCTAGATATTCGACTGAGGCTGTCACTAGTCCCGCTAATGCAGTGATGATGCGACGAGCTTCATCAAGATCAAGGTATGGGCTTTGGTTAGGGTCGGAATGCGAAAGTCCCAATTTTTCGGCAGCGGAACTCATCAGCATCACTATGGCTCGAGTGATAACCTCGATGGCTGGTATTTCAGCTAAATCGCGGACTTCTTGTTGGTCCTGATCAACATGAAGTTCACCCAAATCGGAATTTTCAGTCATAGCTGCTAGACTCTCATGTACGACCGTCCCCGATTTATTGGGGACAGCAAGTGGAGTCCCGCTCCCACCTCTCGACCTTAGGGTTTAGTGGTCCGGTCCCGGTGTTCTGATTAGTTCAGGCACCGCCACGTTAGTCAGTGGCGTCTTTATGACGTTGGACCGGTCGGCAATGGGCCCCGCATGGTGATATCACCAGGACGGGGCCTTTCTGTTGAGGGTGTGAGTCTCCCACGCTGCAGCTCGGTCACATGAATACCCGCTGTAGTCAATACCGCCCGACCTAGGAGGCCCCATCAGCACTGAGACCCGCATCAACGATCGCATCCGCGTTCCTGAGGTTCGACTTATCGGACCAGGAGGGGAGCAGGTTGGGATTGTGCGTGTTGAAGATGCGCTTCGCGTTGCTCTCGAAGCAGACCTTGACCTTGTTGAGGTTGCACCCGACGCCCGTCCGCCTGTCTGCAAGATTATGGACTACGGAAAGTTCAAATACGAGACAGCGCAGAAAGCGCGCGAATCTCGTAAGAACCAGCAACAGACTGTCATCAAAGAGCAAAAGCTTCGCCCTAAGATTGACGACCATGACTATGAGACGAAGAAACGAAATGTTATTCGTTTCCTAGAGGCAGGCTCTAAGGTCAAGGTAACTATCATGTTCCGCGGACGCGAGCAATCCCGCCCGGAGCTTGGTTACCGACTGCTGCAACGTTTGGGTGCAGATGTAGCTGAGCTTGGGTTCATCGAGACTTCAGCGAAGCAAGATGGTCGCAATATGACGATGGTTTTAGCTCCGCATAAAGGTGCAAAAACCCGAGCAAAAGCGCATGAAGACACCAACGCACCTCTTGCCCAGGTCGCTTCGCCTGAACTTGAGCAGGTTGTTTCTGCGGATCAACCTGCAGAAGCGGAAGCCACCGCACCACCAACAAGCTAAACCTACGTAGTAGTAAGGCTATTGATGGCAGAAGGCCAGCAATAGCGGAAACACAAAGAAGAACTGAGGATTCAATGCCTAAGTCCAAAACCCATAGTGGTACCTCGAAGCGATTCAAGGTGTCCGGCAGCGGAAAGATTCTGCGGCAGAAAGCAGGGCGTCGCCACTTGCTCGAGCATAAGCCAACCAAGGTGACTCGTCGCCTTGATGGTACTGCAGAAGTTTCTAAGGCTGACGTTCCACGCATCAAGCGCCTACTTGGCATCTGATTTAGTCCCGACCAGACCACTTCGGATCGACGAGTAGTCGTCCGTAGATTTTACAGACAGGATTCACCAGTGGCACGCGTAAAAAGAGCGGTCAACGCTCAGAAGAAGCGGCGTTCAATTCTTGAAGCTTCCGCCGGATACCGCGGACAGCGTTCACGTCTTTACCGCAAGGCTAAGGAACAGCAGCTTCACTCGCTGAACTATGCATATCGTGACCGTCGTGCACGTAAAAGCGAGTTTCGTAAGTTATGGATTTCCCGCATTAATGCTGCGGGTCGTCTTAATGACATTACCTACAACCGACTCATCCAGGGGCTTAAGGCTGCTGGTGTTGAGGTTGATCGCAAGAACCTTGCCGAAATCGCGGTGACCGATGCTGAGGCCTTTGCTGGTCTTGTTGCCATCGCTAAGGCGGCTTTGCCTGCAGATGTCAATGCTCCTGCTGGAGAAGCAGCCTGAGTAAGACAGACCCGCTACGACCCGCTGATGTTGCGCTTACCGAGCGTGCATCACGGGTCGTTTCTGCTATCAAGCTGCATCGTGCTGCTGCACGTAGGAAAGTTGGCCTTTTTCTTGCCGAGGGGGCTAATGCGGTGTCTGCGGCACTTGATGCCTCGGTGGTGGAAGAGGTATTTGTTACTGAGGTTGGTAGAGCCCGCAATCTTGATCTTGTTTCTGTAGCTAGCACCCAGGGTTTGCGGGTATCGTTTGTTACCGAGCGGGCTGCCCGGGAATTATCAAAAACAGTGACTCCACCAGGTATTATTGCGGTCTGCCGTATGGTAGATGCTGATCTTGACGTTCTTGTTGATGCAAAGCCAAGCCTGCTTGCTGTGCCGGTGGAAATCTCTGATCCCGGTAATGCAGGCACGGTGATCAGGGTTGCTGATGCGGTAGGCGCTGGCGGGGTGATTTTGGCTGGCGATAGTGTTGATCCGCATAATGGCAAAGCTGTACGGGCCTCAGCTGGCAGTATTTTTCACCTTCCTATTGTTCGCGAGCGTCAGACAGATCAGGTCATTAATGCGTTGCGTACTGCCGGGATTCTTGTGCTGGCAACTGCTGCAGATGGTGAGCTCGAACTTGATCGAGCTGATGAGGTACTAAGGCAACCTACTGCCTGGCTATTTGGTAATGAGGCTCACGGTTTGGATTCAGCGCTAGCGTCAGCAGCGGATCACCGAGTTCGGATCCCGATTCGCGGCCGGGCTGAGAGCTTGAATTTGGCAACAGCTGCGGCAATTTGCCTCTACGCCAGTGCGCGAGTGCAAGCGCTTGGATGAATCTGGTTGGCTAGTATCTTGTTCGGTTCCTGTCATCATTGACTGGAATCGGATTATTGGATTTGATACTTCGACGGTTCAGCTGGGTTCTGTATTGAAAATGACCTTGCTCACGTGGTGATGGGTGTGGAAAACCGGTCAACAAAGGGTTATCGACTAGGATTCCTGTGTTAAGAGAAGCTACCCCAGGAGTTGCACTGACCGTGGCGAATAACACCACACCGACAAAGCTGACCGAAGCAGCACTCAACGAAGCGGCGAGTGCTGCTATACAGGCATTTAGCGAGGCCCCAGATCTCGAGGAGCTAGCCACCGCCAAGAGCGAACATCTTGGTGACAAAGCCAGCCTTGCGCTGGCCAAAAGGGAGCTAGCGTTGCTGCCAAAAGACCAGCGTTCCGAGGCAGGAAAATTAGTAAACTTAGCCAGAGGCGCAGCGCAGTCGGCCTTTGCTGAACGACGTGAGGTGCTACTTGCCAAGCGGGATGCTGCGGTACTTGTAGCT
>JBOFCS010000109.1:0-21782 GCA_051646185.1 Mycobacteriaceae bacterium | reverse complement strand
TGGCCGCACCGATGAACTGGGATCTTCGAGGGCTTAGGCCGCGAAGCGGCGCTCGCCAAGTACCCTCAAGAGTATGTGCGGAATCGTGGGATATGTGGGCCACCGCCAGGCTCTCGATGTGGTTGTCGAGGCGCTAAGGCGTATGGAGTACCGCGGTTACGACTCGGCTGGTGTTGCAGTCCTAGATGGACAGGGCGGATTGGCAGTTGAGCGTAAAGCAGGGCGCCTGGCCAATCTGGAAGCTGAGCTTGATCTGGTGGGGCGGTCCGGCTTTATGGGAACCTCGGGCATTGGGCATACCCGCTGGGCGACGCATGGTCGTCCTACTGATCGTAATGCTCATCCGCATCGTGATGTCACAAACAAGCTAGCTGTGGTGCATAACGGAATTATTGAGAACTTTGCGCCGCTACGCGAAGAGTTGGAAAAAGCCGGTGTGGATTTTGCCAGTGATACTGATACCGAAGTTGCGGTTCACTTAGTTTCGCAGGCATATGCGCAGGGTGTGACTGCTGGGAATTTTGTGGAATCCGCGTTGGCGGTGCTGCGCAGACTTGATGGTCATTTCACTCTGGTGTTTACCCATGCTGATCATCCCGGAACTATTGTTGCGGCTCGGCGTTCTACCCCACTGGTTATTGGGGTTGGGCAAGGGGAAATGTTCCTCGGTTCTGATGTGGCTGCTTTCATTGAGCACACTCGAGAAGCTGTGGAGCTTGGTCAAGATCAGGTTGTGGTGATCACTGCTGATGGCTACACCATCAGTGATTTTCAGGGAAATCTGGATGAAGCCAATGCCCGTCCTTTCACCATTGATTGGGACTTAGCAGCCGCCGAAAAAAGCGGATATGACTATTTCATGCTGAAAGAGATTCAGGAACAACCTGATGCGGTTTCTGACACCTTGCTTGGGCATTTTCACGATGGCCGGATAGTTCTGGATGAGCAGCGCTTGTCTGATCAGGAACTGCGTGATGTGGATAAAGTTTTTGTTGTTGCTTGTGGCAGTGCTTATCATTCCGGGCTATTAGCGAAGTATGCGATTGAGCATTGGACCCGGCTGCCTGTTGAAGTTGAGTTGGCCAGTGAGTTCCGGTATCGAGATCCGGTGTTGGATCGGTCAACGTTGGTGGTGGCAATTTCGCAGTCCGGGGAAACCGCTGACACTTTGGAGGCTGTTCGCCATGCCAAGGAGCAAAAAGCTCGGGTGCTGGCGGTCTGTAACACCAATGGTTCCCAGATTCCTAGGGAAGCGGATGCGGTTTTATATACCAGGGCTGGACCGGAAATTGGGGTGGCCTCAACTAAGGCCTTTTTAGCGCAGGTCACCGCAAACTATTTGGTGGGGTTGGCTTTAGCCCAGGCTCGAGGCACAAAGTATCCCGATGAGGTTGCTAGGGAGTACCACGAGCTGGAGTCGATGCCAGCTTTAGTGGCGAAGGTTTTAGAGACGGTGGAGCCGGTGCGCGCCCTGGCTCGTCAGCTCGCCCAGGCCTCAACTGTGCTCTTTCTTGGGCGTCATGTTGGGTATCCGGTTGCGCTTGAGGGTGCGTTAAAACTTAAAGAATTGGCTTATATGCATGCTGAAGGTTTTGCTGCTGGGGAGCTCAAGCATGGCCCAATTGCGCTCATTGAGGATGGCGTGCCGGTGATTGTGGTGATGCCTTCGCTCAAAGGAAGACCGGTGCTGCATTCAAAAATGTTGAGTAATATCAGGGAAATTCAAGCCCGTGGTGCACTTACTATTGTCATTGCTGAGGAAGGCGATGAGGCGGTTCGTCCGTATGCGGATCATCTTATTGAAATACCAGTAGCGTCAACGCTTTTGCAGCCATTGCTGTCAACGGTTCCATTGCAGGTTTTTGCTGCTGAGGTGGCGCAGGCGCGTGGTTACGATGTGGATAAGCCTCGTAATCTTGCAAAGTCTGTGACTGTTGAATAGATGTTTTTGGTGCGAAAAGTAGCGCAGGTTTTTCTGCCGACGTTGATATTGCTCAGTGTTGCGGTAGTTATTTGGGCGCGGTTCCTGGGCGTGGATTCGTGGCCAATTATCGCGCAGGCAACGTCATTTCGGTTGCCAATCACTATTGCCTTGGCGATTCTTGCGTGTGGCTTGTTGTGGCGGCGGCGCCTGTTTGCCGCATTATTGGCAGTTCTTGCGGTGTTTTCTGCGGTGGGACTTTTTCCACGCGCAGTTTCTGAGGTTCCTGCTGCTGATGGTGCGACGATTTTTACTGTGATGACTTTAAATGTATATAAAGATGCCGCTGATGTGCAGTCAGTAGCCGATGCGATTAGTAGTTCTCATGCTGACGTAGTGGCACTTCCTGAGGCTTCGGCTGTGTTTGCGGATGCGGTACTGGCGCGGCTTGGCCCCGGTTATGTTCGGGGGTCAGATGATAACCATCGTTCTTCCGGTTCAGGTGCCACCTTGTCGATGATCGCTAAAACGGTGCTGCGACCACAGTTTCACAGTAATTATCCCGATTTATTATTGGGTTCGCAGCACGTTACTGTGTTACTTGATGGACGGTCAGTAGATCTTTATGGGGTCCACCCGTCCCCGCCAGTTCCTGGGAATCTGGATAATTGGGGTGCAGATTTGGTCAAAATTAGGGAACTCTGTGTGACTTCTACACCTACAGTCATTATGGGCGATTTTAATGCAACGGTGGATCATCAGTATTTTCAGCAGCTTATTGATTCCGGGTGCTCAGATGTACGTAAGGCAACAGGGTCGGCTTTGGCGGCAACCTGGCCAAGCATATTGCCGCAGTTTTTGGGTTCTTCTATCGATCAAGTGTTGACTGCCGGACCGGGTGTGCTGCCTAGACAAAGTTCGGTTCGCGATATATCAGGGTCCGATCATCGAGCAGTTTTTGCTACTTTGGCTGTTCGGTAATTTTTTTTATCCCATCTTCCTGGCGATCAGTTGCGAATAGGTATTGGTAGGTCTTTATTGTCGCTCTAGGAGGAATGATGAATATCAGCATTGCAACACGTACGGTTACTCAAGCTTTGCTAGCAACAACTGCAGTTGGAGCGATTGCTCTGGGCGGTATTGGCACTGCCGCTGCCGCTCCGGAATTGCTTGGCCCAGTTGAGAATGTAGATATTGCCCAATATTTGGGTACCTGGAATCAGGTAGCGGCTGTTCCCCAATGGTTTTCCCTTAATTGCGCAAGCAATACCCAGGCCAATTATTCGATAGACCCAGATGCTGGAAATGTTGTGGTGGTGCGTAATAGTTGTGATGACTATTTTTCCAATCCGGTTAATATTGAGGGTCGGGCCAGGATTAACGATACTGATACCAATGCACAGTTGCAGGTTACTTTTGTTTCGTTAGCGCAGCAGTGGCAGTATTTTGGGGGCACTAACTACGTTATTGCTGACCTTGCTTCTGACTATTCCTGGGCGATTGTTGGTGACCCGAATCGGGCATCAGGTTTTGTATTAGCCAGGTCTGCTTCATTATCGGAAGAGCAGTGGATCGATATTCGTTCTCGGGTAGAAGCTTTGGGCTACAACAGTTGCGTCTTTTTGACCACAGTGCACGATGAAGGTGAACACGGTAGTCGTCCGCTGTGCACGGTCTAACCGTGTGTTCTGCGATTGTTGAACTGTGATTGTGCAGGAAAGGCTGTGATGGAGTAGTAAGGGGTTATGCATCGTTACTACTGCACTGCCGAGGTGAGAGCTGCTGAAGCTCAACTGTTTCTTGCTACGCCTGAGGGCTTGCCCATGCGTCGGGCAGCATGGGGGATTCACCTTGTGGTAGCTCGGGAGCTGCTCTCACATACTGGAGCTGTCAGTGGTCGTTCAGTGGGTTTATTGATTGGTTCCGGTGACAATGGGGGAGATGGGCTATGGGCTGGAGCTTTTTTATTGCGTAGAGGGGTAGCCGTGACCGCTGTGTTGCTCGGGAAAGGCCGAGTACATGCCCGCGGATTGGCTGCTTTTAGGTCTGCAGGGGGGAGGGTGGTTCAAGAATTTCCGAAGGCAGTTGATCTGGTGCTGGACGGAATTGTTGGGATCTCAGGGAAAGGCCCATTGCGTCCTGAGGCAGCTGAACTGGTTTCTAGGATAACTGTCCCTATCATTGCTGTGGATGTTCCAAGTGGGGTCGATGCTGATAGCGGGGTAGTTGATGGCCCGGCAGTGAAGGCAACGCTAACGGTAGCTTGTGGTGCTCTTAAACCGGCGCATGCTCTTGCTCCGTTATTTTGTGGCCGAATTGAATTGGTAGATATCGGGCTTGACCTCCCCCAGGCGGGTATCACTGCTTTGGAGAGTTCAGATGTGAGTTCACTCTGGCCGACTCCTGGTCCAAAGGATAATAAATATTCTCAAGGGGTCGTGGGGATTATCGCTGGTTCGACTCAGTACCGGGGTGCTGGGTTACTCACTGTTGGAGCTGCTGTTGCCGCCACGTCAGCTATGGTTCGATATGTGGGAGATGCTGGTGCTCAAATAGTTTCGCATTATCCAGAGGTGGTAGTTGCTGATACTTTTGAACAGTCAGGAGCGGTCCAGGCTTGGGTTTTTGGGCCGGGATCGGGGACAGATAAAAAATCTGAGGAAGTTCTTGTTCAGATTCTTGCTTCGGATCTTCCAGTGCTCATTGATGCTGATGGTTTAAGTATTTTAGCTAGGCGGCCAGATCTGGTGCGGGCCCGCACCTCGCCTACGTTGCTTACTCCGCATGAAGGCGAGTTCGCCAGGCTCACGGGTAAGGTGGTACCGCCTGATCGTATGGCGGCGGTTCGTGATCTTGCTGATAAGTGGAAACTTACAGTTCTGCTTAAGGGCAGCGTTACTGTGATTGCCGATGGCAGGGGGCAGGTGCGAGTGCACAAGGCCACAAGTCACTGGGCGGCAACTGCTGGCGCTGGTGATGTGCTTTCCGGGGTGCTTGGAAGTTTATTGGCGGCTGGATTAACACCTTTGGATGCGGCTTCGGCTGGAGCTTTGGTTCATACCTTGGCCGCAGAGCAGGCAGCAAAAAATGCGCCGACCAGTGCCTCGATGATCGTTAAAAGCATTAGTAGGGCAATTTCTGAGGTGCGAGAGATCTGTTATTAAACTGGGTTTTATGGGGTGCGGTTTGGTACCTGGCAACTATAATGTGCGATTGGCCGGAAAATGAGGAAGCGTAGTAATACTTGTGGGGCCGATCGGGTGATTGACAGTAGTGACGGATACACTTTTGTGCGTGGTAACGAGATTTCATGGATGAAGTAACGAGGGGTACTGACTCTACCGATGTTGAAGGTATGCAGCAATCCGTTTTGTCATCGAATCAGTTGAGCGTGTCGCACCAAGAGGTATTGAAGAACATCATCAGCACGGGGGTGCTACCTCCCGCTGAAGTAGCTAGTCGCATAGCGGCTATGCAGGAGGTTGCTGATGGGGCGGACGAGGAGAAAGTAGCTGTTGCTACAGCGCATCAGTACTTCGCTGATGCTATCGGTGTGTTACGGCAAGCTGTCCTTAATGCAGGACCTGGTCAGCAGGAAGCTGTCGCTCGGCGGGTTATTCCGGTACTTGAGCACCTGGATGCCATGGTGGGGAGGCTGATTGTCGACAGCGTAAATAAAATTCGAGAAACCCAGCTGAAACAAGATGAAGCTAAACGCAGCCTCGCTTCGGCATTATTGGCCGGTGAATCGGCAGCGGACTTAGCCGGTAGGTTGGGGATTACTCTTGCTCAACGGTACGCGATACTGATTTGCCGGGTTGTTGGTCCACTACCTACTGAAGAGCGGCCGCAGTTTGTTAATCGTGTGACCCAAGTGAGCACTTATCTTGAGGATGAACCAGAAGTCCTGTACGTGCTTGACCGCGATGGGTGGACAGTGCTGATAGCTGGCCGTCAGGGTTCGGATGCACTTCTCCGCGAACATGCTGCTGTTGTTACGGCAGCTATTGAAGCTAGGTCAGGAGTTAAGGTAGCCGCTGGTGGGGCCATTGCAAGTGCTCCAGATAAAATTCCTGCTGCATTGGCTGAGGCAAAACGCATTGCCTCATTGGCGGGTCGCTTAGCTCGTCATTCGCAAATGTTTTGGATTGAAGACTTTGCCTTGGAATATCAGCTGGATCAGCCGGGGCCGGCAAATAATTGGCTTCGTGGGGTTTTGGCCCCACTTCGTGGCCAAAACCATTTATTGCAGTCTTTGGATGCCTTTGTGGGTAATAACTTTCATCGTGCTGAAGCGGCGGCAGCATTAAATATTCATCGAAATTCTTTAAATTACCGACTTTCTCGTATTGCTTCATTAACTGGATATGATCCGACAGTGCCCGCCGATGCGCGGATTCTGTCCGCAGCACTGACAGTTGTTCAGCTTACTGTGGAACGGCGCGCTGCTGAACGAGAAAAAGGTCGGCAAGCACCTCCGCCTATGCCAAGAACAGAACGGTGATTGCCCTCTCTAAGTAGCTCAAAACTCGTATCAGATATGGGTTTTAGCTGTAGCGCTGGCACATCACCGGCGGAAATGGAAGAATCTAGCCTGATGAGAAGCTCAGCACATATTTCGCCGCAGACCAAAATTGGTGCCCAGATTGATCTGGGCGCTATTGCCAGCAATGTTCGAGTGTTAGTCGAGCATGCCAGTGCTGCTGAGGTCATGGCTGTGGTTAAGGCTGATGGGTATGGGCATGGAGCAGTTCTTTCTGCTAGAACGGCACTGGAAGCGGGAGCTACGGAACTGGGTGTGGCGACTGTTGAAGAAGGTATTGAGTTACGTCATGCTGGAATTTCCGCCCCCATCCTATCGTGGTTGCATACTGCGGAAACTGATTTTGTTGCCGCACTCAAGGCGGGTGTTGATGTCACGGTTTCCACAGTCCGTCATTTAGCTGCGGTGGTAGCTGCGGCTGAGGAAACGAGACTTCAGGGGCGAATTGCCATCAAGGTTGATACCGGGTTAAACCGTAATGGTGTAACTAGGGGTGAGTGGCCAGATCTGCTGGCAGAGCTGTTGTTAGCGCAGGCATCTGAGTCAATCACGGTGGTATCTATGTTTTCCCATTTAGCGAGGGCTGATGAGCCCAATCATCCAGTTATTAACCAACAAGCGGAAATATTTTCTGACCTGACGCAGCAGGCGAGTTCTGTAGGGTTGCGGATTGGGAAAAGGCATCTGGCAAATTCGGCGGCAACTTTAACCCGCCAGGATCTTCATTTTGACATGGTACGTCCTGGAGTTGCAGTGTACGGACTTTCGCCGGTTCCTGGACTTGGTGATTTTGGGTTGATTCCGGCGATGACACTTAAAGCTACTGTGGCGCGGGTTAAGTCGGTGATTGCTGGGGAGGGGGTTTCCTATAGCCATAGTTGGATAGCTCCAGAAGATACTTATGTTGCACTGATTCCATTGGGCTATGCAGATGGCATACCAAGAAGATTGGGGGGGCAAATGGTGGTATCGATAGGTGGCAAACTTTATCCAAGTATTGGTCGGATCTGTATGGACCAGTTCATGATTGATCTTGGGTCTGATGGGGGTGGGGTTAGTGAAGATGATGAAGTTATTCTTTTTGGCCCAGGCGCTGGGGGGGAGCCACTTGCTCAGGATTGGGCAGATCTGCTCGAGACTATTCACTATGAAGTGGTGACGGGGATCAAAGGTCGGTCAGTGCGTTCTTATGTGGGCCATGTGGAGCGATAACATGGATCAGGGACAAGTAGCTGGAGGTGAGGATAAAAAAACCGCCGGATTGCTCTCGGGTGTAGCCGGATTAGTCGCTATTGGTGCTTTAGCGGGTAAGTCTTCCGTTAAGAATGTCGGACAGGGAAAAATTCGGGATCGGTATGCCGGGGAAAAATTTGATCTGATTACTTCAGGTCGTGGCAGCATTGTGGTTGCTGATGATGGGGTTCCTTTGGCGGTACGGGAAGTTGGTCCAGCGGATGCAGGGCTAACTGTGTTATTTGTCCATGGCTATTGTCTTAATATGCGGTCCTGGCACTTTCAGCGTCTTGCCTTGCAGAAATTATGGAGTAGCGAGGTTCGAATGGTGTTTTATGATCATCGTGGGCATGGATTATCTGGGATAGCAGGGACTCGCTCTTGCACCATTGCCCAACTTGGGCGTGATTTGGATTCAGTGATTCGTGCTGTAGTGCCGCATGGCCCGGTGGTATTGGTGGGTCATTCGATGGGGGGTATGTCTATTTTGTCCTTGGCGGGAAGTAACCCAAAGTTATTTGATTCTAAAGTTATTGGTGTTGGATTACTAGCTACTGCTGCTGAGGGATTAGCCCGCCAGGGGATTGGGCAGAGCTTAAAAAACCCGGCTGTTGATGCTTTTCGAGTGGCGGTTCGATTTGCTCCGGAGGTGGTGCATTATGGGCGTGGGGCCGTGCGTCTGTTACTTGCTCCGATTATGCGAGCAGCTTCCTATGGGGATCATCGAGTCAGCCCTGCGGTGGTGAAATTTTCCGAAGAAATGGTTAATGCGACCCCGCTCAATACGGTAGTAAGCTTTATGAGGTCTCTGGAATTTCATGATGAAAGCCATTCTTTATCAGTACTTTCCGAGATTCCTTCGTTGGTTCTGTGTGGGGATGTAGATGTGATGACACCGTTTGATAATTCGATAGCTATTGCTGGAAAACTCAAAAATTCTGAATTGATTCGAGTTATGGGTGCTGGTCATATGGTGCAGTTTGAGCAGCCAAAGCGAGTGTCAGATGCCATAGATAGGCTGGTGCAGAGAGCGTTGGCCTCGACAAAAGAGCAAGCCCGCGGGGTAGAGCAAGCCCGCGGGGTAGAGCAAGCCCGCGGGGTAGAGCAAGCCCGCGGGGTAGATAAGAGCAAAGGGGGTAAGCATGTGTGAACCGCTTCAGCGCTCGGGTTCGGTGCAGTTACGTACCACTGAAGATACTCATAAGTTTGGTCAGCAACTTGCTCAAGAGTTATCCGCTGGGGATCTTGTGGTGCTTGATGGGCCGTTAGGTGCTGGTAAAACTGTGCTTACCAAAGGGATCGCTGCTGGTTTGCATGTTGGGGGGGTGGTTACTTCGCCCACTTTTGTCATTGCCCGTGAACATCCGGCATTAACGCCGGGAGGTCCAGCTTTGGTGCATGTCGATGCCTACCGGTTAGTGGGAGAGTCTGATGCTGGTGGGGTTAATGCTTTGGATGAACTGGACGCATTGGATCTCGATACTGAGCTCAGCGATGCCGTTGTGGTAGTTGAATGGGGTGGCGGCTTAGTGGAACGGTTGGTGGATCGCTATTTACTCGTGCGTTTGCAGCGGGAGGTAGACACCGAGGAACGTACGGCATTCTGGAACTGGGTACTCTGATTTATTGTGCTGGTACTAGCGATGGACACTGCGACTCCCGCCGTCACTGTAGGTCTGGTGGAGGTAGCTGCGCAAGATCAATTGGTTAATACACTTGCCTCGCGGGTGGTGGTAAATGCGAGGGCTCATGCCGAATTACTTACTCCGTCAATTCTGGAATGCTTAGGTGAGCATGGTATGCCTACCGCCGCAGTTGAAGCGGTAGTTGTAGGGGTGGGTCCAGGGCCATTTACTGGCCTTCGGGTTGGTATGGCAACGGCAGCGGCTTTTGGCGATGCTTTAGGTATTCCTGTGTACGGGGTATGTACTTTGGATGCGATTGCGGTGGCGGTAACGGCCGACTATTTGTTGCAGCAGGGGGTAGATTTTGGATCGGACAAAGAGCTGTTGGTGGTGACCGATGCCCGAAGAAGGGAGGTGTATTGGTCTAAATATGTTGCAGGAAAAAGAATTATTGGTCCTTCAGTCAACTCCTCAGTCGATGTAGAGGTGGGTGAAGCGCAGCGGGTTGCCGGTTCTGCTGAACACTGCCTACTCTTCGATCTCCCCCGTAGCCCTGTGGAGTCTCCCACTCCTGCGTCCTTGGTGCACTGTGCATTAGATCAATTGCTAACTAAAGCCGATAGTCGGCCATTGGTTCCGTTGTACTTACGGCGACCAGATGCAACTGTGCCAAAGGCTTTATCGTGACGGTTGAAATAACGGAATTGCAACTTGCCGATGTGCAACGCTGCGCAGAATTAGAAGAATTGCTTTTCAGTGGCGATAGTCCTTGGCCTGCAAGTGCTTTCGAATCTGAATTACGATCTATGCATAATTATTATTTGGCAGCAAGGCAAGAAGGCCTGTTGGTGGGTTACGCTGGGCTTTCACTACTGGGGAACTCGGTTGATTCGGTCGAGCATGAAATCCACACAATTGGAGTGGATCCGAAGTTCCAGGGCAAGGGTATTGGGCGGTTACTGTTAGAGCGATTACTGATAGTTGCCGATCGGCGTGCTGGACCAGTGTTTCTTGAAGTTCGTACCGATAATATTGCGGCTTTAGCGCTATACCGTAGCCTGGGTTTTGTGGTGATCGGAACAAGGAAGCGCTACTACCAAGCAAGTGGAGCCGATGCTTTCTCTATGAAACGGGAAGTTAAAACGCAGGAAGATCGGGTGCCAGTATGATCATCATGGGTATTGAAAGTTCTTGTGATGAAACAGGAGTGGGGATTGTTCGACTTGACGATGATGGCACTGTGACCTTGCTTGCTGATGAAGTTGCTTCCAGCGTTGCCGAGCATGTTCGTTTTGGTGGGGTAGTACCTGAGATTGCTTCCCGAGCCCATTTGGAAGCGGTGGTGCCCACGATGCGCAGGGCCTTGACGGTGGCTCAGATTGCTAAGCCGGATGTGGTGGCAGTAACTATCGGGCCGGGTTTGGCCGGCGCTTTGTTAGTTGGTGCTGCTGCAGCGAAAGCCTATGCGGGAGCCTGGGGAGTTCCTTTTTATGCGATTAATCATCTGGGTGGGCATGTAGCCGTTGACGCTCTGGAGCATGGTCCATTGCCGGAGTCTGTGGCACTACTGGTTTCGGGTGGGCACACCAGTCTGCTGCATATTCGTAGTCTTGCCGAGCCTATTGCTGAGTTGGGAAGCACGGTGGATGATGCTGCAGGTGAGGCTTATGACAAAGTTGCGCGGTTGCTGGGTTTGGGGTATCCGGGCGGACCGGTGTTGGATGAGCTTGCACAAACTGGTGATAAATCAGCAGTGGTGTTTCCTCGTGGGATGACCGGCCCGCGGGATCACCGGCATGCTTTTTCGTTTTCAGGCCTTAAGACCGCGGTAGCTCGATATGTCGAACAGGCTGCCAGGGAAGGGGTGCAAGTGCGTAACGACCGGGAGTTTGCGGCAAATGTAGCCGCAGGGTTCCAGGAATCGGTCGCGGATGTGTTGAGCATGAAAGCTGTTCGGGCGGCCACCGATCTGGGAGTGTCAACTCTGCTGCTTGGTGGTGGGGTGGCGGCAAATTCGCGGTTACGTGAGTTGACTCAAGAGCGTTGCGCCGCTGCTGGCTTGGAGTTACGTATTCCGCGGCCCAGGTTATGTACCGACAATGGAGTGATGATTGCTTCACTTGCTGCCCATTTGGTGGCAGCGGGGGCACAACCTTCAGCCTTTACCGTGGCTACTAGTCCGGGGCTTTCGGTGAGCGTGAGTCAGCTCTAAGTGAACTCTAGGTTGAGCTGGAGGGTGAATTATCGTGCGCTTTTGCCGCATTATCGATCCGTGCGCTGCTCTGTTATGCAAATTTTTTCAAACCCAGCACCCGTAGGCCTTGAGTGCTGGCACTCTCATGTATAGAGTGCTAGTTAACACCTTGTCTAGGCGAGGTGTTGCAAGCACTGAGGGTTCGCTTCGGCACCCGCGACGACGACGTGGACCGTGCAGTGTGGTTAGTAAAACAGCGTTGTTACTAAAACGGCGTTGCAAGTACCTAAGACAGACTCACAACCCATAGTCCGAGGATGTTCCCCGGACATACAGACCCCTGAAAGTGGAGGGCTCATCGTGGCGAGCGTGAAAATTAAGCCGCTCGAGGACAAGATCCTCGTTCAAGCCAATGAGGCTGAGACGACGACTGCCTCTGGCCTGGTCATTCCCGATACGGCCAAGGAAAAGCCTCAGGAAGGCACCGTTATCGCCGTTGGCGAAGGACGTGTGACCGAAAAAGGCAATCGCATTCCGGTCGATGTCAAAGAAGGTGACACCGTCATCTACAGCAAGTACGGCGGAACCGAGATTAAGTACAACGGGCAGGAGTACCTCATCCTCTCCGCGCGCGACATCCTGGCTGTCGTCTCCAAGTAGCCGATCGTGCCCCGCCCCGGTATCCCTGTAGCAAGTGGGTTCCGGGGCGGTGCGCGTTTACTAGCGTTTCCTAGTGCAGGTTGGTCCTGCATGAGGTGGCGCACCCTAAATTAGAGAGAACACATGTCCAAGCAGATTGAATTCGACGAGACCGCACGCCGGGCCCTAGAAGCCGGAGTTGACAAGCTTGCCGATGCGGTGAAGGTAACTTTAGGTCCGCGTGGCCGCCATGTTGTGCTTGCTAAGGCTTTTGGTGGTCCGACGGTTACTAATGATGGTGTATCCATTGCACGTGAGATTGATCTAGAAGATCCGTTTGAGAATCTTGGTGCTCAGCTAGTCAAGAGTGTTGCTACCAAGACTAATGATGTTGCCGGTGATGGCACAACTACCGCAACGGTATTAGCTCAAGCCATTGTCAAGGCAGGTTTGCGCAATATTGCTGCTGGCGCCAACCCGATGTCGCTTGGGCTTGGTATCAGCAAGGCTGCTGATGCTGTTGCGGAGGCTTTGCTTGCGTCCGCAACCCCGGTGGTTGGTAAGACTGCTATTGCTCAGGTTGCCACTGTCTCCTCGCGTGATGAGGAGATTGGCGAGCTTGTTGGTGAGGCAATGACCAGGGTTGGTGTTGATGGGGTAGTCACCATTGAGGAGTCCTCAACTTTGCTTACTGAACTTCAGGTGACTGAAGGCGTTCAGTTCGATAAGGGCTACCTGTCACCGTACTTTGTCACCGATATTGATGAGCAAAAAGCGATTCTTGAAGATGCTTATGTGTTATTGCATCGGGACAAGGTGAGTTCCTTGGCTGATCTTCTGCCGTTATTGGAGAAGATCGCTGAAAGTGGGAAACCATTACTCATTATTGCTGAAGATGTTGAAGGCGAAGCACTTTCAACATTGGTGGTGAACTCAATTCGTAAGACCATCAAGGCGGTTGCTGTTAAGGCACCGTTCTTTGGTGATCGCCGTAAAGCGTTCCTTGATGATTTGGCTGTGGTGACTGCAGGTCGGGTTATTAACACAGATGTTGGGCTTTCCTTAAAGGAAGCTGGACTGGAGTTGCTTGGCCGGGCTCGTCGCATTGTGGTGAGCAAGGATGAAACAACTATCGTTGATGGCGCTGGTACTGCCGATGATATTGCGGCTCGAGCTGGTCAGTTGCGTCGGGAAATTGAGAATACTGATTCTGACTGGGACCGCGAGAAGCTGGAAGAGCGGTTAGCCAAACTTGCTGGTGGCGTTGCGGTTATCAAAGTTGGAGCGGCAACTGAAACTGCTCTTAAAGAGCGTAAGCATCGTGTTGAAGATGCGGTTTCAGCAGCAAAAGCTGCGGTGTCCGAGGGAATTATCCCTGGCGGTGGTAGCGCTTTGGTGCATGCCGCGGCTAAGCTTGATGAGCTTGCAGCCAGCTTGAGTGGGGATGAAGCTCTTGGTGTGGAATTGTTCCGCTCCGCAATTTCCGCTCCGCTGTTCTGGATTGCTGCCAATGCCGGTCTTGATGGTGCTGTTGTGGTGAGCAAGGTTTCCGAAGCTGGTGTGGGAAATGGCTTTAACGCCGCCACTCTTAGTTATGGGGATCTACTGGCCGAGGGTGTTGTTGATCCGGTTAAGGTGACCCGCTCTGCGGTGACAAATGCTGCGTCGGTGGCGCGGATGATTCTCACCACTGAAGCGTCGATTGTGGAAAAGCCAGAAGAGGCTCCGGCTGATACTGGGCACGGGCATAGTCACGGTCACTAGTTTTTCCTGAAGGTGGGTCTCGCCAAGACAATTGGCGAGACCCACCTTTAAGTTTACAGTGAATTACCCATTGGGCTTAGACAGCTATGCGTCGCCCAACTCCACGCTTGGTAAGCATCTCACGCTCCGATTCGGAAAGTCCGCCCCAGATGCCGTAGGGTTCGGCTACTGCTAGAGCGTGGTTGCGGCACTGGTTAAGCACCGGGCAGCGTCGGCACATTTCTTTAGCTCGCATTTCTCGTTGGGCGCGAGCTCGACCACGTTCTCCGTCGGGGTGGAAGAAAACCGAGGAATCGACACCACGGCATAGCCCTTGCATTTGCCAGTCCCAGATATCTGCGTTGGGACCGGGTAAATGATTTGGCAATGGCATGTAAAGCTCCTTAGCTAACAATTCGGGCGATGGTGTTGTAGGTATCTGTTCGCCTCTGATGTCACCGTAGGCCTAATTGGGAAAGGCCGTCAATAGTTTCCAATAGTGGTGATCGGCATAGTAAAAATCAAAGATTTAACTTGCTGTTCATAGACTTTCTTCGGTTTGTGTGATTTTTCTGTATTTGAATTTTTTTTAAAGCACGCCTGTTTATCAGCACGTTTGGTTGGTCTACGAGCGTTGTCCCTTGATATTGCCTATTTTTTGCCGGGTTCTTCTAGTGAGCGGTCGGCAGTGGGGGGTGAATCTGTACCTCCGGTAGCAAGAAAGCGATTAACATACCGGAAACCTTGAAAGCTATCAGCTAATTGAATTGGAAACTAGTTTAGATATTTTTGTGACGTATTTTACACTCTCTGCACCACAAAAATGGTGAAAAATCACTGATGTAGTCAGTTCCGCACAGGGATAGTGCTGGTGTTGCCAGATCAGTTTTTCCTTTCTTCTACCCTAGTCGGATGGTTAATAGCGAGCAGTGGCAGAAATATGTTCTTGCCGCTTTTGGTCCTGCGCCGAATGGTATTCCGGTACAACCACCGGTATCGGCTGTGGAGTGCTGGCTACTTGCTGTTGCCTATGGCGGGCAAGGTCGCTACGCCTCAGCGCGGGCGCTTCTAACGCAGGCGCGTGGCAGTGCAGATCCGATAGTGGTTTCTTTGGCAACAAGCACTGAAGCGTCGTTTTTGCGTCAGCTTGGCCGACATAACGAGGCCAGGGGTTTAGACGGTCGGGCTCTGCATGCGGTTTCCCCTCTGGAGGGCATTGGTGATCAATCTTTTTTCCTTCTTCAAGCCCAGTGTGACGCTCTTACTGGACTTGCTGCTGACGCTCTTGGAGTGGGTCGTTTTGGATTATCACAGCGTCTGCTCGATAGGGTTGAACAGCGGTTACCATATTTTGCCAGTGAAGAAGTATGGCGTGCCAGATTGCGTTTGCATTGGGTGCGGGCTGAGTGGGCAATGGCCTCGGGAGATCCCACTTTGGCTCAAGAACAAGCACGCATTGCTATGGATCTGGCAGATGCTGGGGTATCGGTTCGGCACCAGGTGAAGTCGTCATTGATTTTGGCAGCTGCGCTAAGCGCATCGGGGGCGGCAGATCAAGCGGAAGCTCAAGAGCTGGGCTACAGCATATTGGAACAAGCTGGACAGTATTTGTTGGTGCCATTGCAGTGGGCAGCCACGATGTTGGTTGAAGGTATCGGATTGCCCTCACATGCAGAAATATCGATGGAAAGGGTACTGCATATTCGTCGTGAGTGTGTGAAAAAAATCCAGCATTGGGGTGGCAAGTTTGCCCCGACTGAAGTTGAATAAGTTGTCTTCTGGGTTGTGGTCGCTATTGTTGACTAGTCCGACCATGAGGGAGGACCACACTTTTGGTGTGACCTTGTAACGCTGAGGCAATCGCTGACGATGACATCTGTGGGAGACGAGTTAGACGTCGCCGTTACTGCCGCAGCGCAGGGTGATCGGGCTGCTTTATCCCAAGTACTCGAAATTGTCCGACCGATTGTGGTGCGCTATTGCCGCGCTCGTGTTGGATCTGCGGAGCGTGGGCAGCACTCCGCAGACGATGTTGCCCAGGAGGTTTGCCTGGCTGTGATGACCGCCCTACCCCGATACCGGGATCAGGGAAGGCCATTTATGGCGTTTGTGTACGGCATTGCAGCACATAAGGTTGCCGATGCACACCGAAATACCGCTCGGAATAGGGCTGAACCTACTGATGAAGTACCCGAAACTTTTTCCACAGAGGACGGACCGGAGCAGCGGGCAATTGATTCGGAGTCAAGTCGGCGGATGAATGCGTTATTGGACACACTGCCGGATAAGCAACGGGAGATTCTGGTGCTTCGCCTGATAGTGGGAATGTCGGCAGAAGAAACTGCGGAGACTGTGGGTAGCACCGCAGGTGCGGTTCGAGTGGCTCAACACCGGGCGCTCACGAAACTTAAAAACGAGTTAGAGAAAGCAGGTGAGATAAATGACTGAAGAGCGTCATCGTGGTGGAGAAGGGTATCCGCGCGGTAAAGACTGGGATGTGGCTTCAGCAGATACTCACGTGGATTCTCCCGTAGATTTTGCCGCAGTGCAGTCCGACGATGCGTTGATTAATGCAATCGCTGGTGATGGTTCGGTGCAAGCAGCTACGTCAGTTGACTACGAGTTGGCGAGTCTCTTGGCTGGGTGGCGAGGGGAATTGCTTTCTACGCCAACCCCGATCTCCCCAACTTTGGACGAAGTATGTGTGGCATTAGATGGCGGATTTATCGATGATGAACTGGTAGCTAAACCGGTCCGTCGGGCCCTTCGTATCGGATTCACGCAAGTCCTTGCTGGAGCGGCGGCTGTTGTTGCAGTTGCTATCGGTGGGTTAACAATTTTTACTTATGATGCTCAGCCGGGGGATGCGCTATTTGGTGTTAAACAGGCAATTTTTGGAGACCAAGCTAGGTCAGATCAGATTCTGGTGGCCGCTCGTACCGATCTTGCTGAGGCGGAGCGCCGTATTGCCGCCGGTGATAAGCAGAGTGCACAGGCCTTGCTTGCTGAGATAGCGGGTCGGGTAAACGGGGTAACAAAAACTTCAGATCGTGAAGCGTTACAAGAGTGGCTGAATCGTCTTGATGAACAGATTTCTACCGAAGTTACCGAGCCGTCAGTAGAGTCTTCGGTTGAGCCGGAAGTACCTTTAGTGCCTTCGGAATCAACAACAAGCTCACGTCAGATTTCTACGGCCCCGAGTACCACCGCTGATAGTTCTACGGTAGTAACGCCTCCTTCGGTGACAAGTACAACTCCACCTTCACCCTCGGAGACGACTACTCTCCCTTCGGGTACCACCACATTGACCAGTTCTTCGGCGAGGACTTCGGCAACAAGTTCCTTAACGCTCAAGCCTTAAAGTGTGTAAAGTTTTGCGGTTCAGGGTTTTATGAAAAAGGTTCCTCGTCGCTGTCGAGGTTGGCAGCTTCGTGCATGGCAGCGTCTGCGTATCCACGGCAGTAGTCCCAGGTGACGTAGGCCTCTGGTGTGGGGTCGTAGGCAGGTTCATGCGGCCGAACTGTTCCATCGGATAATAGTTGAATAAGGTTGGCGCGCAACATATCCCAGTCATGATAGTGGTCTTGCTCGCAATCTTCACAGCAGACAACAAGGCCACGAATACCTCTATGTCCGAGGAGGGCTTCATATACGGCAAGGTCAGCAAGATCGTCTTCAATGGCAATACGTTCTTGTGGATCAAGGGGCTGGGCTTGGCTCAGGTCAGCTAACCCTGCGGATGGATCCGTAGGGTCGTCAGCGAAGGGGTCTGGCGGTAGTCCAGGAGGCAGGTGATTGCGCACACCTCTACGGTACGCACTAGCAGGGGGGTAACGCCAGCGATACCGGTCACTGAGTTGCAAGGATAGGCGAGCCGATACGATGGCCCTACACGTGTTGCGGGTTACCGGCGGCTCGCTTCATTTGCGTGGACTTTCATTTTGGAGGCAGCACCCGTATGACAAATCCAGCAGTTCAGGTACGTACCGGCGGGGATGATCCGCATAAGGTTGCCATGCTTGGGTTGACCTTTGACGACGTTTTACTGCTGCCATCAGCTTCGGATGTCATTCCCAGTGCGGTAGACACCTCAAGTCAGCTAACAAAAAATATTCGGTTGCGAGTGCCTTTGGTGAGCTCGGCGATGGATACGGTCACCGAATCTCGGATGGCCATTGCGATGGCTAGGGCAGGCGGCATGGGTGTATTGCATCGCAATCTTTCTGCACAAGATCAGGCAGGTCAGGTGGAAACTGTGAAGCGCTCGGAGGCGGGCATGGTGACCGACCCCGTCACCTGTGCTCCCAGCGATACGCTTGCTGAGGTTGATGCTAAATGCGCTCGATTCCGTATTTCCGGCTTGCCGGTCACCGATGATAAAGGTGCGTTGGTGGGGATTATCACCAATCGGGATATGCGCTTTGAGGTTGATCAGAACAAAGCAGTTTCAGAGGTTATGACCAAAGCTCCTTTGATTACTGCGCGTGAGGGTGTCACTGCCGATGCGGCACTGGGGCTGCTGCGGCGACATAAGATTGAAAAGCTTCCTATTGTGGATGGTCATGGCAACTTGACCGGATTGATTACGGTTAAAGATTTTGTGAAGACTGAGCAACACCCCAATGCGACCAAAGATCGTGATGGTCGTTTGTTGGTAGGTGCTGCTGTGGGCGTTGGTGAGGATTCCTGGACCCGCGCAATGCTTCTGGTGGATGCTGGGGTGGATGTGTTAATTGTTGATACCGCTCATGCCCATAACCGTTTGGTGCTAGAGATGGTGAGCAAGCTGAAGGCAGAGGTGGGTGAACGGGTGGATGTTGTTGGTGGCAATGTTGCCACTCGCGCTGCAGCTGCGGCTTTGGTGGCCGCTGGTGCAGATGCTGTCAAGGTTGGAGTTGGCCCTGGCTCAATCTGCACGACTCGGGTGGTTGCCGGTGTTGGGGCGCCGCAGATCACCGCAATTTTGGAGGCAGTTGCGGTATGCAAACCTGCGGGTGTTCCAGTTATTGCTGATGGCGGTTTGCAGTTCTCTGGAGATATTGCCAAGGCTTTGGCCGCAGGGGCGTCAACGGCCATGTTGGGCTCATTGCTTGCCGGCACTGCAGAAGCCCCTGGTGATCTCATCTTTGTGAACGGTAAGCAGTTTAAGAGCTACCGGGGTATGGGTTCGTTGGGTGCGATGCAAGGCCGAGGTGAGGCTAAGTCGTACTCCAAGGACCGGTATTTCCAAGATGATGTTCTTGCTGAGGACAAATTGGTTCCGGAAGGAATTGAGGGGCGGGTGCCTTTCCGTGGCCCATTGGTTTCGGTTACCCATCAACTCACTGGTGGTTTACGAGCGGCTATGGGGTATACCGGATCTAATACCATCGAAGAATTGCAGCAGGCACAGTTTGTGCAGATTACGGCTGCCGGTCTTAAAGAGAGTCATCCGCATGACGTCACCATGACCGTTGAGGCGCCCAATTATTACGCGCGTTAGCAGCAGCGATTGCTGGGGCGCTAGTTTTCCGGTTGTATTACTTTGAGAAGGAAGGTGCGCTGATGCGCGACCTGGTGGAAATAGGTTTAGGCAGAACTGCCCGTAGTACGTACGACCTCACTGATGTCAGTATTGTGCCGTCCCGGCGGACGCGTTCTTCTCAGGATGTATCCACGGCGTGGCAGCTGGATGCTTATCGTTTTGATATTCCAGTTTTAGCCCATCCCACGGATGCTTTGGTCTCACCAACTTTTGCTATTGAGTTGGGTAAGCGGGGTGGTCTTGGGATCATTAATGGTGAGGGTTTATGGGCGCGACATACTGATGTTGAGGCAAAAATTGCTCAAGTTATTGCGTTAGCTGACAGTGAACCCGAGACTGGTGCTGCTGTCCGGTTGTTGCAGGAGCTACATGCTGCACCGTTGCAGTCGGAGTTACTAGCGGCTGCGGTTGCTCAGGTGACTGCGGCTGGGGTAACTGCTGCGGTTCGGGTGAGTCCACAGAATGCTCGGTCATTGACCCCTGGTTTGGTGGCAGCTGGTATTGATTTGCTTGTGGTGCAAGGCACTATCATCTCGGCTGAGCATGTTGCCAGTGATGGTGAGCCTTTAAACTTAAAGACGTTTATTGCAGAACTTGACGTGCCAGTGGTTGCTGGTGGCGTCAGTGATCATCGCACTGCGTTGCATTTGATGCGGACTGGGGCGGCCGGGGTGATTGTGGGTTACGGTTCAGCTGAGGGTGCCACGACCACTGGTGAAGTGTTGGGAATTAGCGTTCCCATGGCTACCGCTATCGCAGATGCAGCGGCAGCTCGTCGGGAATATTTGGATGAAACCGGTGGTCGTTATGTGCATGTTATTGCCGACGGTGATATCCACACTTCTGGTGATCTTGCTAAGGCGATTGCTTGTGGTGCCGATGCGGTAGTTCTGGGCACTCCGCTTGCTGGGGCGGCCGAGGCAGGCGGACATGGCTGGTACTGGCCGTCAGCTGCGGCGCATCCGTCTTTGCCTCGTGGGGCTATGCTTCCGATTGCTTTTGGCAACCGGCCTAGTTTGGATCAGATTCTTTCTGGTCCTTCAGATGATCCGTTTGGTTCGTTGAATCTTGTTGGTGGATTAAAGCGTTCGATGGCTAAGGCTGGCTATTCGGATTTGAAGGAGTTTCAGAAAGTCGGCTTGACGGTTCGAGCGTGATAATGTGGCGAGGCAAACTAGCCGATACTCACGTACACAGGTAAGCTAACCTAGCCTTGTGAGAACCGTCACTTTTGTCTGGTTCATACTGGGTAAATTGCAGCCCAACAATTGTGGAGGTGCCTAGTGGGTGCACAAAGTTCGAGTGAGCCTGACTTTGACGTTCTTGTTATTGGTTCTGGGTTCGGTGGCAGTGTTACCGCGCTCCGCCTTACCGAGAAGGGGTACCGGGTTGGCATCTTAGAAGCAGGTAGGCGTTTTGCTGATGATGAGTTTGCCGAAACATCCTGGGACTTACGCAAGTTCTTATGGGCACCGTTGCTTGGTTGCTTTGGTATTCAGCGTATTCACTTATTGCGTGACTGCATGATTTTGGCTGGTTCTGGGGTAGGAGGCGGTTCGTTAAATTACGCCAACACTCTGTATCAGCCGCCGGAGCCGTTTTTTCAGGATAAGCAGTGGGCACATATTACGGACTGGCGTGCTGAGCTGATCCCACATTATGAGCAGGCGCAACGAATGTTGGGTGTGGTGCGTAATCCCACCATGACTCCGGCCGATGAGATCATCAAATCTGTTGCTGAGGATATGGGTGTGGGCGATACGTTCATTCAGACTCCGGTGGGGGTTTATTTTGGTCCTGATGGTAAAAAAACCCCTGGTGAAATTGTTTCTGATCCATTTTTTGGCGGGGTTGGCCCGGATCGTACGGGGTGTACCGAATGTGGTTCTTGTATGACGGGTTGCCGAGTCGGGGCCAAAAATACTTTGGTGAAAAACTATCTTGGCCTAGCTGAAGGTGCTGGGGCTCAAGTCTTTCCATTGACTACGGCAAAGTCTTTAGTGCAGCGCACTGATGGGGTGTGGGAGGTTCATACGGTCACTACGGGCAAGGTTGTGCGTAAGAATAAGCGCACTGTGACCGCAAGGTATGTGGTGCTAGCTGCTGGCACCTGGGGAACGCAGAGCTTATTGCACAAGATGAAAGACCGAGGTAATTTACCTAAGTTGTCCCATAAGCTGGGTGAGTTGACTCGAACCAATTCGGAGTCAATTTTGGGAGCTGGCCGTCGTGAGGTGGATCCGACTCAGGACCTTACTTTTGGTGTGGCTATTACTTCCTCATTCCACCCAGACCCGAGCACCCACATTGAACCTGTCCGCTACGGTAAGGGCTCCAATGCGATGGGTCTATTGCAGACC
>JBOFCS010000051.1:0-5610 GCA_051646185.1 Mycobacteriaceae bacterium | reverse complement strand
ATCGGATCATTTTCATGAACAGAAACAGCCGCATCAACAAGATGCGCATCATCCCACTCCTGTTGCGTAACAGGAGATTTCAACCAACGATAAAACTGTTGACGACATAACTTCAACACCCGGCAAGTCACCACAACGGGAATTCCGTCTACGGCAAGGTCACGGACCAGCGGGAAAGTCATTTTCCCGGCAAATGAACCTGAGCGAAATACGCCGCCGCGCGCCGTAAAATCTCCAACTCTTGTTCCATCACCCGGTTACGTTTCCGCAGTTCCCGTAATTCCTTTAGATCCTGCAGCTCAATGGAACCGTCACCAGAAACACCCCGCCCTGAACCCTCAGCTAACTCGGCTTGTTTCACCCACCGTCGCACGGCAGACTGACCAACACCGAAATCTTTAGCAATCACCGGCAAAGAAGCCTCACCACGGCGAACAACAGCAACAACATCAGCCTTAAACTCCGCAGAGTAGACAGATTTAGACATAAGAACATCCTTTCATCACAAAGGCAAAAACCCTCGCAACTTCGGTGTCACCTAAACCTTCAGCAGTCCCCAGCGCATTGGGGATGCTCAGCCCCGTAACCTTTGAAGAGCACTACACTCACACCCAAGCGGAACAAGCCGCTTAATCCGATGTCCACCAAACCGGGTCAACCCCAGTTGACGGTTCGTGCTGGTGTGCCATCCTCCCGACCACCCGACGTAATACGTACCTATCGAAACAGATTCCTTAGCCATCGGCAATCTTTAAAACTCAATGATTTTTAGGTTGCTCAACAATGAAACATACAGAAAATGCTCTTTCATAAGTTTGCTCAATCACCATAAAACCCTTCACCAGCACCGATGCAAGCAAAGCCAGAACCCTCACCCTACAGTAGTTGAACACGCAACTACTTTCCCCACCAAACATTCACCCAACCGAGACCACAACGAGTCACCACCGAGATTGAAACGTTATCCTTCACTCCCGTTTAAATTCTTGGTCGTTGCAACTTTTCTCCTGATGATGTACTCATCGGGGCAGTCAAAACATCATCAGGCAACGGGGGTATTGGTATCGAGACCTTGTTGGGGTCGGCCTTCTGCCCGCGCAGTGAGATACCGCAACGATAGAACCGTGCAGATTACGATGAGCAACAAGGACCAACCCGCGGTGATTTTTAAGTATTCAAAGGCACGTCCAGCGGTTTGCCATTTGATGAGTAACCATTGGTCATAGGTAAGAAATCCGTATATGGCTAACCAGGCAGGCCAATTTCGCAGTACCGAGTTTTGTAGAACTATGGTCATCAGTAGTGGAAAGAGCATCATCGAGTAGTAACCCTGGCCGAGGGAGCCAAGTAAAAACTGTGCAGTGAGAATCACCCCAGAGGAAGTTGCCATCCAAAAAAGTTGGTCAGATTTTCGGTAGTACCGGTATAACAACCACAATGAAATCAACACGGTAATACCTAACCCAATCCTCAAGGACCAAATGAGAATTGGTGATATACCGTAATATAAGCCATTGCCGACGATTGAGCTATTGAAGTAATCGCGTGACTTGATCAGATAGGGTGAGGTTCTTTCAAAGAAAGCCATCGGATCATTCGATAGTGGCCAGGCCAACCCGGTAAGAGTAAGGGGAATGGCAAGGGCGGTAACAAAAGGTCGCCACTGTCGATTCATCAACGGTAGTAAAAGTAGTGGCGCCAGAATTGGCTTAACGGCCAAGGTAAGTCCGATCGCAGCCCCACTCCGGTACTGATGGCCGTTGAGCAGCAGTGTCATAAATAAGACTTCGCCCAGGAGGACAAGCCCATTGATATTAGTGAAAACTAAGGTATTTGAAACTGTTTCGCTTGAAAACATGGCAAACAGCAGGATCGGTGCGGCAGCAGAAGTGACAGATAGGCTGAACATTCGAAGTAAAAAATAGCCAGCGACAATAATGGCGACAACATTGGCAATAATGAATAACCATCGCGAAATATCAGGGTTAAAGTAGCCTAATGGTGCGATGATTAGCGTGCCACTTGGGGGGTAAAGATAGTGTGGGTCAACCCAATCGTAGTTTGCTGTATAGACCGGCAATCCTCGTAGAAATTGCACCGCTGCGTCATATACTGGGCGAAAATCATCGGTAATGTTGCCGTTAGCAGCCTTAATGAAGGCCCGGTGAATGACCGTCATAATGGCGATTGGCCACATCACGTAGGTAATGTAGTCAGTAGCTAAACGGGCTTCGTTGTTCTTTGCGGTCTGTCTTAGGAACACTCGGGAACGGTACACCGACCGACCTCCTTGTCGGGGGAGGACACCCCGGGTTAGGCGGGGCAGACAGTTGAGGTTGCCGGGAGTTGCCCAGCATTGAGGTATGAGTTTGCCGCTGTTGCTGCACAGGAAGAATGTGTGAGCACCCCATAACCAATGCCTTGCCAGGTCACTGTTGCGGTAGTGGAACCGCTAGAGGTGATCACAGTAGCTGCAGCAGCGGCGCCATCCCCACCGTATATAGGGTTCGCCATAGCGCCGAGTATAAGTGTGGGAACAGTAAAATCTGTGGGAAGTATTCCCGGTGTTCCTATCGGCCAGGGTAGGCAATTAACAAGCTCAAACGCGGTTACTTGCCCAAATATGGGGTACTGAGCGCTCCATTCTGTGGCTAATTCTTGTACGCGTTCGGGAGTTGTGCGCTGCTGAGAATCAGTGCACGTATTAACAAATTGCCCATCGGTTGCCAACTTTTGTGCTGTGCGCGAGATAAGGGTCTGTAAGGCTACGGTATCGCCACGATTAGCGGAAGTAAGCACATCCGCTAATGCTTTTACCTCAGTAGTGGGCTCGTTTTGGGGGAAAGCCAATGATGCCGTTATTGCTTTAGCGAGTGCATTTGCCGATATCGGTCGTAGTTGATCCGTCTTGGCGCGATTCATGAGATCATTGATCGCTTGTACCGGATTTTGTCCAAGTGCACAGTTAACGGCTATACAGATGTCAGAAAACTTTGCGAGAGCAGCTTCAACACCTTTTATGCGATGTTCGGCAAGGGTGCTGGCGTCAGCTTTAGGTACTGGCGCTGAATCAAGGATGAGGCGTGCAATATGTCGTGGATATTGTTCGGCGTAGGCAAGCGCAACCTCTGATCCGTTTCCTATCCCAAGAAGCCCAAGAGCAGGTACATCGAAGGCGATTCGCAGTTGTTCGAGATCCTGTGCGGCGTGCTTGTTGTCAAAAACTGTTTCTGCAGGTCGAAGTTTGTCCGTGCAGGACACTGTAGCTGCCCGTGCGATTTTGTTGAGGGTATCAACGGGATCTTTACCTCCACGGTCAAACTGTGTTTGGTTGAACATTTCTTCGCGATCAGCATCTGTTCTGCAGGTGATAGGTGCTGATTTCCCTGTTCCGCGTCGGTCAATAGCGATGACCGGATGTTCTTTAAGTAATGTTGTTTGGTTGCGAATTGCCAGTATCGCTAATTGGGTGCTTGAAGCGATATCACTACCAGTCGTCATGATTAAAGGGGCGGCGTTGGTGGTTGTTGCTGACGTTTTCATGCGAACCGCCGCTAACTCCAGTGATCCCCGAGCAGCTCCGCCAGGGTCTAGCGGGACGGAAAAACTAGCACACTCTGCTAGCAACCCTGCTGGTGCTGATTCCACGCCAATCGTAGTGAACGTTGATCCAGTGCAGTCAGCCCAGTTTAGTTCCTTGCGAGGGGCGAGAAACTCTGGAACGGCTGGGGCTGGAGACGCCGTGGTGGTTGACGAGTCTTGGCTGCCACCGTTGTTTTGTTCGACAGCAAAATTTGGTCGGTCTGATGGTCCTGCCGCGCAGCTAATGCTTAGACTGAGGGCAAGTACTAGTACGGCAATCCTGCGCATGGTCACAGCCTAGTGGGGTGGCTTAATGCCCCAGCGACTATAGACGTATCCACCCGCATCGGTGAGCAGATGAAGCTGTTCTGCAGGGGTATCTATCGTTAGATTGTCACTCAATATTCGAAGACTTTCCCCGCCGAGAAGCCGGGGGGCGGTGGTAAGGCAAAGTTCATTAACAGCACCTTCCGAAACTAAGTGGGAAAACAGGCGCGGCCCACCTTCACATAAAATCCGTGACAGTCCACGTTCAGCGCATGTTGCTAATATTTCTCTGGCGGTGACAGTGCTGCCGGAGCATTCAATTAGCTCAGCTCCTGCCTCTGCTAGTGCTTGTTTTTTATCTGAGTCAGCTGATCTGAGAGTGAAAATGAGCGGTGGAACCGTGGTATCTGTTAGCAGGGGCGCCTGCGGGGAGATTGTGGCCTTGGCGCTGACAACGGCAATTGGTGGGATGTGGGTTTGGTGATTTGCCAGTCTGCGGGTTATCTGATCTGCAGTCAGTTGTGCGCCACGGTAGCCCTCAATGGTGGCGGTATGGGCGCCGACAAGAACAACATCGGCAAGTTCTCGAAGAATCTCAAATATCACTTTATCTCCGGGGCTCCCAAGCTCACCTGATCGACCTGAAACGGCAATTGTGCCGTCAAGACTGGAGATGAAATTTGCTCGGACGTAGGGCCCGGAGCTAGGGGGGTAAGCATAAAGATCCCTGAGTTCAGAATCAGAATAAATTGTGAGCTGAGTCGCATTATTGAGATGGTGCACAGGATTGATTTCACCACGCCGCTACTCTTCCTGCATGCCCCTACGCCTAGTCGACCGTAATCCGGTTGTTCCAGCGGACCAGTTGGTAGCACAAATGGTTCCGCCAGCGATGTTCGATGAGGTGAGTTTTGCCTCGTACATCCCAGATCCTCAGGAGCCAAGTCAGGCTGAGGCGGTGCGTAAAGCTGAGGCGTTTGCTGCTCGGGTGGTGAAAATTAGATCAGGTAAACGTGGTCTTTTTGGGAAAAAAACTCCGGCTACCGGGGCTGGGCTTTATCTCGATGGTGGGTTTGGTGTGGGCAAAACACATTTACTCGCTTCGATTTACCATAGCGTTCCCGAACCTAAAGCTTTTGGGACTTTTGTTGAGTTGACGCATGTGGTTGGTGCTTTAGGCTTTACGAACGCTGTGGAGCGGTTGGCGCAGCATAGTGTGCTCTGTATTGATGAGTTTGAGCTGGATGATCCTGGTGACACGATGTTGGTTTCTCGGCTTTTGGCTGAGCTTTCCGGTCGTGGTGTTTCGATTGTTGCAACATCAAATACTTTGCCAGGGCAGCTTGGAGAAGGACGTTTTGCGGCGCAAGATTTCTTGCGGGAAATCAAAAAGCTTGGCTCCATTTTTGACACAATTCGGGTGGATGGACCAGATTACCGCCATCGCGATCTTCCGCCCGCTCCAGAGCCTGTCAGTGATACTGAGATAGATAGCAGGGCAGCGGAGATTGAGGGTTCTACCGTTGATGATTTTGATGAGCTGTGTGCTCATCTCAGTACTCTGCACCCATCGCGATACAATGAGTTATTGCAAGCTGTACCAGCTGTTTTCATTAAGAATGTGCATCCCGCTAAGGATCAGTCAGTAGCCTTGCGCATTGTTGTTCTTGCGGACCGGTTGTACGACGCAAATATTCCAGTTGTTTCTTCCGGTGGTAAATTGGATGAGATTTTTACTCAAGAAATGCTTGAGGGTGGGTA
>JBOFCS010000208.1:0-5429 GCA_051646185.1 Mycobacteriaceae bacterium | reverse complement strand
TGGGAAAGCTTATTGCCTTGGAAGGCCTTGACGGGGCAGGTAAGAGAACGCTTACCGAACGCCTAGTAGCGGAATGGCAAAAAGTTGGGCTTTCGGTCTTTACTTTGGCGTTCCCTCGTTATGGAGTGTCGGTACATGCAGATATTGCTGCGGAAGCCTTGCATGGGGAGCATGGGGATTTAGCTAACTCCGCCTATGCGATGGCAATGATATTCGCTTTAGACCGTGCTGAGGCTAAAGTTCAGTTACACCAGGCACTGGCACATCACGAGATTGTTTTATTGGATCGCTATGTGGAATCTAATGCTGCGTATGGAGCGGCGAGGTTGTACCAGTCAGGCTCTGGAGACTTCTCAGAGTGGATCAGAGCCTTGGAGTTTGAGCGCTTCGCTATGCCTGTACCCGATCATCAACTTTACTTAAGTGTTCCGGTAGCACTGGCTGCTGAGCGTGCCAGAAACCGAGAAAGTGAAGATGCCAGCCGCAAACGTGACGTGTATGAACGTGATAATGAACTTCAACAACGTACCGGTGAGGTGTATACCTTCCTTGCCCAATCGGACTGGGTTTCCTCCTGGACTCAGGTTGGTCCAGATGTAAATTCCATCACACTTTCCATCGAACTTTTGCAGGTACTTGGGCTCTAATTAGACCCCAATGCAACTCGCCTGATTGATGAGCGGCATTTGTGTGGGTCTAGATGTAACTATAGGGGTATGAAGCCGAGAATCCTGGTTGTCGATGACGACGCAGCACTCGCTGAGATGCTTACGATCGTACTGCACGGCGAAGGTTTTGATACTGCGGTTATCGGTGACGGTGTGCAGGCTCTGAGTATGGTTAGAGAGTTTCGGCCAGATCTTGTACTCCTGGATTTGATGTTGCCAGGGATGAATGGCATAGATGTTTGTCGAGTCTTAAGAGCGGACTCAGGTGTTCCTATTGTCATGCTGACAGCTAAGACCGACACGGTTGATGTTGTCCTGGGTCTTGAATCAGGCGCCGATGATTACATTATCAAGCCGTTTAAGCCTAAAGAGCTTATCGCCAGAGTCCGAGCACGGTTGCGGCGTACTGAAGAAGAGCCGGGCGAAGTGCTCCATATTGCCGATGTGCAAATTGACCTTTTGGCGCACACCGCGACTCGAGCAGGTAAAGTACTAGCGCTGACCCCCTTGGAGTTCGACCTTCTTGTGACATTGGCGAGAAAGCCGAGGCAAGTGTTTACGCGCGATGTTTTGCTTGATCAAGTCTGGGGGTACCGTCAAGAAGCCGATGCCCGGTTAGTCAATGTGCATGTGCAACGGTTGCGCGCAAAAATTGAGACTGACCCAGAAAAGCCGGAGATTGTGCTCACTGTTCGTGGAGTCGGGTATCGGGCCGGTCCACCGTGATCAAAGTTTCGGGGAAAAGGCGGCGTATCAACCGAACATTTAGATCAATATCGGTCCGCCTTAATCCGGTAGGAACCTACTTGGCTCATCGTTGGCGTAGGTCGCTCCAGCTTAGAGTTGTTGTTTCTACGTTGACATTGTCATTGATTGTTATTTCGGTTCTTGGCTTTGTGCTGACAAGCCAGATTACCGATGGGATTCTTGAGGCTAAGCTCAAAGCGGCGACTGAAGAAATTGAACGGGCAAGGACTAGTATTTCCACCAATATTGTTGCAGTGGAACGTACCTCGTTAGTATCAAATTTAGAAGCGGCAAGATCGCTGCTGAATTCTCATAATTCTGATGTGGGCGAATCAGCGGGGTTGGCTGGAAACTTTGATCCAGTGTTGATTGTTCCCGGTGATGGACCAAGGCAACCAAGTTCGGCAGGACCAGTGGGTCAGATACCTTTGGCGCTAAGAGATTTTGTCCAGCGTGGGCAAGTCAGTTACCAGTATCGGACGGTCACCATCGATGGCTATTCTGGCCCAGCGTTGATCCTAGGGACACCTACTGCTTCTGAAATTTCGACACTCGAACTTTACTTAATTTTTCCGCTTACCAGTGAACAAAGCAGTATTGCTTTAATTCAGGGCACGATGTTTACCGGAGGCCTGGTTTTGCTCGTGCTATTAGCTGCAATTTCACTTTTGGTGGCAAGGCAGGTTGTGCTTCCTGTGCGTTCTGCAGCAAAAATTGCTGCTCAATTTGCTGGCGGTAGACTTAAAGAGCGAATGCCAGTACGGGGTGAAGATGATATGGCGCGATTAGCGGTGTCATTTAATGATATGGCTGAGAGCCTGTCGCGTCAGATTACCCAGTTGGAGGATTTTGGCAACCTGCAGCGTCGTTTCACTTCAGATGTTAGCCATGAGTTGCGGACTCCGCTGACTACGGTTCGGATGGCAGCGGATCTTATCTATGACGGTAGTGGTCAACTTGACCCGGCGTTACGTAGATCTGCGGAGCTGATGGTCACAGAGCTGGACAGGTTTGAATCACTACTTGCAGATCTGCTGGAGATATCTCGGCACGATGCCGGAGTTGCTGAACTCACCTCTGAGCGGCTTGATTTAAGAATGTGCGCCCTGGTTGCCATTGATATGGTTCGCCATCTTTGTGTCCAGGCCGAAACAGAGCTGGTAGTGGAATTACCAGAAAACGCTGTCATGGCCGAAGTTGACCGTCGAAGAGTAGAACGAATTTTGCGTAATCTTCTGGCGAACGCCATTGATCACGGAGCAGGTAAACCGGTGGTATTGCGTATGGCTGCTGATGCTGATACTGCTGCAGTGGTTGTGCGGGATTATGGCATAGGGCTTCGCCCTGGAGAAGAAAAACTAGTGTTTAACCGATTTTGGCGATCTGACCCTTCGCGGGTACGTCGATCAGGGGGAACCGGGTTGGGATTAGCTATCAGTAGTGAAGATGCACGTTTGCATAATGGTCGACTCGAAGCCTGGGGTGAGTTGGGTGCTGGGGCGAATTTTCGGTTAACTTTACCTCTGGTTCGGGGTCATAAAATTACCTCGAGTCCTTTGTTGCTTAAACCTGTTGCAGAAAAGCAAGATCCGTCGATAGAACTGGGGGGTCAGGTATGAGATTTTACCAAGGCATTATTGCGGTTTGTGTGGTGCCACTTTTGTTAGCAGGATGTGCAACGGTTCCTAACGATACTAAACCTAGAGCGATTGGCACCTTTGATCGAGCACCTGTTAGCACTACGGTGCCAGTACCTAAGCCGGGTATGGAACCTGAGCTATTGGTGAGAGATTTCCTTAAGGCAAGTGCCAATCCTTCTAATCGGCATGTGGCGGCCCGGCAATTCCTTAGTGATACTGCGGCTAAAAATTGGGACGATGCAACAAGTACCACAATTATCGATAAGGTCGATTTGTTAGTGCTCAACCGTAAATCTGATCGAATCTCAATCAGATTAAAAGCTGCAAAGATTGGGATACTTTCAGATAAAGGTGTCTTTGAGTCTTCCACCGATGATTTTGAATCTGAACTTGAAGTGGTAGCTAGCAATGGGGAATGGCGAATTGACCAATTAACAGCAGGGGTTCTCATTGATCGTTCACAATTTCTTGCAAACTATCAGTTAAGTTCTCTGTATTTTCTTGACCCGACTGGGACCACCGCTGTTCCAGATTTGCGCTGGGTTGCAACAAATCGAGAGGCGTTAACCTCCGAGTTAGTGGCTATGCTGATAGCCGGACCAAACCCGGCCCTGAAGATTGCTGTTCGCAATCAACTTGGTGCCGGAGTGAGCTTACGGGGGGTTCCCGCAAAGGCAGATGGCAGTTCCGGTCCAGTAGGTATCGGTGCTGGTGGGGTGAAGATCGAGTTTCAAGGATTATCTGGTGTAGATCGGGAAAGTCGCAAGCTCATTGCTGCGCAAGTGGTTTGGACATTATCTTCGGCTGATATTTCAGGTCCTTTTGTTCTTATGGCTGATGATCAACCCCTAGTTGAGGGATACCCAGGTGGGTGGACCCAAGCCGATGTGATGTCAACGGACCCCTCCGCGCGGGAAAATTCTAAGTTGGGTATGTATGCCTTGCGATCTGGATCCTTGGTGAGTATTAGTGATCAGGTCTCAAATCCGGTAAGCGGATCTCTTGGTGGAAGTGCGCTGATTGTTGCTGCAGCTTTATCAGCAAATGGTAGTGCAGTAGCAGCCGTGGAGAACGTGATTGAACCCGAATCAGTTGAACCGAGGTCTTCGAAGCGACTCATGGTTGGCCCGGTTTCTGGGCAGGCAGTGGAGATTACACGAGCGCGTTCTATTATCCGTCCAAGCTGGGCGCCGCAGGAAAGTGCGATCTGGACTGTTGTTGACGGAAATAAAGTTATCCGGGTTGCCCGGGATGCTAATGGCAGTATGGGTTTTCCGGGGGTGGTTGATACAGCTGAAATAGCACAGTTTTCTGCACAAATAATTTCTGAATTACGACTTTCACGCGATGGGGTACGCGCCGCAATGATTATTGAGGGGAAGGTGGTGATTGCTTCTGTTGTGCGGGGTGTAGATGGGCGTTATGCATTGGTAAATCCTCGATGGCTCGCCTCTGCCGCAAGTAATAACGCAGTATCTTTAGACTGGGTGGGTTCTGAAAAACTAGTCTTAGTAAGATCTTTGGCAGATTCTCCAGTAATCCAGCTAAATATTGATGGCTCTGGAATTGAGGTTCTCCCTAGCCGCAATCTTTCCTCGCCACTGGCTACTGTGGTTTCCTCGCTAAATCAAAAATTAGTTGCCGATGCCCGTGGTGTGTTAAGTCTTAGTTCTTCCGGCGGTCAGGTGGGTCAATTCTGGAGTGAAATTCCTTCGTTAATGCTCCCCGGGGCAACTCCGGTTTCGGCAGGCTAATGAAGTAGCGCGTCCTGTCGGTGCTTTCGGGCATGCTGTGGGTCATGCGAACTTTCCTTGATCTGGTCTTGCCATTGGAATGTGGTGGCTGTGGTTGTCCGGCAACTCGGTGGTGTCCAGATTGTCACCAAACGTTAATGGTTGATCCACAACTTGTTTCCGCTCGGGTCGATGCTGGTGTGCCGGTTTGGTCAGTGCAAACCTATTGTGGGGCAATTCGTACCGCAATTATTGGGATGAAGGAACAGGGACGTACAGATCTATGCGTTCCTTTTGGAGTTTCCATCGCTCGCGCAATAGTGCAACTTAGTGCCTGGGGGTTGATTGCCACCCCTGCAACGTCGCTCATTTCGCTGGTTCCGGCGCCAAGTAGATTTTTTGCTGCACGACGGCGAGCGGGTGATCCAGTTACCACAATAGCCGATGTCGCCGCTGCACTCTTAAAGGGTCAAGTTCAAGTAGCTCCTATACTGAAAACTAGTATTTTAGTGCGTGATTCGGTAGGTTTGTCGGTCTCGCAGCGTGCAAAGAACTTATCCGGGAATGTGCATGTGAACAAGCGAATGCTCAGGGGGCAGTGTCCTAGGTTGGGGACACCGCAGCTCTTGGGGTCTTCGGTG
>JBOFCS010000199.1:0-4120 GCA_051646185.1 Mycobacteriaceae bacterium | reverse complement strand
CTCCAGAGTGGACACCGAAATTGATGCACAATTAGATAAGATTGGAACAACAGAAGCGCTGGAATTAAAGGGTAAAGCAGCACTGGCAAATGCCAGATTGGCTTACGCTGCTTACCTCAAGGTATTTAATACTGATCCTCGATTCAAAAAACTGCACACCGCCAAAGCAAATGCCCAACGTGCTCTTTGGGCTTCCACCGGGGTTAAAAATCTGGACTACCCGGACACCCTGTACGTGACCGAACTTGTTGCAGCCAATACTGTCAACACGATGCCAGAAAAAACTCTGGAAGCAGTAGCAGATCACGGAATTATTGCCGGCGATACAATCATTGACACTGAAGAAGATTCACAAAAAATCTTTGATTCTCTGACTGCAGTTGGTATTAATCTTGATCATGTTTTTATCACCTTGGAAAACGAAGGTGTAAAGAAATTTGAGATTGCCTGGAGTGAACTTATAACAGCAACTCAGATCCAACTTGATAATGCCAAAATCAACACCGCTCGCAGAAGTTGATGGAACACCCGTGACTGCAGATCCAACAAGTACCAACTGGGTTAATCCCCTTCGTGATAGCCGAGATAAGCGACTCCCACATATTGCTGGGCCGTGTAGCTTAGTAATTTTTGGGGTTACAGGTGATCTTGCCCGGAAAAAACTTATGCCTGCCGTCTATGACTTAGCTAATCGAGGGTTACTGCCACCTGGGTTTGCACTTGTTGGTTTCGCCAGGCGCGAGTGGGACCACCAAGACTTCGGAAAAGTTGTTCACGATGCTGTCCGTGAGCACTCTAGAACACCCTTTCACGAAGATGTTTGGGATCGGTTATCAGAGGGATTCCGATTTGTTCAAGGAACATTCGACGACGATAAGGCCTTTGAGCAGTTATCAGAAACCTTGCAAGAGCTAGATAAAACTCGGGGAACTGGCGGCAATCATGCCTTCTACCTATCCATCCCACCTAATGCTTTTCCCACCGTGTGCGAGCAGCTTTCCCGCTCTGGTCTAGCTGAGCAGAAACCTGGACAATGGCGGCGAGTTGTCATTGAAAAACCCTTTGGTCATGACCTACAGAGTGCGCGTGAGCTTAATTCCGTTGTGAACAATGTCTTTCCAGAACATACAGTTTTCCGAATCGATCACTATCTGGGTAAAGAAACAGTTCAAAACATTATGGCACTGCGTTTTGCCAACCAGCTTTTTGACCCAATTTGGAACTCCCACTACGTCGATCATGTTCAAATTACCATGGCCGAGGATATTGGATTAGGCGGACGAGCAGGTTATTACGATGGAATTGGTGCTGCTCGAGATGTCATACAAAATCATTTGCTCCAGTTGCTAGCTCTGACCGCCATGGAAGAACCAGTCAGCTTTGAGCCTTCAGAATTGCAATCGGAAAAAATAAAAGTACTTTCTGCCACCAAACTAGCTCAGCCACTCGATGAAACAACTGCGCGGGGACAATACTCAGGTGGCTGGCAAGGTGGACAAGAGGTCAAAGGACTGCTAGAAGAAGACGGCTTTGCCTCCGATTCAATAACAGAAACTTATGCTGCCATTACCCTGGAAGTAGATACAAGACGCTGGGGCGGAGTCCCTTTTTACCTTCGGACAGGTAAACGTTTAGGGCGACGAGTTACTGAAATCGCCCTAGTATTCAAACGCGCTCCGCATCTTCCTTTTGACAAAACCATGACTGAAGAACTTGGTCAAAATGCTTTGGTTATTCGAGTCCAGCCGGATGAAGGCGTAACCCTGCGATTTGGTTCTAAAGTACCCGGAAGCGGTATGGAAGTCCGAGATGTCAACATGGACTTCTCCTATGGGCAAGCTTTTACCGAATCCTCCCCAGAAGCTTACGAACGCTTAATTTTGGATGTTTTACTTGGCGAACCCTCACTGTTCCCAGTCAATGCTGAGGTTGAGTTATCCTGGAAAATCCTTGATCCCGCAATAAAAAATTGGGCCGAACAAGGAAAACCTGAGTCTTACGAATCCGGAACTTGGGGTCCACAGACTGCGCATGAGATGATGCATCGTACCGGGCGAGAATGGAGACGACCCTAATATGATCATCGATATTCCTGCAACTACAACAGAAAAAATAAATAAACGCCTTGTTGAACTCAGGGAATCTGGTGGCGCTGTAACACTGGGCAGAGTACTCACACTGGTGGTTATCACAAAAGATAGCGAAAATACCGAAGAAATCATTGATGCCGCCAATGAAGCCAGTCGAGAACATCCTTGCCGAGTAATAGTGGTGGCCACTGGTTCCCGAAGCCAAGAGCCCCGGCTCGATGCACAAATTCGAGTTGGCGGTGATGCCGGAGCTTCGGAAGTTGTTGTGCTGAAATTATATGGCCCATTAGCCGATCACGAAAATAGCGTTGTCATTCCTTTCCTACTTCCCGATACCCCCGTAGTAGCCTGGTGGCCCAATGAGTCACCAAAAATCCCTGCGCAAGACCCCGTGGGTAGGCTAGCAATTCGTCGGATCACTGATGCCACTTCAGCACAAAATCCGATGAGTACCATCAAGAACAGAGTGCACTCCTATTCGGCAGGTGATACTGATCTGTCGTGGAGTCGAATCACCTATTGGAGAGCTCTTCTTACCGCCGCCCTTGATCAGCCGCCCTTTGAGCTAATAAAATCGGCCACAGTCTCTGGACTTCGTGACGAACCAGCCTTAGACGTTCTTGCAGGATGGCTTGCCACTTGTATCAATGGACCAGTACACCGACTTGTCGGCGAACTTGGTGTGGAGCTAAAACGTAGCAGTGACTCGATATTCCTCACTCGACCGCAAATGGGAACAACAGCAACACTACGCCGAACTGGCCATCCAGATGCCCTTGTTGCCTTGGCCCGTAGGGAAACTCGCGATTGTTTAGCCGAAGAACTTCGCCGACTCGACCCTGATGAAATATACGAACAAGCACTTATTGGCTTGAAAAAGGTGATTTATCAATGACCACAACAGAAGTCAAAAAATTTCTCGATACCTCGGCAGTTATTGAAGCCGTAGCCTCTGCTTTCGTCGCTACCGTCACCAAAGCTCAACAAGAACGCGGTACAGCAAAAGTAGTTCTTACTGGAGGCGGAGCTGGAATCGGGTTACTGGAGTATCTCAGGAATTCCGCGACGACCATCGATTGGTCAGCTCTTGATATTTATTGGGGAGACGAAAGGTTCCTCCCCTCAGGGCATAAAGATCGAAATGAGGTACAGGCCTACGATGCGCTCCTTTCCCATGTCCCGATAAGCCCCGAGCGTGTGCACCCAATGCCAGCTAATGAAGGCATCTTTCACAATAACCCCAGTACAGCGGCCCAAGCTTATGAAGAACTTCTTCATAAGCAAGGATTAGGCAAGCACACACCTTTTTTTGATATCCATCTCCTGGGCATGGGTAGTGAAGGGCATATCAATTCACTCTTCCCACAGACTCTAGAAGTACAGGAGAAATCCAAAAATGTTGTTGCTGTGATGGACTCCCCCAAACCGCCAGCACAAAGAATAACGTTAACCTTACCCACAGTACGCCAAGCTCGTCAGGTGTGGTTATTGGTTACGGGTAGGGCTAAAGCTGAAGCTGTTGCTGCCTGTCTTGCAGGGGCCACGGCCGAAGATTTTCCTGCCGCAGGCGCAGCTGGACTCGAAACCACTATCTGGTTTGTTGATCATGATGCAGCTAGTACACTGCCTTAACTCAACACTCTCGTCATTGGTCTTTCTCTGAATCAGAAAGAGCGTGAAGATAATCGCCAAGATTGCCTTCTATTTCCTCAGCAATACTCATAGCTGTTGACACAGCTATGCCCTGTGCGGTACTGAAAAGTTCCTGAGAGGGCAAGTGAGACAGCGCAGGAATAAAAGCTTCCAGTGGTATCGTTTCTTTGAAGGCTTTAACTATGCCAATAGTGTCGATCTTATCAGCAAATTTTTCAGATACTTTCGACATTTTTTCTACAGTTTTTACTGCTGAAGCTAATCCATCAAAATCTTTTAATACATAGGTCAGTTTATCCAAAAGTTTTGATATTTTTTTAGCAATTTTTTGAGCCAGCATACATGCACGGGCCACAATTGAAGCAACAGCTGCCGCG
>JBOFCS010000198.1:0-6065 GCA_051646185.1 Mycobacteriaceae bacterium | reverse complement strand
CGAAATTCGCCTTCAACTCGATGCCACTTTGCAAGCGCCAGTGGCTCTCGCCGCACTCATCGACCCCAATACGCATTCCTGTGGAACAGTCTATCCGCATGGTGTAGTTGAACTTTCACACCCCGAACCGCATTTTTACTTAGTAGGTATGAAAAGCTATGGCAGAGCCCCTACCTTCCTCGCTTTGACTGGGTACGAACAAGTTCGCTCCATTGCTGCCGAACTCGCTGGGGACCACAAAGCAGCTAGAGAAGTTGCCCTCGAGCTGCCCGATACCGGCGTCTGCGGTGGCTCAGGAGACTTTAGCGACCCGGACTCCACAGGTGGGGGTTGCTGTGCACCCCCACCCGTACAGCTCACACAATCTTTCGACCTACAGGTAAAGTAATAAAACTTGGCGCCTGCAGGTCAAGAAGCAAATGCTGAGGTTTCAAACCACTGTCATTAAGCAACGGACGCAACAGTAACCCTTTAGGAAAGTTTGAAGCATAAATATCTACACGAAGACGATGTCCAGCTTGTAAAACGGCATCGGTAGCGGTGAGGCCTACTTCTAAGGTTGTTGGCACACCAATATCAACTGGCTTGCGACTATCCAAAGTAAGAAAATAATAAGGGTCTAGTACATCACCTTGGGGTGAGCGTAATGTTTTCTTCTCATCAAAATCTCTTAGCGAAGAAGCTAGTTGTCCTGACGTCAATACAGTCGAAGTACCATCAGGGGCAACATCATTCAATGTCACTGACCAATACCCATCATTAGCTTCATGCACAGTGTTGAGATGCACATTTAGTGCCCCAGAAATTTCAGTAGCACTGTCCACAGGAGCACTGGTGAAGGTCAGAGCACCAGTTTCGCTTATCTGCGAGTCGGTTCCACAAGCAGCGATTATTGCTGTAATACCCATTGTTTGCTGAGCTGAGTCCCTGGAACAGATAGTTGACAGATTAGGTGCAATAGTTAAATTACTCATCTCGTTATCCGCCGAAGTTTTTAAGCTTCCGTCATAAACTGACGTTGAGGTAGTTCCACTTCCTTGGGACGAAAAGTACAAGCGCTGATAGTGCATTCCTGACCGAGGAAACTGATCTGTTGTGGTCCATCCTTGCCCCTGTTGGTATGAAGTAACCGGACCAAATGACTCAATATTATTGTCAATTCCTTTGAGCCATCGATCAAACCACGCACGTTGCATAATATCAAGCCGAGGTGGAGTACCCTGCTTACCGAATCCGGTACCAAAATTAAGGTGATAGGTATTGCCCATTATCAATTGTTTTTGACCAGCTGGGACCGGTATCGCATTGTAGATTTTAGGCTCACTATTGGTAAAAATATCGTGCCAGCCACCGTAAACCATTGTAGGAATAGAAATTTTCTCTGGATGCAAAACTAAGTCATCGCGAATACTACTTTTATCATCAAGTAAGTCATTCAGTCCAGCTGGCACTGAATTGACATCCGGAACCGTTAACGCCTGAAAAAATCGATCCATAAATGTCAATGGATCGTCAAATCGATCCATAAGCCACTGCCAGTCAAAATTTCCCTGGAACATCGACTGAAGATCAGGCACCAACTTTAAACCATTAACAGCTGACAACCATAGCGGCATAAAACCAACACCCAAACCTCCACCAGGGGCAACCACATCATGCATAAGATCGCTGGAAGGTTCTACCGGAAAAATAGCCTTCAGCGCCTTGGGATGCTGCGCCGCTGCTTGGATCTGATTAATTGCTGAATAAGAAACCCCAGTCATTCCAAGATCACCATTTGACCATGGCTGCGAGCTTGCCCAATCAATCAATTCGATGGTGTCTTGTTGCTCACGGTCTTGCAAAACATTCCAGACACCCTGTGAAAACCCGGTACCCCGTACATCGGCAACAACCTGGGTATAGCCGCTACGAATCAATGCAGGGTCGACTGTAAAAGTACGCAATCCCCCACCAGAAAGTACCTGAAGCACTTCACCAACACCACTTAATGGTGTCCCAGACAGATTCATTGAATCCACAAAATTGACCAGTAAGTCACTTAACACTGGAATATTGAGTGCTGTATCAGCAATATTTGATACTAATTTTGTGTACGGAGTGAGATTAAGAATTGTTGGGAATGATTCATCGATAGGTGCACCAGTTGCATCCGCTGGGCGGTACACATTAGCCTTAATGACCACCCCATCACTCATCGTGATGGGTACATCCCAATCAATATGCATTCCTGGAAATTCTGGCTCAGCATCGTGGGCTTGTGTCCATTCAGCACCATCTTGTCCCCCTTGAGGTTCTGCTGACGTCGGGGAAACCAGCAGGGAGATCGCTAAGGCAACCCCCGCTAAGAGCACCAGCACCTTATTAACAAAACGCATTAGTCATTTCCCTTGTTCGCAGCACACAAAAATGCACTAGAGAGTGCCTTAACTCACTAATACATTGAACTGTAACCTAGATCATTTTAATTTGACAAGATAAAATTTCAGATAAAAAAGCGACTAATGGGCACTAAAAATTGCGAGTGAACGCACGTAGGGTGAGAGGATGTCTCAGCTAAACATCCTCTCACCCTACGTGCCCGTGAAGTAAGCCCTTAGATTGTTCTTGCTAGATGACTCGCAAGAATTTTTGCAAAGCGAGCAGGATCGCCGATCTCCCCACCTTCGGAAATCACCGCCGTTCCGTACAACAGTTCAGCAGTTTCTACAAGCTTTTCAGCCCCGGATTGTTTCTCGTGCGCATCGCGTAATCCAATAACCAATTCATGCTTTGGGTTAAGTTCCAAAATGCGTTTTGTTGTCGGAATAGGCTGCCCGGAAGCCCGATACATTTTTTCCAACGCCGGGGAAAAACTAAAGGCATCGCCAACAATACAAGCAGCCGACTCAGTTAACCTCGAGGTCAAACGCACCTCTTTAACCTGCTCATCGAGAGTGTCGTTCAGCCAATCTATAAGTGCAGCAAAAGCTTTATCCTGATCTGCACGTTCTTGCTCAGCAGCTTTTTTTTCATCCTCGGTATCAAGGTCCACCTCTCCCTTTGCTACTGACTGGAAATGCTTACCATCAAAATCAGGTACGGAACTAACCCACATCTCATCCACCGGGTCGCTCAGCAAAAGCACCTCAAGGCCTTTTGCCTGAAAAGCTTCCATATGTGGTGAACTTTCGATTAACTGACGAGATTCGCCAGTTAAATAGTAAATTTTTTCCTGCCCTTCTTTCATACGCTCAACGTATTGAGCTAGAGTCGTCACTTCCTCTTCATTAGCCGTAGAAGAAAACGATGCCACTGCTAGCAAGGTCTCACGGTTGTCAGGATCAGAGATCAAACCTTCTTTTACTGCCCTGCCAAATTCCACCCAGAATTTTAAGTAATCCTCCGGACGAGTAGTCATCATCTCTTTGATAGTGGACAGTACTTTTTTCGTTAGTCGTCGACGAATTGCCTTAATTTGACGATCCTGTTGCAGGATCTCACGTGACACATTTAGCGAAAGATCCTGGGCATCAACAACCCCTTTAACGAATCGCAAGTACTCAGGCATAAGTTCTTCACAGTCATCCATGATGAATACACGCTTAACATAAAGCTGTACACCAACTTTGCTTTCGCGCATAAAAAGATCAAAAGGCGCTGTCGATGGAATGAAAAGTAGTGCTTGGTATTCGAATGTACCTTCAGCTTTCATGGGGATTATTTCAAGAGGCTCATCCCAAGCATGGCTCACATGACGGTAAAAATCTTTGTACTCTTCTTCTGATACTTCATCTTTAGAACGGGCCCAGAGGGCCTTCATGGAATTAATCGTTTCAGATTCAATAGTAATATCAGCATCATCATCTGATGATGCTTTTTCTACATCCATCCGTATGGGCCAGGCAATAAAATCAGAATAACGTTTGATTAGTTCCTTGATTTTCCATTCGGAAGTATAGTCAAACAGATGGTCCTCGGAGTCCTCTGGCTTGAGGTGAAGTGTAACCGAAGTACCTTGCACCGCATCCGGCAGTGTCTCAATTGTGTAAGTACCTTCACCGCTGGAAATCCAACGTGTTGAGCTAGATTCACCTGCTTTGCAGGTGACAAGAGTCACAGTATCGGCAACCATGAAGGTTGAATAGAAGCCAATTCCGAATTGGCCAATAAGTTCCTGAGAAGCTGCAGAATCTTTAGCTTCTTTCAACTTGCGACGGAGTTCACCTGTACCCGATTTGGCCAAGGTCCCAATGAGTTCAATAACTTCGTCCCGAGACATGCCAATCCCATTGTCTCGCACAGTCAAAGTTCGTTGCTCTTTATCAACATCAATTTCAATATGCAGGTCAGAGGTGTCTACTACTAGCTCTTTATCCTGGAAAGCTTCAAGCTTAAGCTTATCTAGTGCGTCAGAAGCATTAGAGACAAGTTCACGAAGGAAGCTGTCCTTATTGGAATATACAGAATGGATCATCAAATCCAATAACTGACGGGTCTCTGCCTGGAACTCAAGCTGTTCAATACTTTCGGTCATATTGTTCCCCTTCTTTGTGTAGCGGTCGTCGGGATACTACCTGATTGATAAAACTTACGGATAAGAAGGTCAAGCCCATCAGGTCAGATTTAACTAGCATAAAATTTCTTCAGCAAAACGGAACTCAACGCAATGCTGAAAAATAAAGTGATAAGCACAAACCCTACATACTCAATATTCAGTGCTGCCAGCCACAATACTACTGGCACTTTAAGGTCAAACGCTTCTTGTGCGGTTCTCACCACAATAATCAACCCGATGCCTAGTGCCGAAGTCACTGATAACATCGTCACTAAAATATTAAAACGTCCAGCACCTGAAGCAGGCAAAGTCGCCTTTGTGTACATTTTCATCATAAAAATTCCATTAATGGTATCGCCTAAGGTCATTCCAGCTGCAAAACATAGAGGTAAGGCAAATAGCACCAATGCAGTAACCCCGGATACTGCAGATGCCGCTGTTAACACTAAAAGCCCAATCAACGTCGCAGTATCGAAACCTAATCCAAATAGAAACCCAATCAAGTACATGTGGCGCGGGTATTTAACCCTACTCAAAGGTCTCAACATAAGTTTGGAAATAAAAGTATTTGCATAACCGCGCCTACCTGCACGGTCTTCAGACTTGCTACACCGATCCAGTAATCGACACAGCAATACTAAATTAACTGATCCGATTAGCAACAAGAATCCACCAGAAATTATCCCTCCCGCTATGTTTAGCGCAAAGGCAGCTGAATTTCCTTCAGCAAATAGACCATTGAGAAAACCACTGCTGACTATAACAGCTGTAGCCACCACTAGAACCACAGTAGAATGCCCTAAACTAAAAGCAAGTCCAACACTAGTTGGCTTGCGCCCATCTGCGATAAATTTTCTCGTCGCATTATCAATACTACTAATATGATCAGCGTCAGCCTGGTGTTTTAACCCAGAAAGATACGCCGTCATAGCGGCACCTAGGGTGATCGCAGTACCGGAACCAGCCACCAAGGCAAAAATGGCTAACCCAAATCCAAGAACGTGCAGCACTAGCACTGTCACTAGAGTTCCTGCTAGCCTTACTAATTCCGGAGCATCCTCCCGAGCTTCAGAATTGAGATAGGCAAAACCCAATCTTATTTGGGTATTAAAAATTCCTTTCTTCGGATAAAAAATTCGCTGAAAGATACCACTCAGAGCGCACTCCCGGTAATCCATTGAGACCAGGGCACACTCCAGTCACCGTTTTGCCAGATTTCCAACGGCGCTCCACCTGTGTTGCGCACTTCCACAACATCACCTGGAATTGAGAACTCGTAAAACCACTTGGCGTTAGTGGCATTAAGGTTCAAACAACCATGCGAAGTATTTGTATTGCCCTGCGCCCATACCGATTCATCTAATTGATGCAAATAGATTCCATCGGTGCTAATACGAGTTGCATAATTAATAGTTTCCTTGTAGCCCAGCCTGGAGTTAACCGGAAGACCAAAAGTTGAGGAGTCCATGATAACCGGATTTGCTTTGTTCATTACCGTATAAATACCCGGCTGAGTCCAAAAACTAAT
>JBOFCS010000162.1:0-11588 GCA_051646185.1 Mycobacteriaceae bacterium | reverse complement strand
TGCGGTACGGTTTACCTCAGGATTTCCTGGGCTTTCTCCGGTTATGGCGCTCACTCACGGGGTGCATGGAATCGGTGACACCATCACCATCAGCATTCATGCTAGCTTGGCGGTACTGCCTGATATCGACCGTTACCAGAACTTTTTAACTGAGGCGATTGAAGATTTAGCTGCACTGCATCACGCTGCTGAATGATACTTTTTTGTTCAAAAGTATTGGAAGTTAACATAACAGCTTGATTGTAGGCTTCAATAGCTTCTTCTAGTCGGTTCAATTTTGTCAATAAGTCAGCTCGAACCACGTGAAATGAATAGTAATCCTCAAGTGGGCAGGCATCGAGTAACGACAAGGCCTGTTCTGGTCCTCGAACTTGGGCTACCGCAACTATGTGATTAAGTGCCACAACAGGGCTTGGTGAAATTCGCAGTAGATGTTCGTAGAGCGTAAGTATTTGGGGCCAATCGGTAAGTTCAGCTGAAGCCGCCTGGGTGTGCACTGCGTTGATGGCTGCTTGTATCTGATAAAATCCAGGTTGATTGTGGGACAGGCATTCTCGAACAAGAGAATGCCCCTCAATGATCATAGCTTTATTCCAGATGAATCGGTCTTGGTCGGGTAACAGCACAAGCTCGCCTTGGGTGGTTATTCGAGCTGCTTGTCGTGCATGAATAAGAATCAGAAGGGCCAGAAGACCTTTGGCTTCATATTCTTGCGGCAGTAGGTTCGTGAGCATTTTTGCTAAGTGAAGAGCTTCATTGCAAAGATCTTGTTGTGCACTGTCGGCGGAGTGGTAGCCTTCGTTAAAAATAAGATAGATGACCGTAAGAACAGCGTTAAGACGGGCAGGAAGCTCTACGTGTTCGGGTACTCGGTAGGGAATTTTTGCCGCTTTGATTTTGCGTTTAGCTCGCACAATCTGTTGGGCGATAGCTGTTTCAGATTTTAATAGAGCCTTAGCAATCTGCTCAGTTGTTAACCCAGCACATAACCGAAGGGTTAAGGCCACCTGGCTAGTAGGTGCTAAGGCCGGATGGCAACAAGTAAAAATCAGCCGAAGTCGATCATCAGGAAAGTCACCGCTTCCCGCTTCGTGTGAAGAAGACTGATGAACCTGCAGCGCTTGGATATGACGATCTACTCGAGTAGCTTCGCGGCGGAGATGATCAACTGCCCGGTTATATGCCGTTTTGGTGATCCAGGCGCCAGGGTTAGGCGGAACCCCTGCCGTAGGCCACTGCTGGATAGCTAGCGAAAAAGCTTCTTGCACCATTTCTTCCGCTAAGTCAATGGACCCGAATGAACGGATAATAGTAGATACCGAGCGGCCATACTCGGCACGAAAATATCTATCAATCTCATTCGGGTCCAATGACAGCACAATCAGGCGTCTTCTGGTTCAGGTTGAAAAGGGCGCACCTCAAGTATTTCTTGGCAAGCCTTGGAAGCTTTTACCGCCCAAGCTAAGGCTTCATCCAAGTTGGCCACTTTGATAATCCAGAAGCCACCCAATTGCTCCTTGGTCTCGCAGAACGGACCATCGGTGGTAATGGGGGTGCCCGACCGATTGTCAACCACGGTTGCGGTATCGGCAGGCTCTAGCCCACCGCCAAAAACAAACACCCCAGTGCTTATCATTTCTTGATTAACCACATCAACATCAGCGTAGAGCTTCTGGATTTCTTCTTCATTGGGCACCGGGGCACCTTCAACAGAATGCACAGTCAGCATGTAGTTGGGCATAGCTTTTCTCCTTATCTGGGTGGGTACTCATTATTACTACGAATGGCGATACTGTAGATCGACATACACAAATTTTTTTGCTAGATACTTTTCCATTCTGATCGGTTACCGTGAACATATCTTTAAGCAGACACCTTGTGAAAGTAAAATTAGGAGAGACAGCTATGCCGCAGTTGACCACATGTCTTTGGTTTGATGGTCGGGCCGAAGAAGCTGCCGAATTCTATACCTCGGTTTTTTCTGATGCACATATCACGGAGGTATCTCGCTTCCCGGAAGGGGCTCCAGAACCGGCAGGTACTGTGATGACAGCAAATTTTGAAATTTCTGGGCAAAAATTTTTCTGCCTCAACGGTGGACCACACTTTGCTTTTAGCGAAGCGATCTCCTTTCAAATTCCTTGCAAAGATCAGCAAGAAGTGGATTATTATTGGGAAAAACTCACTGCCGATGGTGGGGAGGAAGGCCAATGCGCTTGGCTTAAAGATAAGTTTGGGGTTTCCTGGCAGGTTATCCCAGACCGATTGGGCGAATTATTAAGTAATCCTGATCCTGAAAAAGCGCAACGCACTATGACCGCTATGTTGGCCATGAAAAAAATAGTGATAGCAGAATTAGAGGCTGCGGCTCAGTAATGGTAGGTTGCGCCGATGTCACACAATCTTCGAGTCTCCCGACAAGTGGAGCCAGTAGCAATCCTTGGTGGTAACCGCATTCCCTTTGCTCGATCCAACGGGGCCTATATTGACCACACAAATCAGAGCATGCTTACCGCAGCACTGAACGGTTTAGTAGACAGATATAACCTTGCTGGACAGCAACTAGGTGAGGTTGCTGGGGGCGCTGTGGTGAAGCTTGCTCGAGATCATAGTCTGACTCGAGAATCCTTAATGGATACCAGACTTTCTCGCAGTACCCCAACTGTGGATGTTCAACAGCAGTGTGCAACTGGCGGGCAGGCTTTGGTTCATATCGCCAATAAAATAGCTGTTGGTCAGATCGACTCTGGAGTTGCTTGTGGCGCAGATACTACCTCTGATCCTCCGATAGGTTTTGGCCCTAAATTGCGGGGCCGCTTGGTGCGGCTTAACGCAGCACGGACCAATAAAGAACGCGCTCGCGAATTGCTCAAAATTCGCCCCACTGACCTTGATTTTGATGTTCCGGGTGCGGGCGAGCGGCGTACCGGCTTGGTTCCTGGTGCAGCACAGGCAATTACCGGAGATCGATGGGGAATCGGGCGCGCGGAACAAGACGAGATCGCCCTCAATAGCCACCTCAATTTGGCTGCTGCCTACGACAGAGGCTTTTTAGCTGACATAATCACCCCTTTCCAAGGTTTGGCTGAGGATGACAATATGCGCCGCAATAGCACAGCCGAGGGTCTAGCCAAACTGAAGCCATGTTTTGGTGGCCGCACCGGTACAATGACTGCCGCCAATTCTACTACCTTGACCGATGGTGCTTCGTCGGTTCTGTTGGCTACCGATCGCTGGGCAAAAGAACGTGAACTGCCAGTTCTGGCCTATGTGATGGACACCCAGACGGCTGCAGTGGATTACCTTGATGGGGACCCCAAGAACGAAGGGGTATTGATGGCCCCGGCGTATGCAGTTTCAGAACTCTTGTCTCGCAATAACTTAACTCTTCAAGATTTTGATTACTATGAGATCCACGAGGCCTTTGCCTCGCAGGTACTGAGCACTCTGAAAGCTTGGGAAGATGCTGATTTTGCACGTAACAGGCTGGGGCGCGATGAACCACTAGGGGCAATAGATCGAACCAAACTTAACGTCAATGGTGGTTCCTTAGCCACCGGGCACCCTTTTGGGGCAACTGGTGGCCGGATCTTTGCTGCTGCCGCCAAACAGCTTGCGGAAAAAGGCAGTGGCCGAACACTGATCAGCATTTGCGCGGGAAGTGGCATGGCGGTTACCGCGATACTGGAAAGATAGTGCTGCGGTACGGGCAAGTTAACCGAGGAAGATCTCCGCCTTTGCTATGAGTAGGCGACGATCTTCAAAAGTAAATAAGGCAATACCCCGCAAATCTCCTTGGTATACAGTTGCTGTCACGTTTCTTCCGGCTGCAATCAGATTGCATATGCGGATATTCCGCATGTGGGTAATGAACTCAACCACACCGATATGTGCTCCATTTCCAAGGCAGAGTGCGGGATGTGCAGAAAATGAATTGGTGGTTAAGTCAGTTATTATTTTTTTACCAGGGTTTCCGACACTATGAAAAGCTTGACAAAAACCAATAGATCCTTGTAGTCCTTGGGTTTTCAGTAAATGATGACCTAATTGTAGACTTGAGAGTAACCCTAGTTTACCTTTGTTGAGGAGTTGTTTAACCATAGTGGATAATTCCCAGTGTGCGGCCAGTCGGTCGATTTTTAAACCTTCCGAGGTGCTAATAAGGTTGTAGCGTAAATGCATCGGTACCTGCAGGGTGACTCCGCTAGCCATTGTGGTGGTGATGAACAAATCTCGAAACACCAGGTACTCGGCGGTCACATCATGCTGAATATCAAAGGAAATGCTGTTTGGTTCAATAAAAGCATGGTAGAAGCGTTCTATGGCTGCTGGTCCACTATGTGCTTGAGAGCCGACCGGATCATGAATTTGTGCAGTATCTGAAAACAAAGCAAGCCACTGATCTTTATTGCATTCGGCAAGTGCTGCCGGGGATCGGTTTACTGCTGAGATTAGTTCTGCCGTTGAAACCATCCTAGGACAATAGTTTATTCTGCTGCTGTTGTGGGCAAAATGCTCGTCAAAGATGACTTATGCGGTACGGTTCGCCGGTACCTAATTCCGCTAAGGAGGAGATTGATTTGTCCGACTCCACCAACGAAGAGGTCAAGCGTAAGTTTCGTGAAGCGCTCGATCGCAAGAAACAGAAAACCCAAACCGCAGAAAGTCGTCGTAGCGAGCAAGCAAAGGTCGGTCAGGTGCATGGCATAGCTGATCATAAGCGTGAATTTCGCCGTAAAAGCGGCTAGGCACTTGACAATAGATAAAGTCAAGGGCGCCACAGTTATAACTGTGGCGCCCTTGACTGGTGTGAGGTTAGTTCACTTGGGTGATGCCAATTGTGGGGAAGAAGTAGCAGGTTCCTCCGGAATGTGTGACAGATCCAAATATTGCGGCAAGGACAAGCCCCTTACCGGTTTCCACTGGGGCAAGCCGTACCCCGGCGCTCGGAATCAACGAGATGATGGGTGTCAAAATACCGGACACAATCTCCTTCAATCCGGCAGGAATGGGTTCAAGAAGTTGCGCCAGAATGGTCTCAGCAAGACCTCCCATTGCAGCAAAACCGCCCTGGAAGGTGTTGACGTTAAACCAGGCTACCTGCATTCCCGTTTTATCGGTTCCATCAAGGATTATTCCAGCGGGAACAAAAGCAAATAATACCTCGCCGCTCCTAATGAGGTTTGGATCAAAGCCTCCAATGGGAGGGAAAGAAATGCCGGGTAGAGAATACGGACCGGGAACGGCGCCAGCTACTGCTGGGACAAGTCCAAGGGGAATAGCGTCAGAGACGTTGCAGAATGGAGCAATGGTGGGATAAAGGAAAGGGTCAATCCCAAGAGCATCCAAGGCAGCATTTGCGGCGGAGAAAAGCGAAAAAATATCTACCGAGTCAGCTTTATCAACAGAGAGATCAGCTTTTGCGATGGCATTGGCTGCTGCGAGGGCGTCACTGTTGGGATTCTCGGCGGCACTGAGGGTATCAATGGCCTGTGCTAGTGGATCAGTGGCAACAGGGTCTGCTGTGGCAAATGTTGGCACACTGATTGCTGCAGTTGCGGCGATGGCGACTGCGGTTACGGTGCGGCGAAGCCGCTGTGATGTAAGCATATGAACTCCTAAGTTCTTGGTGCACGGTGCACACCTATTTTCGCTACGTTGTTCACTCTGCCACATTAATGCAATCAACGTGGCAGGTATCACATTATTTTGCTAAATACGCAGATAAATCATCCTGAGGGATGACTAAATTTTTCTATAAATCCACTTGGAGATGGATGTAGCTAGGAGTGATCAATATTTATTGTTAGATGTTATGTCGGTGCAAATGTCAGAAATCTTTACAGGCACTCAGAGCCGTTATGGATGGTTTGCTAACCGTAACCATCAGGACTCCTCTCGAATTACCGGATTGGATCTTGCGCGAGGTATTGCGGTGCTAGGTATGGTTGCTGCGCATTTGTATGCGGGGGCGTTAATCCCGCGTTGGTCAGTGCCTGATACGTGGCTTGGGCTAGTGAATGGCCGATCGGCAATTCTTTTTGCAATTCTTGCTGGGGTCTCACTGGCTCTTCTCTCTGGACAAACCGAACCGCCGACAGGTCACGTATTGGTTCGTGCGCGTACTCGAATATTGGTACGTGCAGTGTTGATCTATCTCATCGGTGGGCTACTCACATTATTTGTGACTCCATTGGCGATCATTCTGCCGACTTATGCGGCGCTCTTTGTTATTGTGCTGCCAGTTTTACGTTGGAGTGCACGATCACTGTTCATCTTTGCGGCAATTTTGGCAATGATTATGCCGCTTATAGTGCAACTACTTATTACTGCTTTACCGCAATTTCAGTTAGTGAATATCCATTTTTTTGATCTTATGGTTTCCGGTCCTTATCCGGTATTGCTTTGGTGTGTATTCATTTTGGTTGGATTAGGGATTGGCCGTTTAGATTTAACGAACCACTCTGTGCAATTGTCGGTGCTGGGTGTCGGGGTTTGTCTAGTGATTGTTGGGTATGGGCTTGGCGCTCTCAGTGAGTCACTGATTGGGGCACCAACATCTGTTTTTGATTCTTCGTTATCGACGGAGTCAATATCGGACGTTTCGGCTACGCCTGGAAGTATTGTCGAGCGGCTTGCTGGGTCGCGGCCGCATAGCGGATCAACCTGTGAAATCATAGGCTCCACTGGTTTTGCCATTTCTATTATTGCTCTGTGCTTACTGTGTGCAAGCAGGTTACGGGTATTTCTGTTTCCGTTGGCGGCAGTGGGATCCATGGCGCTGACTGTCTATATTTGCCATGTTCTTGAATATTTTATCTTGGATAAAATAGGGTGGGTAGATGCTGATTCTGCAGCTATGAATTGTGCTTTATCAGCAAGTGTAATTTTGATTTTCTGCTCTGCCTGGGCTCCCTTGATGGGGAGGGGTCCTGCTGAGAGATTGCTTTCTTATGTGTCGAACAGGGCTTCCAGTATCGACTCAACTTAACATCAATAACAAAACACATTGGCCCACACAGATTTTAACCTGTGTGGGCCAATGTTGTGGTTGGTTAGAGTGAAGCAGTAGAACCTAAGGAGTGTAGATAATCCCAATTGTTGGTAGGAATGTGCAAGAACGAGATTCAGTGGTTATTCCACCTGAAATAGTGGCAATAATCCGACCCGAGCCAGTGTTTGCAATGGTGGAAAGCGTGGTTGGTCCGTCAGGATTGATCTTTGCATCGTTAGTTAATGCTTGAGTGCCGGTGGCACCGGTATTGAGATTTACCCAGGAGACGTTGAGCGGTTCAACCTGGTTTGCTGCGGCCGGAGCGGTACCCAGTGCGGTAAAGACAAAACCGGTTTGCCCTAAGGCGGGACCGGGAGGAGGTAGTGTCGCTGGACCGGAGACAGCAAGTGCGGTTCCTACGGAGTCTGCTGTTTCAGAGATACAACCCGTCCCAAGGGTAGGGTAGAGGAATTGCTGAATAACCGGATCGCCTGGATTATTGGGGATCTCGGGGCCGCCACCGCCACTTCCATCAAGGAAGGTAATGACGCGCAATAGTGTGGTCCGGATCTGATCAGGGAGATCGGCCTGGGTCAGAAGGGTGCGGACCTGCGACAGGAGCTCTGCATTGGGATTATCAGCTTTAGCTCCAGGAGTGGCTGCAGCACCGATGATTGCGGGTGCTAGTGCCTGCAAAGCAATGCCGATGGGGATGTCTTGCTGTGTTGGTGCTGGCTTGTCAGCCAGTGCCGCTGTGGGCAGTGCAAGGGCGGTAGCCGCTGCAATAGCTACCGCTGAGGCCGCCCTGCGGATTGCCGGGGTGTGTAGCACCGTTGTTTCCATCCTTAACTCTATAAGTGTTGGGTCTGGGGCACACCGTAACCGATTTGGTGGTGATGTGGGTAACTCTGTGGAGTTATCCCAGTTGCCCGCTAGTCGCGCAGCACTAACAGTCCTGTTGCGATGTCACTAGACAAGGTATGACTGTAGCGTGTGAATGGAGTGAAGGGAAAGAATAAAGTGAATAGTGATGCAATTGTTATAAAATTGTATGAAAAATGAGTCTTTGTGACTCTTAAAACTAGATATAGCCTGTTATGCACGAGCGTCAGGCCTGACCAGAGCAACTGTGTCTTTGTTTGCAGATTAAGATGAAGGACATCGGCAAGCATCTTTGGCGGTAAAGGAAATGCACAGCTAGTCGCCCCAGGTGCGGCTGAACCGCAGGGAGCGTTGCAGGCAGTGACTAGATCGACTAGGTCATTTTTAGCTGGGCTGGTCCACATGGCTCCAGCGGTTTTACTGATTTCGATTGTCATCCGGTTGCTCTGGACATTATGTGCACCCAATGGAAGAAACCTCGTTGACCTTCATGTTTACGTTGATGGTGCTGCGTCGCTGAGTAGCGGGGGACTCTATAATTTCACTTTTTCCCAGTACACCCCTGACTTTCCACTGCCCTTTACTTATCCCCCTTTTGCTGCTTTGGTGTTTTACCCGCTACATTTCCTGCCCTTTGCCTTTATCGGCATCCTCTGGCAGTTGATGACAATTTTGGCTCTGTTTGGTGTGGCCCGAATCAGTCAGAAGCTGCTGACAGACAGTAACCACTTTGATGGATACGTTGGACGAGATGTCCTTCAACAGGATCGCAATCGAGCAATGCTGTGGACGGCAGCCATGATGTGGTCTGAATCTCTGCGTACGACCTTCGATTATGGTCAAGTCAACGTATTTTTGGTTCTTGCGGTGCTTGTTGCTGTCTATTCAAGTAGCTGGTGGCTTTCAGGCTTGCTAGTAGGGTTTGCGGCCGGAATTAAACTCACGCCAGCGGTTGCTAGCTTGTATTTCTTAGCAAAAAAAAGATGGAGAGCGGCATTAGCTGCTGCTGCTACCTTTATCGGAACTATTGCAGTCAGCTATGCCGTTATTTCTGAACAAACTCGGTTTTATTTTCAGGATTTGCTCGGTGACGCAAGCCGAATTGGCCCGGTGCTGTCGGTGACGAATCAATCCTTGCGTGGAGCGCTGGGTCGGGCAGTTGGCCACGATGTTAAATCCGGTCCGATACTTTTTGCAGCCGTACTTATTGTTGCGGTGCTAGCCTTTTCGGCTTGGAGAGTATTGCCAAAGGCGGATCGTCTTGGGGCGCTGATGGTAGTGGAATTATTTGGCCTACTTGTTTCGCCGATTTCTTGGATACACCATTGGGTTTGGATTATCCCGCTACTTATCTGGCTTCGCTATGGATCAATGCGGAAATATCCTGGTGCACAAGTAATTTTTTGGATGTGGTTGGTGGTACAGATGGCTGGGGTGCCCTGGTTACTATCATTTGTTCAAGACCGACAGTGGGTCCAGGATCATACGCTGGTATTTGCGTTTATTGCTGCCATAAATGTGTGGTGCACTGTAGCGACATTGATGTGGATTGTGATAGCAGGACATCGGTCTAGGAGTGGCATTAATGTACCTCGACAACGGCAGGAGTAGTTAGTGAGTAACGGCAGCGACCAGCAAAATTGTTATGAGCAAAAAAGGCTTTTGAAAGTACGTCTTACCAGTCCGGCTAAGGTGACTGTGGCCTTGGCTTTGATGGTAATTGTTGGTCTAAGTACTTCTTGTTCTGCCCGTGGTCTGCACAGCGGGCAAGCGGAGCGGCTGGTGTTTGTCACCCATGATTCTTTTGCTTTATCAGATGGCCTATTGGCAAGATTCACTGAGCAAACCGGAGTCACAGTTGATGTAGTCACCGGTGGCGACGCTGGAGAACTTGCCACTAAGTTGGCTCTTGCGAAGGATGCACCAATTGGTGATGTTGCTTTTGGTATCGACAATACCTTTGCTTCCCGCGTTCTCGAATCAGAAGTATTTGATTCGTACACTTCTATACTTGCTCGTGATGGCGCACAGGATTATCAGCTTTCTGGGGTAGATCAGTTGACTGCCATAGATCATGGTGATGTCTGTATCAATATTGATACCAAGTATTTTGCTGAGCACAATCTTCCTGAACCAGCAACTTTTGATGATCTCATCAATCCCAGGTACCAAAATCTTACGGTGGTAGAAAATCCGGCAACGTCATCTCCAGGATTAGCTTTTTTGCTTGCCACTATCGCTGAATACGCCGACAACTGGCAAGACTATTGGCGTGCTCTGAAAGCCAACGGTGTTACTTCAGTAGATTCCTGGGAGCAGGCCTATTCAGTAGATTTTACAGGGTCTTCAGGTAAAGGTTCACGACCAATTGTTGTTTCTTATGCATCATCACCGCCCTTTGAGGTTGGGGCAGATGGTGCTCAACCAACAACTAAAGCTTTGCTTAACACATGCTTTCGGCAAGTTGAGTACGCCGGTATTTTGCATGGAACAAAAAATAAGGAAGCGGCTCAAAAGTTAATTGACTTTTTACTCAGTGCTGCAGTACAGGCAGATTTACCTAACTCCATGTATGTGTATCCGGTGCAGTATAATACCCCATTACCTGACTTATGGTCTAAATATGCTCCAATTCCAGAAAACCCGCATACTTTGCCCAGCAGTGACATTGCACAGAACAGGGAGACTTGGCAGAAACAATGGCGATCAATCTTCCAGGAATGAGAATAGTTCATAAGAATCGCTCGGGTAACTGGTTAATTATTGTTGGGGCATTGCCAATTTCGTTTTTAATGTTCTTCTTCATCGTTCCAGTTGTTGCTATTTTCATCCGTGGATTAGAAAGTGCAAAGGGTAAATTTTCACCTTTGAAAATATTTGAGATACTCACTGATTCGGAATTTATAGGAATTGCCTGTTTCACCATTGGTCAAGCTTTTGCCTCAACTTTACTGACTCTTATATGCGGTATGCCAATAGCTTGGTTTCTTGCCCGGGTGGATATGCCGGGGCGTTTTCTTTTCAGGATTGTCATCACTGTTCCATTTGTATTGCCCACTGTTGTTGTGGGAATAATTTTTCGAGTCTTGTTGGTACCCAATGGACTTTTCGGTGGCTTAGGGCTCGACAAAACGATATGGGCGATCTTGCTTGCTCACGTGTTTTTTAATGTCTCTATTGTGGCTAGAACTGTAGGGGGAATGTGGTCACATCTTGATCCTAGGATGGTTCAAGCAGCGAGAATTCTTGGTGCTTCACCGATGAAAGCATTTTGCACAGTAACTTTACCTGCTTTAGCTCCGGCAATTATTTCAGCAGCTGCGGTGGTTTTTTTATTCTGCGCCACAAGCTTCGGAGTTATTTTAATTTTGGGCGGAACAGAATATCGGACCTTAGAAACCGAGATTTATCTTCAGACAGTCAATTACTTTGACTTGCAGACAGCTGCGGCTTTATCGCTATTGCAGCTAGTTACAGTGATATTGGCTCTTTCTATTGCAATGAAAACAAGGACTAATAAAGAAAATTCGGTTTTACGTAATGCTTCCTCAAGTACGGTGATAAAGCCACGAGGAATAATCTGGTTGCCTGTAGTGGCCGTGCTTATGCTCATCGGGTTACTGTTAGTGTTACCGCCGGTTCTGATGATTATCAAATCTTTGCGAGACCCATCCGGGCAGGGGTGGTCGCTAGGTGCTTACCAATTATTGCT
>JBOFCS010000095.1:0-4429 GCA_051646185.1 Mycobacteriaceae bacterium | reverse complement strand
GCGGCATGCACACAGAGTCCACTGTAGGACATTCTAGTGGCGTAATTCACCTTCGTTCGATAACCAGCGGGAGAATCCACCGGCACTCCGTAAGTAGACGAGTCCATAGTCATCGTGGACAACCTATCCCCAACGATATACACCCCGTTGCTTGTAGGCGTGCTGTCTTTACCCATAGACGTGGGCATTGTTTTCACCACTTGCCCATTGACTGCAATAGATAAAATTTTTGTATTGTCATCAACGGTGGCAATCACGGCGTCACCGATCGTAAAATCTGAACTCACATCTTCTTGCCCAAACATTCCACTGCCCAAATCCACACCAAAAGTTTTCACCTTAACGCTAACTTTTGTTCCTGGTGTCCAATAATTCTGAGGACGCCACCGAACCTCGGTGTTGCTCAACCAATAAAAGGCCCCCTCAACCGAGGGCTCGGTAGTAACCGTGATGGCACGCTGAGCAGCAAGCCGATCAACAATTGGCTCATCAAACTGCACTGCGATAGGTTGCCCAATCCCAACCACATCACCAGCATCAGGCAGGAGATACGGCTTAGTCATCCTGGTCGGAGTTGCAGTGGTGAAGGTCAGTTGTTTCTCTGCCGAAGCCGCTAAACCAGTTGCCTTAGCATGCAAGTTATATTTCTGGCCATACCGCAACGGCGCCGTGTTTCTCCACGATTGCCCATCTGGACTCATTGCACCAGCAATCGCGACGCCATCCTCGTCAACCAATTCGACTTGAGAAAGCACCCCTTGGCTAGCCGAAATGACCACCGGAACACCAGGGGAAACCCCTACCGCACTCGCCTCCACCGATACAGCTATCTCAGGAGTTAGCGCCCCAGAAATAGGGGAGCTGCGATCAAGTGTTACCACCGTCGGACCCAATGAACTTGGTTCGCCAATAGTGCACGCAGCAGTCAGCAAGACAGCGCTAACAACAACGGCAAAAACTCGCATTTACACTCCACCTTATAAAAATCACAACACAAGACCAACTATTGGTTGGCAGACTCTTGTGACGCATCAACACGGGAAATCCCTTAGATAAGCGCACAACATGGCCGGTCTTTTTCAACCGTATATCGTCATCATGCCAGCCAAAGCGCACATATACCAGCCCGTTACAAGAGCGATTCCAACCTCATGGAACAAACATCCTTATTTTTACCCCAATGGACTCAAAAGCCACTTGCATCACCCCAATAGTGTCCACACTTGATCTTAACTGGCGATTTCACTTACCAAGCCCTCGGCTGTTATTGTCTCTTTCGCATCAAATGAAGTTTGCGCCGTTAGCTCAGTTGGTAGAGCAGCTGACTCTTAATCAGCGGGTCCGGGGTTCGAAACCCTGACGGCGCACGCATGTAGAGGGCCCCATCCAGGCGGATGGGGCCCTCTACATATCCGATCAACGTATCCGTCAGCGTAAAATTTTGCGAACCACCAGGGCGGCCACCAAAACGCCGACACCGGCAATCGAATACTTGACGACCGGCTTACTCAACGTCGCCAGCACGCTTGCTTTGGCATCATCAGCGAGACGCTTGGGATGCGCTCGCACACTCAGTTCATCCAGAGTATTGGCAAGCTGATCGCGGGCACGTTCAATTTCGCGTTCAATGCTGTTGGTATCCCTTGGCACGTGTCCTCCAGTGTCGTGCGAGTCGAGTAAGTCTTCTCGACCAGTCAGCTACTTTGTGTACTGCTCCACACACCGTAGAGCAGTACACCTTGCGGGGCGAAGACAGGGACTCCCCTGCGCTAGGCTGAAGTCTGTGACCGAAAACCTCAGACTTGCCGCCGGAGCCACCGCACCAGCGTTCACCTTGCCTAATGCCGAAGGCAATGACGTGTCCTTATCTGACTACCTAGGGCGTAAAGTTCTCATCTACTTCTACCCCGCGGCATCAACCCCCGGCTGCACAAAACAAGCCTGTGATTTTCGCGACAACCTAGCTGAACTCAACGATGCCGGAATCGACGTTATTGGCATCTCCCCTGACAAACCTGCCAAGCTCCAGTCTTTCACAGAAAAAGAAAAACTCACCTTCCCGTTACTCTCCGATCCAGAAAAAACAACATTGACGCAATGGGGCGCTTTCGGTGAAAAGAAGCTCTACGGAAAGGTCGTTCATGGAGTTATTCGCTCCACCTTCCTCGTAGATGAACAAGGGCAGGTGGAAATGGCGCAATATAATGTCAAAGCAACCGGACACGTATCAAAGCTACGTAGAGACCTTGGTCTATAGCCTCATATCCATAGCTAATACGCGCCGCAACGGGTAAAATCGCCTCTTTAACCGCCTTTGCACACTAATGTAAAGCTGTGAATAACTCAGCAGCGGCACCAGAAGGGCAGCGCGAACACCCTGCAGCCCCTGGTATCGACGGCCCAGGAAATGACCCTGAGATCGCGGCAGAGCTCCTTCCTCGCAAGCGCCCAACCCAGGAACGCAGCCAACGCAAATTTGACGCCCTGCTTGCTTCCTCCCGCGATTTACTCACTGAAGTTGGTTTCGAATCCTTTACCTGTGAAGAAGTTGCAGCCCGTGCTGAAGTGCCGATCGGTACCTTGTACCAGTTTTTCGCTAACAAATACGTCATTGTCTGTGAGCTAGATCGAGAAGATCTGTCCTCAGTATTCGCCGAACTCAGGGCTTTCTCGGAAGAAATACCTTCCTTGGATTGGGTGCGTTTTCTGGAAAAATTTGTTGATCATTTAGCCGACCTATGGCTCTCCGTGCCCTCTCGCAGAGCTGTCTGGCTGGCAGTTCAGGCAACTCCAGCAACCCGAGCCACCGCAGCAGTACATGAGCGCGCACTCGCCAATCAAGTAGTCCGTGTGCTTGCACCTCTCACCCCAGCATCCGTACGTGGGCGTCGTAAACTTATGGCAGAAGTGCTTGTTCATATTGTGTATTCAATGCTGAATTTCTCAGTACAAAGCGGACAAGACCATCACGAGGTAGTGGGCGAGCTTAAAGCAATGATGATTGCCTATCTACTCGATGCAGAAAAAGCAGCACATACTACTCAGAACTAGATATTGACACTCTCACCCATCGACTCCAACACCACAAAAGCCCCGGCGGTGTCCCCATCGTGGGTGAGCGAGACATGAATGGTGACATCGGCCAAATGTTCAGCAACATCACCTAAAAGACGGATGCTTGGTCGCCCCCAAGCGTCACTGACGACTTCGATCTGCTGATACATAACCTCAGGCAGGGCAGGTCGGTGTGCAAAATTTGACACCGACCAAGCCTTAATAAGCGCTTCCTTTGCGGCCCACCGAACAGCTAAATGCCTTTCGGTAGATGAGGTTCCGATAGACGCATCGCGTCTTTCACCCGCAGTAAAGTGTGTAGCCATTCGAGTGCCTGGACGACTCAGTTGTTCAGCAAAATCTGGCACCGACACCAGATCAAACCCAATACCTCGAATACCCGCCACTACACTGCACCCGTCAGATAAACATCGTCCGCTCCCAGCCGAACTCCAGAATCAAGTAATAACGCTGCTTCATATGCCTTTTCAGCTGAGTCTGCACCATCTTTACTATGCTCAAATCGACGGTCAGCCGGACGTTGATAGAGCGCTGGACCACCACACATCGCCCAAGCGCGCTGCCGACTCCCCTGCACGACCCGTTGCTCGGAACGCTCCAGGTACTCCTGTCGCTGCCGTGGGTCAAGCGCCGCAATAAAAGCTTGTGGATGTACCAAGGCAATGAGCCCAGATACATGCCCAAAGCCAAGACTTGTTACAAGCCCAGCTTTCAAAGTCAGCTGATCACCAAACTTTAATGGTGTTCTTGCCCAAACTAATCGGCTAAATTTTTCCATCTCCTCATCGACACAATCCAGGCTACGATTCGGAGGTATCACCCCTTGAGAGAGCACCTGACATAAGCCAATCAGTTGAAAAGCAGCAGCCCCGCCCTTCGCGTGCCCAGTCAAGCTTTTTTGTGAAATCACAAAAAGCGGTGCACCGGCACTTCTGCCTAATGCAGTAGCTAGCCGCTCATGCAGCTCAGCTTCATTAGGATCATTGGCCTTTGTTGAGGTGTCATGCTTTGACACAACAGCAATATCATCAGCTTGTACACCAAGAGAGGCAAGAGATTTAGCCAGTATCGAATTTTTCCCACCAATTCCAGCACTAAGAGCACCGATCCCTGGAGCTGGAATTGAGGTGTGTACACCATCTCCAAAAGATTGGGCATGAGCAACAACAGCAAGTACCGGAAGCCCCATCTTGGCTGCTATATCACCTCGGGCCAGCAAAATTGTTCCACCGCCCTGAGATTCAACAAATCCACCTCTACGACGGTCATTGGCTCGTGAGAATTTTCGATCAGAAATTCCACGCTCACGCATCGCTTCCGAATCGGCCGTTGCCGACATATCACCAAAACCAAT
>JBOFCS010000130.1:0-2060 GCA_051646185.1 Mycobacteriaceae bacterium | reverse complement strand
TTCCCCTGACTAGCCTATCTGCTGGAGAAAAATACAAAAGTCCACAATGCTTGCTCAATCACCATTTCACCTTATCTTAGTGCCATTCGTATCAAGATCGCTAAGCCATCCGTTTCAGCAATTTGTTAGCCTTACACAGTTGGGGTACGCTCCAAGGTTACTCGATCCCAATGTCCTAAATTTGCTGCTGCTTCATAGGTGCTTTGGAGAAAAGCAAGGAGTACCGCATCTGGTTCGCCAGCTTGTCTTACTACCTCATAGGGTAGGATAAACTCTTGCAGCTCCGAGCTATAGAATGCCTCCTTGGGCTGAACAGGGTAATCGCGAAACCCTTCCGGCGCAGGGTAAGCATAAGCGTAAAAAATAGGCTCCACAACTGACCTACCCCCTGGCCAAAAGCCGCAACTACTGACTTCGTGTGAATAGGCTTCTCTTGTGACCCAATCTGCCATATTCGGAACTCCCCCTGGATGTTCTGGCGCACGACGACCGGAGAAACGAGTCACAGCGAGATCGAAGCTGCCCCAAAAGAAATGCACAGGGCTGGATTTACCAATAAACTGCGAACGGAATAAGGTCATGACCCGATCGACTTGCACGAGAATTCGCCAGAACCGTTGTGCATATTCCGGATCGTAAGCTGCGTGTCGATCGTCCCACTCGAACGGGATTGGTTCTGACACTTCTTGCGGCATCGTCCAGATTCGGACTTCGATACCGATGTTGCTCAATGTGGTCAGCACGGTTTGATAAAAATCTGCAACAGAGCGAGGAGCCAATGCAATTCTTTTAGTAATGCCGTCGCTAGTGTCGATTTGTAGTTGATGGTCGAGAAAATCAAAGCTAATTTGAAAGTTACGAGTTTTGTAAGGGATTGAAGCGGTTGTCAGTCCACGCGGTGTGACATAGAGAGTAGATTGCCACCAGTGATTGAGTTTAGGAGCCAATGCCAACCGAATCTTACCAATGATTTGTGTCCATAAATGGACAGTTGTATATGTATCCTGCCAGGCTGCCGGGGGCAAACTGGGCCAAACAATGTCAATGGGAGTACCTTGAACAGAAACTGCCATAAGAAGCCTCCACTTGAGGAAAATATGCTAAAAAATGAGAAGAGAATCTAAATGAAATCAGAATCGCCATCAATAGTCTTTCCCCTGTTCATCTGCAAAACACCATAACCACTGCTCTCCCAGTTCAGCCGAGCTAACTACTGCATGACTTGTTGCCTCATAATGACGGCGAGCATGTTGATGCTCAGAAGAATCACAGCACAGCATTTTGCCACAGGTTTGGCAAATCCGCAGGTGTACCCAGCGGCTATTTATTTTCATGCACTCTTCACAACGAAATACGGGATAAGCTGCTTTAGAAATCCGGTTTTCCGCAGTTAGATTGTTGAGATGTTCGCAGGTCATAGTTTTTTGGTATCCTTGATAGGAAACAACGGTGAACAGAATGATTGAGGCTGATGTGAAACCTGAAATTAGGTGTTCTATTCTTTGATCAAGACGCTACGCGATCGGAATAACAGCTGCAACCAATTGGTAAAGTTTGAGCCTGGCCATTCTGATAGGGTGACGCTCACAATTGGCATAAATTTCCTCCCTAACTTACATACAAGCTTTACGATGTTTGCTTCCAGAAACAATCTACCTATCGGAATAGCTTCCTTCTCTAATTGCTTGACTCCCAGCTTTCTAATACCAATTCATTGACAACCTTACAGCTTGACCATCGTTGGTTCGTGACTGTGCAGGTTAGCGAACTGGAAGGGCTGATAGTCGATCGGGAGAAGAACGCTATCTTTGGGTGTGAGAAGCGCCTGAAGTCCAGTCTTGCTCATGGTTGTTTCCTCCTTTGTCCTTGGTTGGATTTCTGACATCTGAATCTCTCCTCTGTTCAAGTGGATGCTTTAACGGGGTGTGACCAAAATTAGATGTTCTATTTAATTCAAGATTTTTCTTGCTCTGCAAAGGATGCCAAATACTTAAAAGAACAAAAATGGGAATTCATAAGTCTGCTATAGTCAATGGCACAAATACTTTCATTGCAATGGT
>JBOFCS010000063.1:0-10258 GCA_051646185.1 Mycobacteriaceae bacterium | reverse complement strand
TGGGCGGCCACCAGGTTCCAATTCATCCATCGGAAAGCTCATAACATCGGTAGGACCTGGTAGATCCATCCACCGTAGGTGAAGTTCAGCCATTACTGCTGAGTCCACTAGCACCATAGAAAGCTCCGCAGCCGGATGAACATCCATTTTTGCTATCACAAAACGAGCAACGCTCATTAAATCTTCTTCGGAAATATCCATTCCCGATTCGTTGGAAACCTCAATGCTCATAGGTCGATTTTCCCTTGTACCATCATCGGCGTGACGCCCGGGCACCCGAAGGATGTCGCCGACCATGATTAGCCGCTACTTCTGGTTGGTATTCTTCCAGCCGAGCGTAAGCATCAACAATGTCAGCAACTAATCGATGCCGAACCACATCGGTACTCGTCAAAGTTGCAAAGTGAATATCGGTTATGCCCTGGAGAATATCTGAGGCAGCTCGTAAACCTGATCTTGCTCCACCGGGTAAATCCACCTGAGTCACATCTCCGGTCACCACAATTTTGGAACCAAAGCCTAGCCGAGTCAAAAACATCTTCATCTGCTCAGCCGTAGTGTTCTGTGCCTCATCTAAAATGATGAAAGCGTCGTTAAGGGTACGACCTCTCATATATGCAAGCGGTGCTACCTCAATTACCCCTGATGCCATCAACTTTGGAATTGCTTCAGGGTCCATCATGTCATGTAAGGCATCATAAAGTGGTCGCAAATACGGATCAATTTTGTCATTTAAGGTCCCCGGCAAAAACCCTAGGCGCTCCCCAGCCTCAACCGCCGGGCGAGTGAGGATGATCCGGGTCACCTGTTTTGTCTGCAACGCCTGGACTGCTTTAGCCATTGCTAGGTAAGTCTTACCCGTGCCAGCCGGACCGATTCCAAAAACGATTGTATTGGCATCGATGGCGTCAACATAACGCTTCTGATTGAGCGTTTTAGGACGAATCGTCTTGCCGCGTCTGGACAAAATATCCAAACTCAGCACCGCAGCCGGGGACTCTCCTACCTGTGCAGGTTCCTGCGTCATCATAGTGACTGAACGACGGATCGCATCGGGACTTAGATTTTGCCCACGACTAACCAGAGTGACTAATTCGCCAATAAGACGCTCAGCTAGGGCTACCTCTGAAGGAAGACCTGACAGGCTAATGATATTGCCACGCACATGAATATCTGCGTCTAATTCTTCTTCTAGTACTCGGAGATTTTGATCTGTTGACCCTAATAGACCAAAAACAGTTTCCGCTGCAATTTCCATCCTGGAACTGACTGCAGTGACGGCTTGCTTACGGTCATGCTTACTGTGCTCACTCACGTAGAATCTAAGGCCTGCTTTCCGGTCTCATCTATCTTGATACAACGACAGTCTACCGCCAGGTCACAGGCAACACCATCTGAATTTCCTCAAAGAACTGGGCTATTTACCGTAATGCATCAGTACTGCAGCAACAGAAGCAGCAAAACATTGAGTGGAAGGGTCCAAAAAATCTACATGATTCTCCCCTTCAATAACAATCAACTCACACGCATCCCCCGCCGCAGCTGCGGCTATGGCGTATCGGCGTGACACCTCTACCGGAACCTGCTCATCCAATTCTCCGTGAATCACTGTAGTTGGCAACCCCAGTGGAAGTAGGTGCAGCGGGGATAGCTGGTGGTATAACTGCGGATTGTCCGTATAACTTGTACCAATAAACGCCTCAAGCAACGGATGTTTAGCCTGTCCAGCACCCACCAGATCAAGCGCGCCAGCCTGAGCTACTACATGCACTGGCCTCATCGGCAGATCTTCTTGCCCAGCCAACCACAGGGCTAACTGTCCACCGGCTGAATACCCAACCACATTAATAGCGGACAGATCAAGATTCACCCCTTGCTCAGTAGCGCACTTTGCCACCAACCCAGACAAAGCTAACCAAGCCGCCTTAACGTCTATCACAGTATGTGGCCAACCCCCACCGGCATCAACTCGACGATATTCAATATTCCATACTGCAAAACCTTTCTGTCGCAAGGCAATTGCAAGTGAAGTACTCAAGTTTAATCGATATTGACCGCTCCAAAAACCACCATGAACAACCATGACCACAGGCACCGGGTTACCATCGAGTTCCTCGGGTAAATACAAATGGCCAAACTGTTCTGAATGCTCACCGTAGGCGAGCATAATCCGACCAGTCATTGTCGCCTACCCTGCCTTTCCCCAGATTTCACTGTAGCGGAGCCCTGTCCCAACGATCGGTAGTAGCACCCAAAGCGCCGAGAGCTACCGCCGCCGCAGTAGAGGTGCGCAGCACTGTTGGGCCAAGTCGCACCAAACGTGCGCCGACAGTTGTTAACTGCTGGACTTCCTCAACACTAACCCCGCCTTCTGGGCCAACGATTAAGGTCAATTCGGATGCTGAATCATAGGGAAGCGAGGCCAAAGGTTCAGTTGCATCTTCATGCAAAACTGCCACAAGAGCACCTGATTCACATTGTTTCTGTACGTAATTCGTTAATTCAGAAGTTGATACCAAGGAAAAAATATCGGGAATATAGGGTCGGCGTGATTGTTTAGCCGCCGCAGCGGCCACCGCTTGCCAACGCAACACCCCTTTTGTTGCTTTTACATCCAGCCAGCGCGCGACGCATCGTGATGCTTGCCAGGGAATGATGGCGTCAGCACCAGCTTCGACCGCAAGTTCAACTGCAAGTTCTGACCGATCAGACTTTGGAAGAGCCTGCACCACTGTTACTTTCAACATAGGAGGAGCAAAGAATTGCCGCTCAGACAATGCCAATTCAAGACTGTCTTTAAAAACCGCAGTCACCGCTGCCCGAACGTAAGCACCCCTGCCGTCGCTGAGTATTAAGCGCTCACCAACTCCTATACGACGCACCGTCGCCGCATGTCTACCTTCGGGACCATCAAGAAGAGCAACCCTACCCGTCGGTAACGGATTAAGATAGAAGATGGTTGCCGCCATCAGCGATGCGCCTGACCAGTAAATGCTTCCCGTAACCGTGAGAACAACCCACCACTACTAGCAGTGGCAGAAGTGACTACTTCAGCTTTGTCTTTAAGGCGTAAGCCAGCCAATTCACGTAATAACTCTGTCTGTCGTTGATCTAATTTTGCAGGAATCACTACATCAAGATGAGCATGTAAATTTCCACGTGTTCCAGAACGCAAATGTGGCATACCATGTCCACGTAATACAGATACCGAACCAGGCTGAGTTCCTGGTTCTATTGTGACAGTTACTGGTCCATCCATAATGGAGTCCACACTGAGCTCAGTGCCTAAAGCAGCTTCGGCCATCGGTACTCGAATGGTGCAGTGCAAATCATCACCATCACGAACAAACACCTGGTGCGGCTTTTCGTGAACCTCAACATAGAGATCACCCGGGCTCCCTCCTCCCGGACCCACTTCACCCTGACTAGCAAGGCGAATCCGCATGCCATCACCAACACCAGCTGGAACCTTTACCGTGATATCGCGCCGTGATCTCACTCGCCCATCTCCCCCGCACTTACGGCAAGGGTCTGGGATAGTCACACCAGCACCACGACAAGTAGGACAAGGACGAGAAGTCATCACCTGACCAAGGAAGGATCGCTGGACCGACTGAACTTCTCCTGCACCATTACAGGTTTCACAGCTAATGGGTTGGGAAGCTCCGTGGGTACCTTTACCTGCACATAAATCACAGAGAATCGCGGTATCCACTGTGATCTGTTTGCTCACTCCTTGAGCGCATTCTTCAAGGTCTAACCGAACCTTAAGCAACGCATCAGATCCCGGTTGCACACGACCACGTGGCCCACGGGACCCGCCACCACCACCGCCACCAAAAAATGCTTCAAATACGTCACCAAGACCACCGCCAAAACCTTGACCCCCAAAACCTCCACCGGCCCCACCACTTTCCAATGGGTCGCCACCAAGGTCCACTATGCGACGTTTTTCTGGATCGGTGAGCACTTCATAGGCGGTGCTCACTTCTTTAAAACGCGCCTGTGCTTGCTCGTCCGGATTGACATCAGGATGCAGTTCACGAGCAAGCTTGCGATATGCCCGTTTTAACTCTTGGTCACTAGCCCCTTTGTTGACTCCAAGAATCCCGTAATAGTCCCGTGCCACTTTTTCTTACATCCTTGTCTATGTCGTTCGCTATTGATAAATAGCAGTACTCGTAACGTAATGAATAGATATGAAACTTAAAGTTGTTTCGCCACCCTATAAGTCACCGCCCAGCTAGGACCTCACCAATATATCGAGCTACTGCCGCAACCGAAGCGATTGTCCCCGGGTAATCCATCCGGGTTGGTCCAAGCACTCCCATACCGCCAAAGATAGTCCCAGCAGCACCGTAACCAGTGGATACCACTGAGGTTCCCCGCATCTGCTCGGCTTGAGTTTCTTCGCCAATTTGAACCGTCACTCGCCCAGCATCCTGAGCCGCTGTCAGAAGTTTAAGCACAACTACCTGTTCTTCTAGCGCTTCCAAAACTGATCGCAAAGAACCAGGAATGCCGGTGATAGCAAAATCACCGGCATTCCTGGTGAGATTGGCCGTACCGCCTAAGACTAAACGCTCTTCAGAATGCTCAACTAAAGTTTCCACCAACACTGTCGCCGACCGGAGTACCGCATCCCGCAAATCTGCCGGGGCGTCATCGGCAAGCTCAGAAACCGCTATCGAAGCAGCAGCTAACCGTTTACCTTCCAGCGCTCCGCCCAAGAGTTCCCGTAAGCGGACAAGATCAGCATCGCCGATAACATCCCCCAGCTCCACTATTCGCTGATCAACCCGACCTGAGTCAGTAATAACAACCAGAAGCAATCTAGCTGGAGTTAACGGGACTACCTCAAGATGCCGAACAGAAGATGCCGACAAAGTGGGATATTGGACCACTGCCACTTGCCTAGTTAATTGAGCCAACAACCGAACCCCCCGACGCAGCACATCATCAAGATCTACACCTGATTCAAGAAATTGCAAGATCGCTTTACGCTCGGGAGCCGACAGCGGCTTAACCTCAGCAATTCGATCAACAAACTGCCGATAGCCTTTATCCGTGGGAATCCGACCTGAGCTGGTATGCGGCTGAGCAATGTAGCCTTCTGCTTCAAGAACAGCCATGTCATTGCGGATTGTTGCACTGGAAACACCCAAGTTATGCCGGTCAACAAGAGATTTTGATCCGATCGGCTCCTGGGTGGAGACATAATCAGCAACAATGGCACGGAGGACTTCGAAGCGCCGGTCATCGGTACTAGACATCAACCTACCTCCTTACCTGCCGGTTCCTTATCTTCACAGTTTACGGGTCGAGTAAGTGATTGGACTCAAGGCGGGGCAGACTGTAGTAACTCTTTGCTGCCAGCCCGGAGTTAGCCACTATCGATGAAGAGGTGACCATGATCTTTAAGGGTGTACGTGAAGGCAAGCCCTACCCTGATCATGGTCTGTCAACTCGAGACTGGTCGAAGATCCCACCACGACAAATCAGATTAGATGAAATAGTCACTACCACAAAAGTTTTAGCCTTAGATCGACTACTTTCTGAGGACTCAACCTTTTATGGTGATCTGTTCCCCCACGCAGTCCAATGGGACGGGGTCATCTACCTTGAAGACGGTCTACACCGCGCTGTGCGGTCTGCATTAAGAAATAAAGTAGTGCTACACGCTCGGGTTTTTGACTACGACGCAGTGCGGTATAGCTAGTTTTCACCGACAACACATTGGGCTCAGCTCAATAGTGAACGAACTACCGCATCGGCCAGCAATCGTCCTTGGTTTGTCAAGACAAAATTATTGTCAACAAAAACAGCAAGACCATCGGAACAAATCTGCTCCGCCTTAATTTTTTCGGTAGCTGACAACTCGGAGAGCGCTAACCCAGACCGTAGTCGAACTCCAAGCATCACTGCCTCCATATGCTTATTTTCGTCGCTAAGAACCTCAAGGCCAGCCACAGGAAGACGACCGACTTCAAGTTCAGCACCATACCGGGCTGGGTGTTTGGTGTTCCACCATCTCGTCCCGTCAATATGAGAATGTGCACCCGGCCCGAGCCCCCACCAATTTCCTCCAGCCCAGTACCCAAGGTTATGACGACACTGGGCTTGTGCTGATTGCGCCCAATTTGATACTTCATACCAGGGCAAGCCATGGGCTTCAAGGACTGAATCAATGAGCTCATACCGGGCAGCTAACACATCATCATCGGTGACTGATAGCTCACCATGGCGGACTTTTCGAGCTAACGCAGTGCCATCCTCAACGATTAATGCATACGCCGATACATGATCTACCCCAGCCGAAAGAACTGCTTCTAAGGACAGCAGCAGATCCTCGTCCTGCTCCCCCGGAGACCCATAAATTAAGTCAAGGTTGACATGTTTGAATCCAGCAGCTCGGGCTTCTTGTGCAGCTTCAACTGCTCGCCCAGGAGTATGGGTGCGTTCCAAAACTGCTAACACATGTTTAGCTGCGGATTGCATGCCTAAAGAGACCCGAGTAAAGCCGCATTCAACAATAGTGTCAAAAAAATGGCGAGAAGTTGATTCGGGGTTAGATTCAGTGGTAATTTCCGCATCTGAGGCCAGTTCAAAGCTCCCTCGCACTGCTTCTAGCACCGAGCCCAGACCTTCACCTCCCAAAAGTGAAGGAGTACCTCCGCCAATAAAAACTGTATGTACCGGTGGGGCACCGTCGAGTGCAGCTGCTGCCATCTCTAATTCAACACGTACCCCATCCAACCACGATTGCGGCGAAGCTGAACTCCCCAGCTCTCCTGCCGTGTAGGTATTAAAGTCGCAGTAACCACAGCGACTAGCACAAAAGGGCACATGCACATATAGCCCAAAGGACTGTTTACCCACCTCGGCCCGCAATAGCTGGCTACTCAATTGCTGATGCACACCGCATAGTCTCGCAGTAGTGCCAACCTTTACCGGAATCAGCCAGAGTTACCAGCATTATGCTTACCATGATTAAAGTCAGTACCGGTGACAAAGTTCCGATGGTTGACGTGGCAGAATGGCTAGGGTGAATGGTCAGGTGTTGTCAATCGGGCGCGGGGTTAGCCTTGCTGCGCGTCGGCACATCGATTTTAAGCGTGTATGCAGCTGTAGCTGTCGGCTGCTACTGACCTAACCCAGCACTGCCCAGTGATGACTCGTCCTTCGGCCGGTGATGGATACGGCCCTATTGAGAACTAGCCCCCTCAGTAATGCCCGACCCGCTCCGGTGCACACCCACTATCCAGGAGCCTCGTATGACGTCGGATACCGACGCCACCACACCGCGCATCAGCACCACTCGCGCCTCGCAAACCCCACGCCGACGTCGCGCTGAGGGTCAGTGGGCCCTTGGCTACCGAGAACCACTCAACGCCAATGAGCAAGCGAAAAAAGATGATAACCCGCTTAATGTTCGAACCCGAATCGAAAATATCTATTCCAAACAAGGTTTCGATAGCATCGATAAAGGTGACCTGCGCGGACGTTTTCGTTGGTGGGGGCTTTATACCCAGCGCGAAGCGGGTTATGACGGCACCTGGACTGGCGATGACAATATAGACCTCCTCGAAGCCAAGTATTTTATGATGCGTATTCGCTGTGATGCTGGCGCACTGAATGTGGCTCAGTTACGTACTCTCGGCGAAATTTCCACAGAGTTTGGTCGTGACACTGCCGATCTCTCAGATCGTGAGAATGTGCAGTATCACTGGATTCAGGTGGAAGATGTTCCCGAGATTTGGAAACGCATCGAAAGTGTCGGGCTAAAAACCACCGAAGCTTGTGGCGACTGCCCCCGAGTAGTTCTTGGTTCCCCCTTGGCAGGAGAGTCGCTAGAAGAAATTCTCGATCCCACTCCCGCTATTGACGAAATTGTGAAGCGCTATATCGGAAAACCGGAGTACTCGAATCTTCCGCGTAAATTCAAAACAGCAATCTCCGGCCTCCAGGATGTTGTTCACGAAATAAACGATGTTGCTTTCATCGGAGTTAACCACCCTGAGTACGGACCTGGGCTTGATCTGTGGGTTGGTGGTGGTCTATCTACTAATCCGATGCTGGCTCAACGAGTTGGCGTCTGGGTGCCACTGGACGAAGTTCCTGATGTCTGGGAAGCGATAGTGTCAATTTTCCGCGATTATGGCTACCGGCGCTTGCGCTCAAAAGCACGGTTAAAATTTCTCATCAAAGATTGGGGTATCGCAAAATTCCGAGAAGTCTTGGAAACTGAATATCTCAAACGCCCACTGATCGATGGTCCAGCACCCGAACAACCAACAGTACCAATAGATCATGTTGGGGTTCAAAAACTTAAAAATGGACTTAATGCCGTTGGTGTTGCGCCTATCGCTGGACGAGTTTCTGGAACAACACTCACTGCCGTCGCCGATGCCGCTGCCCGAGCCGGTTCCGATCGAATACGCTTCACCCCATATCAGAAACTGATAATCCTCGATGTTTCTGATGAAAACCTCGAAACCCTCATCTCTGAGCTAGACGATCTTAACCTTCCCGCTCGACCATCTTTGTGGCGCAAGAATTTAATGGCATGCAGTGGTATTGAATTTTGCAAGCTCTCGTTCACTGAAACTCGCAAACGTTCCCAAGATCTTGTACCGGAAATAGAAGAACGGCTAGCCGATCTTAATGAGAAGTTGGATGTCCCTATTACTATCAATATCAATGGTTGCCCAAATTCCTGTGCCAGAGCTCAAGTCGCTGATATCGGCTTTAAAGGTCAGCTTGTTGACGATGGACAGGGTAACCAGATTGAAGGTTTTCAGGTGCACCTAGGTGGAAGTCTGGGATTTGATAGTGCTTTTGGCCGAAAGCTGCGCCAACACAAAGTAACTAGTGAAGAACTTGGTGACTATATTGAACGAGTAGTGCGCAACTTCATTGCCCAGAAACATGAAGGAGAACGTTTCGCTCAGTGGGCTGTTCGGGCTGCCGATGAAGATTTGCAATGACCCTAACCCTGATAACTGCCATAGTAATTACTAACCGCCAGCGAAAGGTCATACCATGAGCGCCTCACTTGACCGCACACTCAGCCAGGATGAACTGCGGCTGATCGCCAAAACCGGTGCCCGCGAATTGGAAGATGCAAGCCCATTAGAACTGTTAGAGTGGACTGAGAAGAATTTTGGTTTGCACTATATTGTCGCCTCAAATATGCAAGATGGAGTATTAGTTCATCTTGCAGCACAGGTACATCCGGGAATTGAGGTGTTATTCCTGGATACCGGTTATCATTTTGCGGAAACCATTGGAACTCGCGATGCGGTTGCATCGGTGTACGGAGTGAAAGTAATTAATGTTACTCCCGAGCATTCGGTTGCAAAGCAGGATGAACTCTTGGGGAAAGATTTATTTGCTCGAGAACCTGGAGAATGCTGCCGCCTACGCAAGGTGGTTCCACTTACTAACACCTTAAAGAACTACAATGCCTGGGTGACAGGAATCAGAAGAGTAGAAGCACCCACTCGCGCTAACGCCCCACTCATTTCCTTTGACGAAAGTTTTGGTCTAGTAAAAGTTAATCCAATCGCCGCATGGTCAGATGAGCAAATGCAGGAATACATCACTAAGCACTCAATACTGGTGAATCCGCTTATCGACGAAGGTTATCCATCTATTGGTTGTGCACCATGCACCGTCAAGCCCGCCCCAGGGGCAGACCCACGTAGCGGACGTTGGGCCGGTCTCGCCAAGACTGAATGTGGACTGCACTCATCATGACCGTAACTCACAAGTATCTTAATGGCGGTGTAAACTCTCTAGCACCAGAAGAATTCGATACCCTTACTGCACTTGAATCGGAATCAATTCATATTTTCAGAGAGGTTGCTGGGGAATTTGAGCGACCAGTAATTCTTTTTTCAGGAGGAAAAGACTCCACTGTTTTATTGCATCTAGCCTTAAAAGCTTTCTGGCCCGCCCCATTACCCTTTTCACTACTACATGTTGATACCGGACATAACCTTCCTGAGGTTTTGGAGTTTCGAGATGAGGTAGTGAGCAGATATAACCTTCGGCTTCATGTTGCCAAGGTAGAAGATTACCTTTCTGATGGACGCCTGACCGAACGCCCCGACGGCATCCGGAACCCCCTGCAAACCGTCCCACTCCTAGATGCCATCACCGAACACCGTTTTGATGCGGTATTTGGCGGAGGTCGACGAGATGAAGAACGATCTCGAGCTAAAGAACGTATTTTTAGCCTGCGTAACGCTTTTGG
>JBOFCS010000060.1:0-4215 GCA_051646185.1 Mycobacteriaceae bacterium | reverse complement strand
TAACTACCCGCCACCCTGCCATCCCATCAACCTGTGCAATAACAGCTTTTTTTACTTGCCCAACTATGTCTGGGGCAAAGGTAGGGTCAGTAGGCACTAAATCAGCTTCCTCAGTGAAACTAACCCCGTCGAGGCCAACCAATGGTGCCCGAACGGACTCAAAATCATCTGACGATAGCACCCTCACCAAGTAATCGCCCTGTACAGCAGTAGCCGACTCGGCAATTGCTCTACCGGTAAGCGAATCATCAAAACGTTTGAGTGTTAACGCAAGCAAATCAGCTGTACGAGCAATATCCTTTGCCTCCGTGGGGTTGAACTTTACCCGCACTACCCGACCTGGTATCAAAACATCCGAGCCAGCTCGCTCATTAACTGAGGCACGTTTAGCCGGATCAGCACGGAGTTCCATCCGTTGCAAATCCCCCAATTTTGGGTGAATATCGGTGGCAGTCCAGCGCACTTTCCATTGACCATCAGATTCCACTACCTGAATTTGATTGGTATATTTCCATACCCGATCCTTAGGCAGATGCCACTGATAGGAAACATCAACAGTGCCAACACCATGGGAGTATCGCGAGGAGTTCACGGTGGACTCTAACGACTGGGCTTGCAGTCCCTGCCACACCGCGTCCAACACGACCTTCGCTTCTACCGGACGGTCAGCCAGTGCTGCTGCAGCTTCGGTATCCCCATCGGCCAACGCTGACAAAAATGAAGAAGCAATGGCCTCCGGACCATCCGGGTTTGACGTACATCCGACCAAACTGACGGCAACGAGCACTCCAGACACAACCACCGATACCCACTGCTGCTTAACGCCTAAAAAAGTCATTGGATACATGGTAGGTCGGTTAATCAGCTGTGACCACAAGCCACACCGTATTAGCTCAGGTCAATCAAGCAAAATGGTGGCAAAGGTACCAACCTCGGTAAATCCAATTTTTTTATAGGCGCGGCGGGCAGCCAGATTAAAACCGTTAACATACAAACTTGCCACACGTCCGCTAGCAATAATCGATTCGGCGACAGCCGCCGTTCCAGCCGATCCTAATCCTTGCCCACGCAATTCAGGACGAACCCATACTCCTTGAATTTGCCCAACATGTTGCGACATGGCCCCAACTTCAGCTTTAAAAACAACGTTTTCTCCGTCGAAACGAGCCCACGCTCGCCCGGCGGCAATCAAGGCAGCCACTCGCCTCCGATACGCTCGACCCCCGTCTCCTAACCGTGGATCGAGACCCACCTCACTAATAAACATATCAATGGCTGCAGCAAGATAAGACTCGATTTCCTCAGATTTGACTCGCCGCACTAACGGATCGGCAATATGTGGGGTAGAAATAGTTTTGGCCAACAGTGGTTGCTCTGCACGAATATCGCGTGCCGGCCCCCACTCCGATTCCAATAATTCCCACTGTGGCAACACCAACTCCGCACGACCCACCAATGATGAGCATAACCGTGGACCATAACACGCCCGATCAGCAAAAGCCCGCAAGTCATCTTGAGTACCACGTAGGGGAACAAAATTTGCCCCAGCAAAACATAATGATTCGTAGACCTGGCCTCGACTCCACAGTTCCCCACCAATCGCCTTAGGCTCAATTCCATAGGAATTGACCCGTGCCGCTACCATGCAGGAACCAATAGGGTCTTCATGAAAAACGTGAAGCACTGGAACAATATGCTGTACACCTAGGGTTTTAGCGACAAGTTGCCGTGCCCCTGACGGTTTTGCTCTCACTGCCTTAAGTATCGACACCACAAACCTTCCCCGCTCCCCAACTGCTACCGGCAGTACTAGCCTACGGTGACAGTAGGGGATCCCGAGGCACTTTGGCCATCAATGCCTTGACTTTCTTCGGCAATACGCAAAGCTTCGGCAATCAGAGTCTGCACAATCTGCGATTCCGGTACAGTCTTAATAACCTCACCCTTAACAAAAATCTGCCCTTTACCATTACCGGAAGCAACACCTAGATCTGCTTCACGAGCCTCACCTGGACCGTTAACCACGCAGCCCATGACCGCAACTCGCAGCGGAATATCCATACCGTCCAAGCCAGCGGCAACCTGCTCAGCCAAGGTATAAACATCGACCTGCGCGCGCCCACAGGAGGGGCAAGAAACAATTTCTAATTTACGTGGACGCAAATTTAATGATTGTAAAATCTGATTTCCTACTTTAATTTCCTCAGCCGGTGGCGCAGATAGTGACACCCTAATTGTGTCACCGATTCCTTCTGACAACAAAGCACCAAAAGCTACCGCAGACTTAATTGTTCCTTGAAAAGTCGGCCCAGCTTCAGTTACTCCAAGGTGTAATGGGTAATCACACACAGCTGCTAGCTGTCGGTAGGCCTCGACCATAATCACCGGGTCGTTATGCTTCACCGAAATTTTGATATCCCCAAAACCATGCTCTTCGAAAAGCCCTGCTTCCCACAGCGCCGACTCCACCAAAGCTTCTGGAGTAGCTTTACCATACTTTTTCAGCAGTCTAGGGTCCAACGAACCAGCATTGACTCCAATCCGAATGGGGATTCCTGCATCGCCTGCTGCCTTAGCAACTTCTTTAACCCTGCCATCAAATTCTTTGATATTTCCTGGATTTACTCGTACCGCAGCACAACCGGCCTCAATTGCTGAAAAGATATACCGAGGTTGAAAATGAATATCGGCAATAACTGGGATCTGACTTTTTTTGGCGATAACAGCCAGCGCATCTGCATCTTCCTGACGTGGACAGGCAACACGAACGATATCGCAACCTGAAGCGGTCAGCTCAGCAATCTGCTGCAAAGTGGCATTAATGTCATGAGTTTTTGTAGTGCACATGGACTGCACTGATATCAGATGATCGCTACCTACCCCTACCGTTCCCACCTGCAACTGACGGGTTTTACGTCGTGGCGCTAATACCGCAGCGGGAGCAGATGGAATACCCAATACGATGGAACTAGTCACGTTTTCCTACCTTCAGGATCAGAAAAGCTTGATGGGATTAACAATATCGGCAACAAGAGTCAACAGCATGTACCCGCCGCCTAGTACCAACACCACGTAGGTCATCGGCATAAGCTTAAGGTAATTTACAGGGGCGGCAGGCCCCAAACCTTTACCCTTCCGAAGCATATTCCGCAGTTTTTCGAAGCTGGCAATAGCAATATGACCACCATCAAAAGGCAAAAGCGGCAAGAGGTTAAACAAGCCAAGAAAAAGATTAAGGCTGGCCAATAACAGCAAGAAGGATTCCCAAATACCACGTTCAGCTATTTGACCTCCGGCAACGCTGGCTCCCAGCACACTTATTGGAGTATCGGGATCACGCTCACCACCGGTAATGGAACTCCACAACGCACCCACCTTACTCGGCAACTCTGTTATAGCCTGCACTGTCTTGACTCCCATTTCACCGGTAAATGATAGTGTTCCAGGAATTGCGGTGACAGCATTGTACGTGTTTGGCGGGTAAACATTTTGTGGCGAAATACCTATAGCACCAACAACTTTTAATACTTTATTTTTTTCTGCACCCGGCTCAACAACCAGTCGTTGCGCTTGCAGTACCGCAACGGGAATAGTAAGTGGTTGTCCCTCTCGTTCTACAGAATATTGCACCACACCAGTTTTGCTTTGCGTCTGAGCTACCACCTCTGTCCAACTGGGGGTAACCACTCCATCAACTGCGGTAATAATATCGCCAGTTCGCAGACCGGCTAATTCTGCTGGTCCAGCACCACTGCAAGGAACGGGCATTCCTTTGTCGTCAACAGTTGGCGCTACACAAAACAATCGACCCACCGAGTTTGACGGTGGCTCTTGAAGATTCGGCAAGCCCCAACCGACGGCAATAATGTAAATTAGCACGATACCGATAACAAAATTCATTGCCGGTCCAGCCAACAAAACCGCAACACGTTTCCACACTTTTTGCTTATACATTGCGCGGTCAACTTCGTCTGCTGATAGCTCTTCCAGCGCAGTCATACCGGCGATATCACAGAACCCGCCAGCGGGAATTGCCTTAATTCCGTATTCGGTTTCACCCCGGCGAATAGACCAAATTTTGGGTCCGAACCCCACAAAATAGCGGCGGACTTTCATGCCAGTAGCCCGAGCCACCCACATATGCCCGCACTCATGCAAGGCAATAGAACCTAAGATGCCCAAAGCAAAGAGCACCACACCAACGATAAATACCAC
>JBOFCS010000040.1:0-5458 GCA_051646185.1 Mycobacteriaceae bacterium | reverse complement strand
AAATTACGACGGATTTTGCTATTTGCCATGGTGAAGTGGAGATGCTGGTTTGCTCAAGTCCAAGCCATCCGGGAAGAATGGAAAGGTAAAACCACCCTAGAACGGCAAACATTAGTACTTGGAAGATTGAGTTGAGCGCTACGAGCACTGCTGCAGCTTCTCGATCGCCACAGGCAAGATCATTCCAGATGATAACCATGGCAATGCAACGGGCAAGGCCGACAATTATTAACCCAGTACGATATTCCGGTAGGTCAGATAAAAAAAGCCATGCAAGGCTAAACATGAGAAGTGGGCCTAATAACCAGTTGAGTATCAACGAACTAATTAATAGTTTTTTATCCCCAGTGACGCTTTGTAGTCGGTCGTATCGAACTTTAGCGAGAACTGGATACATCATAATCAACAGACCCAGTGCAATAGGCAGAGAAATACCATCTATCTGAATCTTTTGCAGCGCAGAGTTTAAACCGGGCACTAGCCAGCTAAGCAGTAGACCCAGAGCCATTGCTAGGCCAATCCAGATGGGAAGAAACCTATCTAGAGTGGATAGTTTTTTGGCAACGGTAGGGGTGTTAGTGCTCATATGAAACCTCTTGGGAATTAACAGTAGTAAGGACAGCTGATAGTTGTTGCAGCGCAGTGGTAATCACTCGGTAGTAGACCCAGGTTCCACGCCGTTCGCAGTCCAATAAGCCTGCTTCTCTTAAAACTTTAAGATGGTGAGAAATTGTGGGTTGCGAAAGTTCAAAAGAGTCAGAGATATCGCAGACACAGGCTTCGCCACCCTCGTGGCTGGCTACTAATGAGAGTAAACGTAAGCGGACTGGATCACTGATGGCCTTAAACATATGCGCAAGGTCGCTAGCCCAGTCGGGAGTAAGTGGCTCACGAACAAGCGGAGAACAGCAAGCATCAGTCACCTGGGTGAGCGACAATTGTTTCGACACTTGTCTATATTGACAGATATCGAAACAATAAGCAAGGGCTAGGTCGCACCCTAGACAAAATATCGTTTAGATCATGGGTTGTTGTTGGGTAGCACAATGAATCCCGCCGCCACCTTCAGCGATAACATTGATATCTACTTGGACAACTCTGCGACCAGGGTGAAGTTCAGCGACGATTGAAACTGCATTTGCGTCAGCTGTTTTGTCGCCAAACTCTGGCACGATAACCCCGTCATTCACTACGTAGTAGTTGGCGTAGGTACCGAGGAAGCTGTCACCGCGCTCACCTAAATTCTCAGGATCTGGTTCAGGGAGTTCAACAATATTTATTGATCGACCTTGGGCATCGGTGGTATTTTCAAGAATGCCACGAGCTTGTTCATAAGCCTGCCACCAGATATCACCAGTCGTTGCTGGTTTGCTTAGTGCGACTACCCCAGGCCCGGCAAATCGAGCGAGAGCGTCAATATGAAAATCCGTAATATCTTTTCCTTGAATGCCATTGACCCAGATGACTTTGCTTACGCCGAGTAGCTCTTTAAGTGATTGTTCGATCTGATCTTGAGATTTTCCAGGATTACGATTATCAATAACGAGCGAACTTTTAGTCACCAGTAAAGTACCTTCGCCATCAATTTCTAGCGACCCGCCTTCGGCGATCAGTGCTGGATCAATTCGAGGGATGGCGAAATGAGACAAGATTTCGCTAGCTACTGAAGAATCACGGGAGTGCTCTTGTTTATTTCCCCAGCCATTAAAGTGAAAATCGATTCCTGACAAACCATTCGGGCCAAGGACAAACGTTGGTCCACTGTCTCTAACCCAAAGGTCATCGGTAGGGATCTCGAGAACTTCTATCTCTGAGCCGCAGGCCCGACGAGCGCTAGCAGCCTCTTGTGTCGAAGCAAGTAAAACTACTGGTTCAAACTGTGATATTGCTCGAGCAACTCGAGCAATATCTTCTTGTACAGCTGGCCCGTCGGAGCCTTCCCATACAGAGTTCAGTGGTGGCCAGGACATGAAGGTTCGCTTATGCGGCAGAGACTCTGCTGGCATCCGTAAGCCCTGGGGGACCGGAGGGGCAACCGAGGTATTCGGGGAAGGGCGGTCAGCGGTTTGTGAATCGGTGGAACATGCGGCTAGCCCGGCGGCGCCCAAGGTAGTGAGAGCACTGGCTTTCAGCAATGTTCGTCGAGAAACATATTGCATAACACTTACGCCCTTCGATGTGATTTAGCACAAAGTAGATGGACCAATAGGCTGTTTGTTGATAGCGATAAACGATCAGTAATCAATCGAGAAAATTGTAGCGCAGGCTATCCCGCCAGCAAACCGGTGTAGCCTTAAATTCCTATTTGGGAGTGTCTGTTCTGGGAATTATTCTATTTGCAACCAGACTGGCGGATGTCATTGTGAGGATATTTGCTTATCCTCGATGAAATTTAGGTATCAGATCTCGATTAGAAATTAGGCTGTGAAGTTCGTTAAGAAAATACTCACGCTGACCTATTTCCTGTACAACCCGTTCGGCCGTGTACCGTAAGACCATGAAATACTTTGGTAATAAGCACTATCCTTACTTTTGGAAACCTAAAACATACTGGAACCGGGTAGTTTGAAACTCGAAAAATTGTGTTAATCAGCCCAGTGTCAGCATAAACCTCGTTCGGGATGACCCGGCGCCAGCAAGCATGAAACATAGACGGGAAAACGCTGATACCTAACTTCGTCAGCTCGGCTCTTCAACTCGACGAATACTTTTCGTATTCCCAGGCATAATTTAACTTCCCGCTAAAAGAAACTCTCCAGAAAACCCAGGGTAGTTCAGTTTGACAGGGTTTCTTCTGCGTCTTACTTTTAGTGCAAAGAACATTCGTTTCTACCTTTGTCTGAGTGAGGATTGCAGTGACAAAATCCCAAACCCCGCAAACTATCGTTCTCATTCATGGCCTCTGGATGACCCCGCTGAGTTGGCAACAGTGGGCGGACCGGTTCACTCAGCGCGGGTTACGGGTGATTACCCCTACCTGGCCCCGGATGGATCATACGATCGATCAACTACGGTCCGATCCGTCATTGGTGGGCGGTCTTGGGGTTGACGAGGTTACCGATCATCATGCCAAATTGATCTCTGCGCTCGACGAAGCCCCGATTATCATCGGCCATTCGGTTGGTGGGTTAGTGACCCAGCTTTTACTCGATCGTGGGTACGGAGCGGCTGGGGTTGCGATTCATCCTGGACAAACCAAGGGTGTATACGGGCTGCCGCTGGTGCAGCTGCGCGCGGTGTTCCCAGCATTGGGTAATCCCTTAAATAGGAATCGCGGAATTTCGTTGACCGCCAAGCAATTTCACTTTGGATTTGCTAATGCTCTCACTGTGGAGGAATCGCTCGAAGCGTGGGAGCGCTTCCATGTTCCCGCCCCGGCCCGACCGCTCTTTCAAGCCGCGTTTGCGAACTTCACTCCCAATGCAGCAACCCGGGTCGACTATCGCAAGCCAGATCGCGCCCCGCTGCTCTTCGTTGCCGGTGACGCTGACCGAACTGTGCCAGCTTCGGTGGTTCGGGAAAACCATCGCCGCTATAAGTCGGGAACGACGGACTACGTAGAGTACCCAGGTCGATCGCATTTCACCGTGGGGGAGGATGGCTGGGAGCAGGTCGCCGATCATGCGCTTGACTGGGCGCTGGGCCATACAGCCTGAGGCTTCGGAAGGACTTTCGGGTACTGCCAGTAGTTTTGGATAAATTCTTGCATTACAGCCCGGATCAACTAATGCTCTACAACATGCTGAGAAGAGTTCGACAATCAGGAAGTGTTCCTGTAGCGCTTTGCATCCGATGCGCCCATGCAGGGATTGACTTGCTAGCAAAAACCCGACGTAACCAACGATCTTTTCCGTCGTAGTATGGAAAGAAATGTGTTCTGCCATGGGCGGCGATATGATTATCGATAATGATCATATCGCCGGGTTCCAAAATGATATCACTAGCTGCTGCATTAAGAGCTTGAACGAAAATTTGTAAAGCTTTTTGTGCCAGTGACTTTAATGCTGAAGTTGTATGTGAATTAATTCTGAGTTGAACAATACTCAATGAGTTGATCCAGTATTTTCTGCTTTAGCTTCTTCGCCCGGTACTGGGCGAATGTCATGTAGCAGTCTTCCGTGCTGTTCCTCGGCGTAAGCGACTATTTGACCTACTGCTTTGCCAACATTGTAAAGGTGTGAATCTATTACTGGCAGTGAAACTGGAGTTGTTGAAATGTTTTTAGGAGTGTGGGGGAGTCCGCCATCTAATGGCAATCCTTTTAAAAGGAGAAAACCATGATTGTGGGATTGGTGAACAAAGTCTTTAACTGAGGAGATATCTAGGTATCCATTGGCATACTTTGTGTTGAAGTGACGTTCAATTGTCATCTGTGCCTTCCAGTTACATATGAGTTGCAGGATGGTATCTAAAACTGATGGGTAACATTAGGAATGATTTACTAGGGTAACTATAGTATTGGTGGGTAAATGGCTGGCGAACAACAACTTGAATTAAGCTGAAAGGTGTCTGGGTATGGAACTTCCTGGTTTTCAGTTGCTGTTGCTATTGCTGGCTGGTGCAGGGGTGGCCGGCTGGATTGATGCTGTTATAGGCGGGGGAGGCTTGGTTCTGATACCTCTATTGCTGATTGCTTTTCCAGGTGTTCACCCAGCAGTGGCTTTAGGTACCAATAAATTAACAGCGATTTGGGGAACCGGAACCGCTGCAATTTTTTATTTGCGGTCTAACAAAGTATCAAAAAAGCTACTGGTGGTCAGTATTCCGATTGCCGGGGGCTGTGCAGCTGTTGGCGCATTAACAGCATCATTTGTTAATTCAGAGGTTCTAAGGCCAGTAGTAATTGTCTTAATGCTCCTAGTGGGAATTTTTGTCATGGTCATGCCCAATTTTGGTAAAAAATCATCTGGAAATGCGACAGTACGCCCAGTCAAGTTGCTACTCTCGGGAATTTCCTTCGCTGTACCCTGGTGCTAGTAGTGAGGAACTTGCTGTGCTCGATAGCTTCATGGGCGGAAGTCTGGATGATGAGCATCGTGATTTACTCAGTATTACTGATGGGTTGGCTATTCCTTTTTCTTCATTAGGAAATATTTTGTCTGCTAAAGATATTTGCGAAGTAAGGCTCAGAATAAGCTTTAGGCAAGAGATGTGTGCTAGCGGTAAAGCGGCTGTTCGGAGATTTTTTGTGCATGTACCGCGGCGGTGAGAATTTCTTCTCGGACAGCAGTAACGGCGGCACCGTCAACGAGAAGTGCAAATTTCACAGTAAATCTTTCGGGATCAGATTCCCAGCCTCTGATAAGAGCTGTGACATAGTCGATTATATGGCTCTTATGTTGATTGACTGCTAAATTGTCTGGTGATTTTTGGTCTGCAACTTGCACAATTGTGTTGAAGAAAGCACAGCAACGGTAGAAAAACATTTCGTTAAATCCGCATATACGGGCAAGAGACG
>JBOFCS010000030.1:0-9191 GCA_051646185.1 Mycobacteriaceae bacterium | reverse complement strand
ACCCAGTATCTGCCGAAGAGCCGCACCTACCATATGCGTACCCGAATGGCCTTGCTCTGCCCCACTACGCCAATGAGGATCTGCCTGTGCAAGAACTTCTGCACCTTCGATTATCTCGCCTTCTTCGACTGTAGCCTTATGCACCCACACCTGTTTAGCAACTTTTTGCACATCAGTAATCTGTAATCGCAGCCCTTCAGAAGTCATGATCCCAAGGTCAGCGACCTGCCCGCCAGCTTCAGCATAAAGCGGACTTCGATCGAGAATAACTTCAATCTGCTGCCCGGCCGAAGCGGTTGATACCCGTTGACCAGCAGATACCAACCCCAGTACACGAGCTTGAGAGGTTAGCTCATCAAAACCGGTGAACTCAGTTGGTCCTAGATCAAGAAAATCTTTATAGACCGACAGATCTGTATGTGCGTGCTTACGCGCTTGAGCATCTGCCTTAGCCCGCTGACGTTGCTGGGTCATCAAGGCGATGAACCCCTCTTGGTCAACACTGAGCCCCGCTTCAGCTGCCATCTCCAGAGTGAGATCAATAGGGAATCCAAAAGTGTCATGCAAGGCAAAGGCTTCAGCCCCAGCAATCATGCTGTTACCGGCGCTCTTGACCGTATCGGCAGCTTCAGCGAACAGCTTTTCGCCGGAGCTAAGGGTATTAAGAAAGGCCGACTCTTCACCAACAGCAATGGCGCAAATACGATCAAAATCCGAAGCAAGCACCGGATAAGAAGGAGCCATTGTATCCCGGACTACTGTGATGAACTGGCCCATTGTTGGCCCTGTAGCACCTAATAGCTTTACCGACCGAATAATTCGACGCAGTAATCTTCGCAACACATACCCACGCCCATCATTACCTGGAGTTACCCCATCAGCAATGAGCATCGCGGCTGTTCTGGCGTGATCGGCGACCACTCGAAATCGGATATCATCTTCTTTACTGCCTACCCCATACTTACGGGCAGTAAGTACCTCTGCCTTATCAATAACAGGGCGTACTAAATCTGTTTCGTAAACATTGTCAACACCTTGGAGCAGAAAAGCGACTCTCTCCACTCCCATCCCGGTATCAATATTTTGTTTGGGCAACGGCCCTAGAATGTCAAAGTTATCTTTACCTATCCCTGCCCCGCGCTCATTTTGCATGAACACAAGATTCCAAATTTCAATATACCGATCTTCATCAGCTTCAGGACCACCTTCACGACCATATGCGGGGCCACGATCGTAGTAAATCTCCGAGCAAGGCCCACAAGGACCGGGGATACCCATCGACCAGTAGTTGTCTTTCATCCCCCGCTTCTGGATTCGATCATCGGGCAGCCCTGCAACATCTTTCCATATTTCAATAGCTTCGTCATCGTCGTAAAAAGCTGTGACCCAAAGCCTTTCCGGGTCAAAACCATAACCACCGTCGTCCACCGAAGATGTCAACAGAGCCCAAGCATGGGCGATGGCTTCCCTTTTAAAATAGTCACCGAAGGAGAAGTTTCCCGCCATTTGAAAAAAAGTGTTATGGCGAGTGGTTATCCCAACCTCTTCAATATCTAAGGTACGCACACACTTCTGGACACTCGTTGCAGTGACATAAGGTGGCCTCTGCTGGCCAAGAAAATAGGGAACAAACTGAACCATTCCAGCATTGACAAAAAGCAAATTGGGATCATCGAGAATGAGTGAAGCACTCGGGACCTCGGTATGACCTGCCCTGACAAAGTGGTCAAGGAAGCGCTTCCTGATCTCGTGGGTTTGCACCGGGTAAATCCTCGCTGTATCGGTAGGTAGCGACAAGCTCATTCTTGCTGAACTTGCCTTTTTAGGTCACCCCAGCCTACTGCCTAGCTCATGGGTAACTGCCAACTGCTAACGCTAACGCCCCTTACGTCGCACAATACGCCGTAATTTAGCCAAACGCTGAGCTAACTCACGCTCCACACCATGTTCGGTGGGGTGGTAATAGTCGGTACCGATCAGCTCGTCTGGAGGATACTGTTGCGCAAGAACCCCGTCTGGGCTGTCATGCGGATACTGATATCCCACCGCATTGCCTAACCCCGCCGCCCCCGCATAGTGCCCATCCCGCAGGTGCGGCGGAACCGCACCAGCTTTACCAGCAGAAATATCAGACATCGCCGATGAAATAGCCGCTATCACCGCCCCAGATTTAGGAGCTGTTGCCAGGTGGATCGTGGCCTGGGCCAGTGCCAAACGAGCCTCTGGCATACCAATCAAAGCCACCGCCGAAGCCGCCGCTGTTGCTGTGTGAAGCGCCGTTGGATCGGCCATCCCAATATCCTCGCTGGCATGAACTACGAGTCGGCGGGCGATGAAACGAGGATCTTCACCTGCAGTGATCATTCTTGCCAAATAGTGCAAAGCAGCATCCACATCCGAGCCTCGAATAGATTTGATAAAAGCACTGATCACGTCGTAATGCTGATCCCCAGCGCGATCATACCGAACTGCCGCTCTATCCACACTCGCTTCCACTGCAGCAATATCCACTCGTCCCGCATTATCAGCAACTCCAGCCGCAGCCTCCAGGGCAGTCAACGCTCTCCGAGCATCTCCGGCAGCTAATCGAACAAGATGATCGATAGCTTCATCAGTAAGTGACACCTGCCCGTTAAGTCCCCGCGGATCACTGATTGCTCTTTCTAGAAGAATCCGAATATCATTTTTGGTCAAAGGCTTTAGCTGCAACACTAAAGATCGAGACAACAGCGGAGATACCACCGAAAATGATGGATTTTCGGTGGTAGCGGCCACCAATAAGACGATCCGATTTTCCACTGCTGCCAATAAGGCATCCTGCTGTGTTTTAGAAAATCGATGAACCTCATCAATGAACAACACGGTCTGCTCACCAGCAAGTAACCGTCTACGAGATAGCTCAATAACCGCCCGAACTTCTTTTACCCCTGCCGATAATGCTGACAGAGCTTCAAAGTGACGTCCCGTGGCCCCCGAAATCAACGAAGCAAGAGTAGTTTTTCCGGTCCCAGGTGGACCATAAAGCATGACTGAAGAAGCTCCTGAGCCCTCCACTAAACGACGTAATGGAGCACCCACACCAAGAAGGTGCCCTTGCCCCAGTACTTCAGTGAGCGATCTGGGACGCATACGCACTGCCAGAGGTGCGGCGACTTGACTCAGTCCAGTAATGCTCTGATCAACCGCAGCAGTTTCAGTAGCTCTTTCTACACTCGTGTCTGCATTAAACAGGGCACTGTTTTGCGCCTCTGCTTCAGATTCAAAACTACTAGTCACACTCAAACGCTACCCTGTCCCACCATCACATCGCTTCCTTAAGCAGCCAGTTGACGCTGCGCTGAGGAAAAATAGCGCACTAAACAGCATTCAGAGCGGCGGCAACTTCTTGCACGTGCTTAGCAATTGCGGTACTACCTACCGATTCAGCATAGTGTGCCAATCCATTCCAACGCCGCTGTAAGACTTGATGATCGGCGACTGCAAGGACGTTTGCCTGACGAGCAGAATATGTCGAGTAGCTTTCTCCAACACTATTAAACTCATTGGGATAAAACCAGAAAACACTCAGCCATAACCAGATAAGTCGGGCCTGAATGATTCGCTCATGGAGTATCGCATCTTGCGATAACACAGGCCAGATTCCCACTACTTCAGAACGCCAGGCATCAAGCATCGCCGCATCCCACTGAACGTATGAATCGAGATCTACAGTATCGACGTGAACACAATATGAATAAGTGGTCAGGGCATATGCAATATCGAGCGTGGCATCACGGAACCCACCCCATTCATAATCAAGGAACCTAACCCCCTCATCAGTCATCAGAATATTGTCCGGACCAACATCAGAGGGACTAAAAGCTGCCAAGCCAGCCGTACCAAAAAGCTCTACAGATTTCATAACAAGGCTGCTGATATCCGCAGGCACCCTTATAGCCAGATTGTCGAGCAACTGCCTAGGCACTGCTTTAATCATGGACTGTACGTCTGAAATATTTAACTGATAGCTAAGTTCATCGGCTAAGTCTGCACCATTGCGACTATCAGCACGGCTCAGTAAAACTCTAAAGTCATCTTCAGCTCCCACCGTTGCCGCATGCAGTCGACCTAAAGCCTGGGCCCAGGCCATTAAGATATGAGTTACCGATTGCCGGTCAGGAACGGCGAGGAGTTCAGTCAGCGAACTCACATCACCAAGATCAGTCATGATAAGTAGTCGCTGAGCAAAATCATAAGCAATAAGTTCAGGACCTGGACGTAATTGAGCCGCCATAGCATTAGCAAATTGATAAGAGACTACTTCGCGTACAAATGCTTCATGCCCACTGCCCTGATGCACTTGTTTAACAACTAAGGTTTTGGGGAGTGCAAAAGGGTTTTCCGCAGTTCTGACACGTATCACCATGGTTTGTCCGGTACCACCGAGATCTTCTGGATCAACCAGAGTCACAGCGGCACCGGTACGACGGGTAAGCAGCGCTTGGGCAGCTGCCATCACCTCGGAGATGGGGTCAGCCAGTAATGTGGTCATCACCGTCCAACCTACCTTCTTCTGAGACCTCTCGCTTCCGCCGGAATCCATAGCAAACTAATCAGTAAACTGCTCGCAATTTCCCAGCAACTGATTCACGCAGACTAACCTACTGGGGCAACATCCACAGACACCGCGATGGTGCTCTTATGTGAGTCAGTATAAATAATGCCGCGCAGCGGAGGAACATCCGAGTAATCACGCCCCCAAGCCACTGTGATATACCGCTCATCGGCCATCTGATCATTTGTGGGGTCGAAAGCTAACCAACGATCTCCCGGTAACCACACCGCAGCCCAAGCATGTGTGGCATCAACGCCCACCATTCGCTCTTTGCCTGGCGGAGGGTCCGTTGCCAAATACCCGGAAATATATCTGCCGGCAAGTCCTTGAGATCTAAGGCAAGCCAAAGCAATTCGAGCAAAATCTTGACAAACACCAGAACGAACTTTTAACACCTCAGCAACTTTTGTTGAGACCGTAGTAGACCCTGACTTATAGGTAAAATCAGTAAAAATTCGGTGCGTGAGATCTACAATAGTCTCCCCCAAAGGTCGCCCAGGAAGAAAAATTTCCGAAGCATACTCACGTACCTCATCGGTAATTTCCGGCGGTTCCAAGTCAAAAGTAAACTCAGAAGCCAACGCTCCCACCGCCCCACGTGGCCGCGACATTTCCCAGGGGTCAGCCACACAGCCATCATGCAGATCTGTCACCGGCGGATCTACTTCAACTGTTGATTCCCCTGACACAACTAAGGTTTGATGATCGGCTGTAACATGAAAATAGGCATCGGAGTTACCATAAACATCTGTTCCAAAAGATTGGTCCGAAGGATCAGGATCAATTTTGATGCAATGGTCAAGTACCCGTTGCGAATCCAATTCTCGGGGGCTGAGATGAATTCTACCGTAGGAACCAGTAACAACATCCGAATAGGTATAAGTTGTTTTATGCGTAATTCGGTAGACACGTGTCATGACAACTCCTGCACAGCGTTCGGGCCCCATAGTGGTTGAATATCACCCGGAAGTGAAAGTTGAGTCTCCATGATCACATCAGAAAGTGATCGCAATGAAGTGTGTATTCCATCCAATAGCTCTATCAGTTCTGGTTTTTCACCACAATCGTTAACTATTTCCAGATCAGAAGGATCAATCCGACGTAACCGTGCGCCCATCTCCTCAACTAGACGCTCGGCTCGCGAAGAACCTGATGCACTCGGTAACGCTTTCAAATTAACCCGCAATGCATCCAGCTGAAATACTAGCGACCGTGGGTTTCCTTCATCGAACAGTAGTAGCTGCGCCACCGCAGCTAGACGGATTTTCCCGCGATTACGCCGCCGGTAAATCACTGAGGACTCCGTTGCGGACAACACCGCCTCAGTAACCGTTTTCTCAACAGCTGGAATAAGAACTGTTGTCAACGTTGAGCTAAGCAAAGCTGTGAGCTGCAAACCACGCTCCAACCTTTTACCAATATCCATCAAATACCAACCCGGGTCATGAACCATAGATTCAGCACCAAGTCCCGATAGCGCTAGCATGCCACCCAAAACAGCGGAATGCGATGCTGCAAGCAATGTTCCATCGTCATAACTTGCTTCGGCAAGCTCAGCCAATGCGCGATCCACCGAACCCAGCACCATCCAGGTATCATGAGACAGCTGATCGCGCACAGCCCTAGCGGAATTGCCCAACCGTTCAACCGATTGCGCAAGAGAACCAGATCTCTTTGAATCTATTGTGAAAGAAAGTATTTCGCTTCCCAAATCACTATTAAGCTCATCAGTGCCTCCAGGGAGAGCAGTCCCAGTCACCTCCCCTAAGGCTCCAACTAGAAGTGGCAAACACTTGCTGGCATCCATCCATTGCCGATATCTGTACTCTTGATAGCGCTCCCGAGTAGCGATAAGAAGCCTAGCCATATCCTCTGCGCGTTCCGCGTAACGTCCCATCCAAAATAAGTCCGAAAGCACCCTGGGGGAACTCACAACATCAATACCCGGAACTTGGAAGGCCGGGAGCATTGCACTTGCTTCAGCTCCAAAAGTATCAGTTTGCCCGGTGGTGTTCGAAATAATTCGATCTACTGAACGAATCCAAATATCTTTTGCAGCAATGCTCTTAAGCGAACTAACGCCACCATCTAAGGTCGATTCTGAATCCATAATTTGACCAAGACCACCCACCATGGGAACAAAACCAGCTCTTTGCGAAACCGTAAATAACCGCATTGCAACTGAAGCAGCAGAGAGGCCTGAGTTATTGTCTTCAACTGGTGCTGTTGAAAATTCAGGAAATTCTTGCCCCACCCATTTCCATGGATCAGCGTCAATTGCACTCGATAATTCCTCTCGGGCAAGCCGAGTTAAAGCGGGTCCATACACTGTTTCGCCAGTAGTCGTTGAATGAATAATCAAAGAATTTAAATGTTTAGCCAAGAAGGATCGCTCAGATTTTACTGCACCCCAGTAAGTTTGAACTGAATTTAATAACAATTCTTCATCGAGAAGAGATCTGCACAGCGTCGGCAAAAAATTAACCAAAGCCGGATTCTCCAACACTCCACTACCTAGAGTATTAACCACACTGACAGCACCACGACGAATCACCTCAACAAGACCAACAACACCAAGCCGTGAATCAGGGCGTAGATCTAATGGGTCCGAGAACTCAGCGTCAACTCGACGCAAAAGCACATCAATGCGTTTCAATTTACCCAGCGATCGCATCCATAGCTTGCCCTCACGTACTACAAGATCAGCACTCTCAACTAATGGAAAACCTAAAACTGATGCTAGATATGCCTGATCAAATGCAGTCTCAGAGTGAGTCCCCGGGCTAAGAATGGCCACAACTGGATCTTCTGCAGCCTCCGGCGCGGCCTCCATAAGCGCCAAGCGCATTGCTGAAGCAAAGGGCGATAAGGGGCGAGGGCTGCTTCGCTGGAAAATGTTAGGCAGAGCCCGGGAAATGACCCTACGATCCGCTAACGCATACCCGGCCCCAGAGGGAGCCTGCGTCCAGTCCGCATTTACTTGATACTCCCCTGTCCCTCTTTTGCTGATATCACAGCCATGAAGAAAGAGCTGACGCTTACCCGGCATAGTAATTCCGTGAGCCGCCCGAAGATAGCCGCGATGACCGAATACCAATTCACCAGGAATTAAACCACTGGTAAGCAGTTTCCTTTCCCCGTAGATATCCGTCAAAATTGCATCAAGCAAACGTGATCGTTGCAAAATACCAGCTTCAAGTACCTCCCAATCCTCAGCCGATACCATTAAGGGAACTCCGTCGAGATTCCATCGCGATGGGGCGACCATCTGGCTTCCCGAAGCCCGACCGATGTCGTTGTAAGTTATTCCATCGTTGTCAACTAATCGACGCACTCGATCACGAAGTCGCGTCAGCCCATAATGCCCATGTGCTTCAAGCCCCTCTGCCAGTTCCGCCCACTGCGGACGTAAATTTCCGTCCGGAGCTACCATTTCATCGTAAACAGAACGATCGGTAGTATCAAAAAGGTTGGCGTGCGCACTACTGCGATAGCGGGCTAGAATATCCATCCGAGCTTCGCCTGTCGCCATCCCCACAGCAGAAGAGGCAGATGCTTGAGTCGGCACCATAGCTACCGTCGCCTACTTATCACTGGTGACACTACCCTCACGTTGAGTCTTGATTATCGGTAATTTGCTCGAGCAGTTCACTCTATCTGGTCAGGGTCCAGCAACCGTAATACAGACCTCGCGCGGCGCATATCAAGAATGCCCGGCACACCATTATCCAGGGCGATTCGGGCCTGCTTTTCCCTTAACTGATCGAGGCTAATAGCTCCAGGAGTGTTTCCTAAAGCTTCAAAACGACGGTTTCGACGCGATTGAGCTTCAATTGCGTTCACCGGTGGCCCATCGTAAGAACGACCGCCAGGGTGCGAAATATGGTAGGTACAGCCACCACGGGAAACACCAGTAGATCCGTTTGCCGTATCCACAAGATCAAAGACCAGTGGCCCATCGACACCAATGCTGGGATGCAGGGCGCTCGGTGGTTGCCAAGCCCGATATCGGATTCCGGCAACCTGAACGCCATCACTATCAGCTGACAACAAAGGTACAGGTATTCCATTGCAAGTGAGGACATACCTTCCCTGATCGGCACCAATAACTCGAATTTGCAAACGCTCAATTGAAGAATCAACGTAGCGGGACGTTCCGGCTATCGATGATTCCTCTCCTAATACGTTCCACGGCTCTATAGCAGAACGTAATTCGAGCTCAACTTCCCCAACTACTGCCGTACCAATCCGAGGGAACCTAAATTCCATAAATGGAACAAGCCAGCTAGTGTCAAAATTAATGCCAGATTTACGCAAATCTTCAGCAACATAAGCAATATCGGACTCGACATAGTGAGGAAGCAAGTACCGTCCATGCAAATTCGCACCATGTCGAATCAAGGGTGCTCGCAGCGGTTCTTGCCAAAATCGTGCGACTAATGCCCGAACAAGTAACGCTTGCACCATTGCCATCTGATGATGCGGGGGCATCTCAAAACCGCGCAGTTCTAGTAACCCTAGCCGTCCACGTACCGAATCGGGACTGTAGAGCTTATCAATACAGAACTCCGCACGATGGGTATTACCGGTAATATCG
>JBOFCS010000007.1:0-4446 GCA_051646185.1 Mycobacteriaceae bacterium | reverse complement strand
AGCCTTGGAGTGGGTGGTGGGTCACCCCACTAGGGTGCGTTCGGCACTTATTCTTGCAGTAGGTGCACGAGCCACTGCTGACCAAATTGGCACCCAAAGCACTCAGATCGAAGCAATTAAGTCTGATCCGCACTGGCAGGGTGGCAACTATCATGACAGCGATCGACGCCCTGATGCTGGGCTGCGCATAGCTCGTCGCATTGCTCACCTAACCTATCGATCCGAACTTGAACTTGATAGCAGATTTAGTAATTCTCCTCAAGGACAAGAAGATCCACTTCGTCAAGGTCGTTACGCCGTCCAGAGTTATCTGGAACATCAAGCTAATAAATTAGTGGATCGTTTTGATGCGGCCAGCTACGTAGTGCTCAGCGATGTACTTAACCATCACGATGTTGGCCGTGGCCGTGGTGGAGTCGAAAAAGCGTTAAGCAGCTGCACTGTTCCGGTTGTTGTTGGCGGTATCACCTCAGATCGCTTATATCCGTTACGGTTACAAGAAGAAATTGCTCAGCTCATGCCAGGTTGTGCTGGACTTCGAATAGTCGAATCCCACCAGGGACATGACGGCTTTCTTACTGAGTTCACAGCCGTTGGGCAGCTGCTACGCGAAACCATGAATCTTGCTAAACTCACACTTTCGGAAAGTTAACCCGTCCCCAATGATTCAATTGAGGCCGCCAACCATAGGGTTGTAACACCAAAGGCAATTAAGGCGGCAACATCAAATTTTTTGCTGCGCACTGCAAGTAGTCCAGCCTTTTCGGGGGAAAGACATGCCCGAAAAGATGCAGCAGCTAAAGTTGCCACTCCGAATACCACAGCGCCACGGCGCCACCGATCTAGTGCAACTAACACTATCGCGATACTGATGCAGCCCATGACAATAATAAATGGTGCCTGAACAATAACTGCACGAATAACCCGGGCCTTGCGGTATTTCTGAGCCTCACTGGACATGAAAACTACACTGCCGCATCAGAATTAAGACCACGCTCTGCGCGTTCCACAACATTTGCCAATAAAAAGGCTCGGGTTAGTGGGCCAACTCCCCCAGGGTTGGGAGAAACATATCCGGCAACCTCCCACACCTCCGGGGCCACATCTCCGGTGAGCCCAGCGACGGTGCGACTCACCCCCACATCTAATACCGCAGCACCAGGTTTCACCATACTTGGGGTAATCAAATGCGGCACCCCGGCGGCGGCGATAATGATATCGGCTTGCCGAGCCTGCTCGGCAAGATCGCGAGTACCGGTGTGGCACAAGGTGACTGTGGCGTTTTCCGATTTCCTTGTGAGTAGCAATCCGATTGGCCTACCGACGGTCACCCCTCGTCCTACCACCACAACATGGGCCCCATTGAGCTCCACATCATAGCGACGCAGCAGGTGCAAGATGCCTCGCGGCGTACACGGCAGAGCCGCTTCTTTACCCAAAACAAGACGACCCAGATTGACCGGATGTAAACCGTCTGCATCTTTATTGGGATCTATACGTTCTAACGCTTCGTTTTCGTCAAGGTGCGCAGGAAGTGGCAGCTGCACAATGTAGCCGGTGCAGCCGGGATTGCTGTTGAGTTCATCGATAGTGTCATGAAGCTGTTCGGTGGTAACAGTGGCGGGCAAGTCCCGACGCAGGGAGTTGATGCCCACTTTGGCGCAATCGCCGTGCTTACCTCGCACATATGCCTGCGAACCTGGGTCTTCTCCCACCAAAATAGTGCCTAAGCCTGGGGTAACGCCGCGTTCCCGAAGCACATCAACACGAGCCCGAAGATCAGCGAAAATCTCATCGCGGGTGGCTTTACCGTCAAGAACTGTTGCCGTCACCTGTCCATCATCTCATTAGTGACTGAGGTTTCCTTGACACCGGTCGATAACCCGCCGCAGCGATTGACTGATGTGCAGGCCATGCGACATCTTCATAGGTTTGTGGTGCGGTCATCCCATCATCTTGCCTTGCTGCGATGATCATGAGGTGTTTCGACTGATGTACCACGAGCCGCAGATTCCCCCCAATACCGGAAACGCCATTCGCCTTGTTGCTGGCACCGGTAGCGAGCTGCATCTGATTCGGCCTTTGGGCTTTGATCTTTCCGAGCCAAAGCTCAAAAGAGCCGGGTTGGACTATCACGATCTTGCTTCAGTGACCGTGCATGACAATCTGGAAGCTGCCTGGGAGAAGTTGTTACCGGCTAGGGTTTTTGCTTTCACTTCTCATGCCACTGTTCATTACGACACCGTGCAATACCGCCCCGACGATATTTTGCTTTTTGGCCCTGAGCCCACCGGACTTTCCGAAAAGGTACTGTCCAGCGAACATATCACTGAGCGATTACGCATCCCCATGCTCGCTGGCCGTCGATCACTGAATCTGTCTAATGCTTCAGCTTTAGTGCTCTACGAAGCGTGGCGGCAGCATGGGTTCCCTGGCAGCGTCTAGAACGGTAACGGCCAGTCTGAACAGGGAGTTAGAAACTTCGGGATCACTTTTCGCAATGCGGCACATCGAACCTTTTATGTTTTGATCTCGCACCAGACAATAGTCGGACCGAACTTTTTGGCACCCCCAAATATGTTGCCAATAAAGCTTGTACGGCCAGATTAGCCTTACCATCCACCGCCCGCTCAGGTACATAGACAAGCAAAACCCCTTCGGGGCCGACTTCGATCAAAGGCCCCTTTTTGCTACCCGGTTTCACTTGAGCAACAACAACTCTGGACGACATAGATCCTACGCACTCGCTGCTTCAGCTGAATCGTTGATACTTCGCAGCACTTCCACTAAACGTTGTGATTGACCTGAGGGAAAAATTTGATCCGGCCCCTGCGGAGCACTATCGGTAAAAGGTGACTCGAATAACAATGCTGGGTCCATAGCTCCGTGTTTGACAACATGGTTAATCACCAGCTTAACGAAGTCAATCTGATTGGCGGTAGCCGTTCGCCCCTCCAAAAACTCAGAAAAAGCTTCAGTTGCTGCTTGTACATCAAGACCTACCACCGAACGAATGAATCTTCCCCAGCCCTTAGCATTTTCGGCTGCACGCTCAAAATCTTCTGGGGCGCCCACTCCGCTATGAATGAGCAACTCTTGTAGCGATTGCACATCAGAGACCGTCAACTTTTTATTGGTACGCAACTTCTGCAAAGCAATATTTCCGGGTTGGCGGCCCAGATAGTCTTTCACTTTTGCGGTGAATCGGTCGAGGTTTATACCCGAATGCAATGTTGGCATATCTTTTTCGAGAATTTCGCCTAGCGTGTCAGTGAAGTCTGTGTACACGATAGTGGCCTTACTCTTTTCCAGTAGCCGCACTAAAGAGCGAACCTCAGTACGGGCTTGCTCCAACATCACCGGGGTAACATCTTCCCACCACTGATCGCTAACAATCTCGCGGAGTAACTCTTCTTTTGCCTTGACCTGTGGGATGCTCAGCCCTTGGTCTAGCAAGCCATCGGCGATGGTCTGGATTGGATTTTGATATTTGGGTAAGGTGTCATCCTGATAGATCACTGACAATTGGGCTTGAACAACCATCAGATCGAAACGTTTTGCCATCTCGTCACTGTCGCCAACTTCTGAGGGAAGCGGAGCAAGATTTTCGATAATTTCCGCTACTTTTTGTTCGGACAATGATTCCCATTCTTGGCGTTGCCCATATTTTTCAACGTAACGGCGCTTAGTGCGAACGATAAAATTCTCTTGGTTCATACCAACAACAGTTTTATGCAACAGATCGATAACTCCGGCGCGCACATCATTGTCGACCCGGTATTTACCCAACGCAAAAGCAAGATCCGTTCGTTTATTGAACAGGCGTTGCGACAACGAGATTGGTGCCGCTGCCTCAGCTGCATCTGGGTGTGTATCAAAATAGTCAAAGTTGCCGCAAACATCAAAAATGAAGAAATTTTCTTTGTCTTGACCTGGACCAAAAAGGTCTTCTCGAAGTCTCGTACCTCGACCAATCATTTGCCAAAATTTTGATTTTGACCGAACAGGTTTGAAGAAAACAAGATTCGCCACTTCAGGAACATCAATTCCGGTGTCCAGCATATCTACTGAAATTGCAATATGTGGTTCCTGCTCGGGCATAGAGAATTTATCAATCAAATCTTGACTATAGTTCACCTCGTGGGTGATAACGCGCGCAAAAGAACCTTTTAACCCTGGGTAGTTGGCATCAAATCGTTCTGCGATGAAATCGGCATGACGCTGGTTTTTCGCAAAAATGATGGTCTTGCCCAGCCTATCGCCTCCGGCGACATGATGACCGTGGGTCATTAACGTCTTGAGAACCTTGTCTACCGTGTCAATATTGAAAAGCCACTTGTTGACCGCTTCAGCATTCACGGCATCGGGAATCTCACCTTCCTCAACTCCCTCACCCCAGTCGAGCCCTTCCCAACGTTTCTTCTCTTCGTCGGAAAGATCCGCATA
>JBOFCS010000227.1:0-7045 GCA_051646185.1 Mycobacteriaceae bacterium | reverse complement strand
GAACGCTACCCCGACCCCGAAAGCCTCTACGCCGACGACGACAAAATCTTCCGCTTCGCCGAATACGTAGGCCACTACTTTGTCCACCACCTCCACGCACACTGGGTCTGCCAACCCAAAGTAGAAAAATACTCCTGGTTCGAAACCAGCCCCGCCCTCGAATTCCCCTGGCAAGACATAGCATTACTTCCCATGCTCCCCATAATTCGAGTCGCCACCATTCGACGCTCCGGAGACGAATGGGACTTTCTCTACCGCAACAACAAAAAAAGTACCTCGCGTGGAAAGCTGGCGACGTCCCCGACGCCTAAACCACAGTGCCTAACCCACGGTAACGAACACCCAAGAACTAACGATCATTTCCGCTTAGGGCGCTCACTATCACTATTGCGGCGGAAAACCATCTGCAACCCTTCCAGAGTCAGATCAGGTTCGTGGTAATCAATTTCATCTGATTCATCGACAATCAGCGGGGCCATATCACCGGTTGCAATGACCGAAACATTATCCTCAGAAAAACCGGCAACCTCAGCGCGTATCCGGTCAATAATGCCATCCACCATTCCGGTGAAACCAAAAATTGCACCCGATTGCATACATTCAACAGTATTCTTGCCCACCACCGAACGAGGTCGAATAAGCTCCACTTGACGCAAAGCTGCTGACTGGGAAGCTAATTGCAAAGTGGATGCTTCGATACCTGGAGCTATAGCCCCACCAAGAAATTCACCCTTAGCCGAAACCACGTCAATACATGTGGACGATCCACAATCAACGGTTATACAAGGTGTGCCATATTTGTGGAAAGCTGCAAGACTATTAACAATTCGGTCTGCACCAACCTCTTTAGGATTATCTACCAGTAACGGCACTCCGGTACGAACCCCCGGCTCGACCACCACACCGGGAATTTTCGCCCAGTGACTGTCCAACATCACCCGCAATTCTCGCAAGACTGACGGAACTGTACACAAAGCGGTAAGACCTTTAAGCCGTCCGATATTATCACCAAGAAGCCCCCGTATCATCAGAGCAAGTTCATCGGATGTACTCAACGGGTCAGTTCTTATTTTCCAGCGTTGCACAGGCTTTGACTCTTCATTGCTATTGCCAAAAAGCCCAAGACTGGTGTGGGTATTACGAATGTCAATAGCAAGCAACATCGCTAGACCAAACTTGCAATATTACGTGGCGAGATTAAACCTGAACCCTCTGGCGCGTAAGCAGGATCACTACCCAACTCAACCTGCTTATTGTGAGTATCAACAAAAACCACTTTAGGTTGGTAGGTGCGTGATTCAACATTATCCATGACACCGTAAGAAATGAGTATTACTAAATCTCCAGGGTTCACCAAATGCGCTGCTGCACCATTAATTCCAATTACTCCGCTGCCGCGTTCCCCGGAAATAACATAGGTCTCCAGACGCGCACCATTGTTAATATCGACGATGGTTACCTGTTCACCCTCAAGAAGGTCTGCGGCATCCATCAGATCCTGATCCACAGTAACCGAACCCACATAGTGCAAGTCGGCATGAGTGACTGTGGCACGGTGAATCTTAGATTTAAGCATTGTGCGGAACATTTACTGCCTCCAAATGAGTAGCGAGTACATCTTCTATCTCGGTTGTTACTTCTTGTTGTCCTTCAGCTTTCAGAATGTCAACAAATCCGGTACCAATAGCAACCCCCACATTGTCAATCAGGCGAGTGCTACCCACCTTTGCTGCTACCAGCAATCGACCATCACCCGTTTCCGGTGCTGGGCCAAGATCTAAGGACCTCAGTTCAAGATAGTCAAGCACTATTCCCGGCTCACTATCAAGGACCGACTGCGCAACCTTAAGTATCGCTTCAGCTCCACCGCTAGCAGCATGGGCTCCAGCCACCAAAGCTGCCGACAACGCTACCGCTGAAGATCTTTCCGATTCCGAAAGATAAACATTACGTGAGGACATAGCCAAACCATCAGATTCACGAACAGTGGGAACACCCACAATGCGAATATCCATATTAAAATCTGCCACCATGTGCCGGATCAACGTCAACTGTTGGTAATCTTTTTCACCAAAAAATGCCACATTCGGCGCCGTTATTTGCAGTAATTTCATTACTACAGTAAGCATTCCAGAAAAATGGGTAGGCCGACTAGCCCCTTCCAGCTGGGCCCCTACAGCCCCGGCTTGTACCGTTGTGCGCGGACCATGCGGATACATCGTTTGCGCTGTAGGCGCAAAAACCAAAGACACCCCTTCTTTACGAAGTAATTCAAGATCTTTATCTAAGGTGCGCGGGTAAGCATCTAGATCCTCTCCAGCGCCAAACTGAAGTGGGTTAACAAAAATAGAAACAATAACTACAGCACCAGCAACCCTTTTGGCTTGACGCACTAATTCCAAATGCCCCTCATGCAAAGCTCCCATCGTAGGAACCAGCACCACTTGACGACCTACTCCGCGCAAAGCTTTTGCAACACGATATATTTCAGCTGCATTGTGGTGCACGGTAAGTTCACCTGGAAGGTACCCTTTGGGTTCAGTCATTAGTCAACTCCAATACGTCAAGAAGGTTTTGGTGTGCACCTACCCGCTGAGCAGATCGCAACGATAACGCCCGATAGCCCTGCGCAATTCGTTGATCAAAATCAGCAAGAACACTCAGATGCTGAGCCACAGCGGTAGCATCGCCACGAGCAACTGGACCAGTAAGAGCCTGTTGTCCATTCTGTAAACAATTATCCAATGCGGCATTCAGTAATGGAGCAAAAATGCGTTCAGCTAAACTATTTTCCGATGCGCCTAAACCCGGTACCGGTGAAACATTACTGTGAGCCAACGACTCTCGCAAAACATCTAACGCATCTGACACTAAAGTGACGAGATGATTACTGCCATGAGCTAAAGCTGCATGGTACAGAATACGATTTTGCTCAGCAACAAAAAATGGTTCCCCACCAATTTCTAAAACCAAAGATTGAGCCACAGCACTACCAATATCATCCCTGGCAGTAATACCAAAACATGTTCCCGAGAGCCGCTCCACATCCTGCACTCCCCCGCTAAAGGTCATCGCAGGGTGGATCGCAATACCAATAGGCGAGCCGGTTGCCCTGGTAGCCGATAATCCCATGAGCGGGTCCAAAATCCCCACTCCATTTGCCCCTGACGTATGGACTACAATTGCGCCCGGTCGGACCGCACCGGCATTAGCAAGCTCAGTAATAAGCCCGACAAGCTGACTATCTGGAACCGCAAGAATTAATAATTCAGCTATACCAGCCACCTCGACCGGGGCTAAAATTTCGGAGTCGGGAAGAAATTCTTGAACTCGGAAACGAGAGGCCTCAGACCTCGCGCTACAAGCAACAACCACATGCCCAGCGCGCTCTAATGCCGCACCTAATGCAGCGCCAACACGACCAGCAGAAATGACACCAACGGTCAGCCGGGCAGGAGTAAGACCGCCGATACGCAAAGTAGTGATCCCAGTTGAGGTCACCGGATTCCTCTCAGTTCGTTCCAGTCCTGCTTGGCAGGTACCAGACGTTCACAAGAAGAATAGCCCCGATAGGTCCTCGGAGGTAATGCCCCATAGCTGTGATCTAGCTCGCATTTATTTAGCCTATCGGTTATTTAGTGCTATGGGGACGTTAATCGCGGCGGCGCCGCCGACCACCTTGCTCGGCAGCATCTGCGGCCTGAAGTTTAGCGAGCAATTCCGATACTGAACGACCCTGAGAATGAGCACCCGAGTCCTGGGCTGGCGGCTCGCCACCAGCTTCGGGTTCCGCAGCTCGACGATGCGATCGGCGCGGCGGTTCCTGCGCCGCAACAGGCGCTGCATGCTGCACCGGAATTGACGGCTCTAACGGCGGTTCGGGAATCTCCGTATAACCCTGGCTACCATAGTAAGCATCAGCGGCTTCCTCAACATAGTGCACATCAACCGCCGGTTTATCCGGATACTCGACTATCGGAGTCTCGACGGTAACTCGGGCGTTATCCGCAGTACCAAAATTTAGCCTACCCTGCGCTTCTGTAATGTGCCCAGAAGCTAGCGGCGATCCAGGGAGCGGAAACCGATCTGGACTCATGGTATCGATCGGCGCAAATGGTGTGCTTACTCGTTCAGGAATTTCTGACATTCTCACTGCATTTGCCTGCAATATTGGTCTTTCCACACCAAGGTCCGTGTCAAAAATAGCTGCCAAATTAGCCCGCAATGAGGAAAGCTCGGCCCTGAGCGCAGCTATCTCCTCCACACTTTGGCTTCGAGCTTCATTTTCCACCTGGCGGCGAATCTGATTTTCGGCCATCAGTTCATACTCGCGTCGAGCAGAAATTTCTCGCTCAAGTTGTAATTCATAGATAAGTTTTAAATCGCGCACTTTTGCTTTGTCGGCTTCAGATTCACGACGGAACTTTGTTACTGCAAATGCCCCCACCAAAGCCGCCCACACCGCAACAGCAATACCTACTTTAAGGAGGTCTGGGCTATCAGCAAACATAAGAAAAGCACCGGCAACGATAACGAGGAAAAACAAAGCGGTCAGAAAAAACTGGCTCGCACTACGACTTCCTCGCCGCGAGGCCTTTGCGCGGACAGGAACAGTCATGCCTCAACAATACCGCCTTACGCACCCTCCCCGGGGTGACTTGGTTCGGCGATTCGAGAAAAGTCCAGCTAAATTGCTAACTTGGTTGTGGATTCGGGTCCTTGGGAGCCTTACAGCAATGTTCCAACCATAGCGCCGCACCCACTAGGGTCATCGAAGACACCGCACCTACTAATGATCCTGGGATATCACCCCTGGCCGCCGCAAGGTCACCGCTGGCTACAAACAAATACAGCAAGAATCCGCCCCATAACCCCACAAGAATTGCACCCAGCAGCGAAGATGCTTTTGCTAGCGCCACAGCTCGGGCCACCGATAAAGGGTGCATACGTCCAGAACCTTCACCAATGTGACTGTCCCGAATCCTTGCCTTAATGACAAAGGCTAGAACTGCTTCAGCTATGGCAACAACGGCCAAAGAAATACCGGTGTACCAATGAATGGGTGGGATTGATTCATAATTTCCAGCGGTGAACATGAGGCTAGCTATTCCAACAATAAGAGCGATAGCTGATAAATCACCCATTCTGGTTGTCGTCACCGCTGCTGTCCAGCCAAAGTAATATCCGTACGAAGAACACCTTCGCGATCTTGCACGGAAAGCTCACTGATCAAACTCGAAACGGTACGCATCTTAGAATCAGTCCATAATTGCGCTTCTGGCTCAATCTCTAACCAAGGAATCAAGACAAATGCCCGCTGGTGAGCTCGTGGATGAGGTAACTGCAGATCGAGATCAGTGCTTTGCAGATCCCCATAGACGATGATATCGACGTCTAAACTCCTAGGACCCCAACGTTGTTCGCGGACACGCTGTTGCTGCCGCTCCAGCTCCTGACACCAGGATAACCAATCTCGCTCGTTCATCTTGGCACGCTCGGCAATTGCCACAATGTTATAAAAATCATCCTGAGCCACCCCTCCCCAAGGGGCAGTTGAATACACCGAAGACAGCGCAATGAGACTGTCTTCAAGCCCATTAACCACAGCTTGAAGATGAGCCACTCGGTCCCCCATATTGGACCCAGCAGATAGCACTACTCGAGTCATCATTAGCCTCCAGCTAGCCGTGAGCGTTGCGTAACAACGCACACATCGCTAAATGTCAACGGTATTGGGGCCTGCGGTTTATGGATAGAAACTTCAGTCTTTTGCACCCGAGAGTCAAGCATAATATCGTCGGCTACCCGAGCCGCCACTGTCTCAATAAGATTTAAAGGTGGCCCAGACACAATCGCGTGTGCGCGCCTAGCTAGCTCTCCGTAGTCAAAAGTATCCACCAGATCATCGCTCTTCGCCGCCGTTGATAAGTCCATCCATAGAACAATATCAATGAAAAAAACTTGACCATCGTGTTTCTCAAAATCAAAAACTCCATGATTTCCCTGAACTTTCAAGCCATGCAATTCAATTCGATCCATCATTGCTCCCAATGTCTGCGTTCTCCCACACCTGCGAGACTGCAATTGCATCTAGCGAGGATTGGGCATCGTGAACTCGCACACCCCACGCTCCCTGTAGAGCGGAAAGCGCAGAAATGGCGGCCGTAGCAACCTCACGCCCCTGCGAAGGGCGGGGTTGCCCTGCTTCATCTGCCAACAGCGTACCCAGGAAACGCTTTCGGGAAGCTCCAACCAAGATCGGATACCCCAAAGCTACTAACTGCGGCAGGGCGTGCAATAACGCCCAGTTGTGTTGAGCGGACTTAGCAAAACCCAGGCCGGGATCCAACACTACAACACTGGGATCGACCCCTGCCTTTACTGCAGCATCAACTTGAGCGAGCAGCTCAGTACTTACTTCTTGGACAACATTGTGGTATTCATCTGCAGCGTGGCCATGGACATAATCGCCCGTAGCCCGCCAATGCATAAGAACCCAGGGCACCCCGGCCTCCGCCACGACCTTTGCCATGTTGACATCTGCTCGGCCACCGGAAACATCATTAACAATCCTGGCCCCAGCATCGATAGCTGCACTAGCAACTTTGGCATGCATAGTGTCTACGCTGACCAGCACACCTTCTGCAGCTAAAGACTCGATCACTGGAACCACTCGTGCAATCTCAATTTCGGGATCAACCAGCGAAGCCCCCGGTCGTGTTGACTCGCCGCCGACATCAATAATGTCAGCACCAATCCGATGCATAGCAAGACCATGTTCAATTGCTCGATCGTGGTCAAGAAATTTTCCACCATCAGAAAAAGAATCCGAGGTGACGTTAACAACGCCCATCACCACAGTACGTCCCGGACATGGCAGTGTGTGTTTCACGCGCGCAGAATCAGATCCAATGCCTCAGACCTCGAGGCAGCACTGGATTTAAAAACTCCACGAACAGCTGACGTGGTTGTTCTAGCGCCCGGTTTACGAATACCACGCATTGCCATACATAAATGCTCGGCTTCGATAACAACAATGGCCCCA
>JBOFCS010000204.1:0-4383 GCA_051646185.1 Mycobacteriaceae bacterium | reverse complement strand
CCAGGTCTCAGACGACGCGATCACAACAATGGTCGACCAGCTCAACAACCGCCCCCGCAAAACTCACGGATTCCGCACCCCTCGTGAGAAACTCAACGAACTCATCAGCAGTGTTGCGTTAGCTCCTTGAAACCGCCATATTATTCCGCAGAATGCCAGTGCACTAGGGGAGATAAGAGGTGATTATCGATCACCCTTTGATGGGTTTCTGGAATCAATTCTTGGTGTAGCCGGGCGGGGTAATTTTAAAGATGACTCTTTTGATCGAAGAAGATTATCGCCGAATAGGCAAGCGGCTCTATCGTACTCAGATCGGTGGGCAGCTAGCCATAATCCTAGTTATGCTTACTACGGTGATGACGGGGGTGATTGCACGAATTTTGCGTCGCAGGTCATGAGAGCCGGGGGGTTTAGCGATGACGGCCCAGGGTTTTGGGATTTGAATGGAGGTGATAGTGATGACTGGTACTATAATACCGAAAAGAATGCTGCACAAGATAATTCAACAACCTGGTCACTTGCGCGTGAAAATCATAACTACGTTACACAGCATTCTGGGCGTGGGCAGATAGTCGGAGTGACAAAAACCCCCGCTTTAGAAGGTCTTGACCCCTTGGCACCATCACATGCAGGTCTTATTCCTGGTGACTTAATTTACTATAAAAATAAAGATGGTGACATTAATCATGTTGGTGTGTATATGGGACAGCAGGTAGTTGATGGAATTTTGACGGACGTGGTCAACCAGCATTCAGCTGAGCCCTATATAAGTGATCCATGGATGCCAAGATCAGGCGGCAATTATGTTGGCGGGGAAAGTCAAGCGGAATTTGTTCACCTCAAGTATCCAGGAGAGTAAAGACTGATGAATAAGAAGAAAATTGGTGCAATAGTTTTTATTGGTGTGACAGTTTTAGTAAGTGTTGTTGCGTGTTTTATTTTGAGAGAATTGTCTAGGGCTGATCATGATGCATTGGCTACACTAGATGCTGAAGCTGAAGCTCAGATGATTGTTGCAGGGCTTAATGCCGGTGACCTCAAAAAAGTTGGTTTGATGGAAGTGCGGATAGTTGACAATCTGCCGGAATTGCAGAAGGCTGAACTGTTGGCTGAAAGAAATCTTCAACAAGCGCAGCTGAAAAAAAGTTTTCCAGGGACAGGCTGTGTATTTGAAATTTCTAGTGTGCAGGATGAAGGCGAAGGGAAGGCAATTAGTTCCTATGGCTCCTTGCGTAAGACCCGATACCTGAGTATTGATATGTATGAAAAATGTCAGCAGGAAATGAAGCCTGTCCGGCTAATTGTTTCTTTTACACCTGATATGGGGTCGTGGGAGCCGGAAGCTTTGGTGATAAACCGCTGAGCGGAATTGTTATCGGTTGAAATTGTATGGTGAGTAGGTCCTGACAGCTCTTACTTGTTCAATTCGTACATCAACCATCACTGATGAACGGTTACCCAGCGAAACAGCGTTAGTGACGGACTTCCGCCCTCGTAACGCAATCTCGGATTCATGAATACCTTCCCATTGTTTTTCCTAACCCACAGGTAAACACAGGCAGTGGTATTCATGTTGGCTCCAACGCCCCCACCAACATGCCCACCTACAACGGCACCGACATCGTCCCCATACCCAGTGCGCCAGGGCTGCCACAAAATAGTGGTCAGAGTTCTGGTTCTGAAACTATTGGTAATCAAAGGATTTCACAACCTGTGAATGGGCAGTATCCTCCGAGTGTAATTCCGGGGGGAGGGAGTTTTGACATACTGTCAGGCTTGTTGAGAAATCAAAATAAGTCCTGGTGGTCAGATGGGTGTTTAACTTGGCACAATGATGACGGTAGCTGCGTGGGTGGTGATGTTGTTGATTGCCCCTTCGGTAGGGCGCACCCAGGAACCAGCGATACCTCATGCAGATTAGGCAACTGGGATGAGGAAGGCCGTATCTGGGATATGGCTGGGTATGCCATGGACGCTATCGACGTGATTTCACTGGTTAATCCTGTCAGTGCGGCTGGGAAGTTCGCAGTGAAGTATGCGGTGAAGGAGTATTTAAAGAAGAGAGCAAAAGACGGGATCGCTAAGGAAGTCGCGCAGAAAGAAGCTGACAATCTTGCTCGTCAGCTAGCTAAAGAGATGGATGACGCGGTTCAAGCAGGTAAGAACTGTGCTAATAGTTTTACCGGAAATACTGTGGTAGTCATGGGCGATGGCAGCAGGAAGCCTATTTCTGAGATCATGCTTGATGATGTAGTTTTGGCGAAGAACCCAACCAACGGGCTAGAGCAAGCTCAACCGGTAACGGCACTGATTCGCAATGGCGGCGCCCATGAAATGGTTCGACTAGGTTTTGGCGGTGACACATTTGTTGATGCAACTCTGGAGCATCCATTTTGGAGTGTCGATGCACAACAGTATGTGGACGCGGGTGATCTCAAAGTGGGTGAGCGAGTGCTTGCTGGTTCAGGCGCAAGGGTGAAGGTGGAATCATCGTGGCGATATACGGAAAATCTTATTGCCTATAATTTGCAAGTTGATCAACTCCATACTTACCAAGTTAGTGATTTGTCGTTACTCGTACACAATAAGTGTGAGAATCCTTTAACTACCAAACAACAGAACGATTTAGCCTCATATCTTGGCTATGCAAAAATGAATGAAAGAACACGCAACGAAATGCCGATTTTTAAAAAGGACAATAAGTACATCTCCTTTGACCGTGATGGGCATAATGGTGGTGTCTGGAAGATGGCTGACAGTGTCGAGGAATTAAATAGTAAGCAGACACGGTTAGGCACCTATAATTATGATTTAACAGTTCAGATTGGTGGCTAGAGGTGCTTGATCTTAGAAGTTATTGGTGGGGTTTTGATGTGCCGTTGTTGAGTGAGGTGACCGCGAAACGGGTTTTTGATTTTGGTCAAAGTCTTCAGGGGGTGGAGGGGCGGTCTTTCGAAGGTGTTCTGAGTGATTCTCGTCGGTGGTTTTCGTTGGTTTATGATAAGGCTACTGTTTTGGTATGGCACAGGGCTGTTACTACGTTGTTGGACAAAGAAATTCGGGAGGGAGTTCGGTGTGAGGAGCATCAGCAGGTGCACACCGAAGCGCGGTATATATATGAAAATCAGTTGGAGGATTTGTCTGACTGGTTAGAGATTGCCCGCTATCCTGATGCTTCGGATCAGGTGACGTTAACGTATTTGTGGTCGGAGAAGAATCGGGTGATCGACACGGGGCGATGGACGGTAGATTTTTTACGGTTGGATGAAGCTAATGCTCAGGTCATTGCCCGTTTTATTGAGAAGGATCTGGGTTTGACCTGTTATCTTTTGGACCCGCGTGCCTGGACAGCGGAACGGATTATGTGGGAAGGGGTGCGTGGTATTTATGTGCAGATAGCGGAGCGGGCTTTGGCTTTGCCTTCTACGTCTTTTCATGATCGCGTGGTTCTTGAGGCGATGTTGGATCGGATGAAGGTGTGGTTGGTTGCTGCTGAGCCTTATCGCATACCTGGTGCTGATGAGTTTTCTTGGGATGAAACTTAATTCGCTAGTGAGTACGGTTAAGAATCGTAATTAAGAATGTTGTGTTAATCGGATAAATAAGGAAAATAATGAATACACACAAAGCAATGGTGTTTATCGCAGGTATCGGGGTTGGGATGAGCACTCTCAGTGCTTGCGCTACTGCTGAGCAGCCAGAAACTCCGGCAACGGTCACAATAGCGTTGGATACGGTGCAAGATTGTCATAAACTGTTGTGGGCCAAAGCTTTGGTTGAGGATGTGCTTACCAAATCTGAGGCAGCTGCAAAAGCTGTTGATTTCCCAGACACGGATAATCTTCTCGACGTTGATCCTGCAGTACGTGCTATTGGTGCTGAGTCTTTACGTATTCAGATTAATGGTTTTAGTGAAATTTCTGACATTCTTGAGGCAAAAGCACAGGAGATGACTCCCTCGTATGTTCAGCAACAAACAAGAGCTTTGGCTAGTATTTATGCGGAAAGAGGGCAGCAGGGCAAGGCGATCCCCGATCAATACCGTGATGCGACAGTGAAAATTTCCGATATGAAAGCAGTCAACGACAACTACACCGGACGTATCCAGGATGCCGCGAAAGTCTTAGAGGCATCCTGCTTTATCCCTCGCTAACGCGGAGTGTTGCGGTCGTCGTATTTGTGGTGTGACGGGGCAGTGTGAGCAATTGGCCCCGCCATGCTTTTTCGCTTGCCCTGTCCGCTCATCCTCGGCTGTTTACCGCGTTTGCCGTCGGTGCCTTCGATGTTTAGGCGGTCAGCCCTGTGGCATCTTGGATGAGTGGTGCTCCTTGATCTTCCACTCGCCATCGGTCTTCTCGTAAACGAAGGTGAAACGCGCAGGTA
>JBOFCS010000191.1:0-13113 GCA_051646185.1 Mycobacteriaceae bacterium | reverse complement strand
TCGCGCTGTGTGGCGCCACATCTAGCCGCGCCCTGCCGGCATAGTTGCAAAATTTTGTGGGCAAGTGCCTCTGCACCATAGGACATCTCACTTTGTTCAATCTGAAGACGCAGAGGCAGACCCTGTTCGGAGATTGTTGCGGTGATTGATCCGGTTCGATTTGATATTTTCATGCCAACGGGTTGTGGATTAGCCATGACAGACTCCTATCCGGTTGGTCGGTAGAAGCCGTAGAAACCCATTCCAATATTGCTGGTTCGGATTGGGCCAACCTGGATAGGATCTCCTGCTTCAATCATTTGGCCGTTTCCGATCACCATAGCCACGTGGCCATCCCAGACTGCGAGGTCACCAGGAAGTAGGCTCCCAGGGTCAACTTGAGCCCCAATGCCCTGTTCTTGTGCCAACCGTGGTAGTTCAATTCCGGCCTCGCCGTATGCCCACTTAGTCAAACCGCTGCAGTCCAGGCCTACTCCAGGGTTATTGCCACCCCACACGTAGGGAACGCCTTGTTGGCTTAGCGCGTTACGTACAGCATCGGCAGCTGCTGCGTTTGGTGCCATGGCAGTACTGCCATCTGGTAGATACACCTGAACTCCAGCCCCATACTCGCGTGGGTCAACGCTGGTGTTTCGAGGTTTTGCATGGCTGGCGGGTTGGCTTGGGCCACTGTAATTGCTGGGGCCACGCATTGCGTTGGAGCGACGGCCGCCTGCGCTGCCCATAGGTGCCCCGGTAAAGGTATGTCCAGGGGTCGCGGCACTAGGAGCGCTCGGGGTGTGTGCCCCAGAGGCCAGGCTTTGTAGTGAAGCATTTTGCGGAATTGTTGGTGCACTCGGCGCTGAAGCTGCATGTGTGCTCAGCAGCGAGCTCAGCCCATCAAGATTGGGAGCTGGCGGGAGTGGTATGTCTGGGATGTGCTTAGACATCTCGGCAGTGTGCACGGTGAGCTCGGCCCTGATCTTAGCGACAATAGCCAAGGCCTGTCCAAGGTGTTCAAGGGCAGTGGCGATTAATGCCATTTGACCAGGAGGGGTGGCAAGAGTGGGCGAGGCTGCAATGGCTATTGCAATAAACGAAGCGGCAACACCTTCGAGCTCGGCGACACCACGAGCCACGGTTTCCATAGCGGCAGCGACGACAATACCCATATCTTCGCTGCGAGTACTCAGTTCTGCCGACGCCGCTTGGGCTTCGGTAGTCCGAGCGATAGCTGCTTCAGCAGCTAAACTTGACCATATCCCGGCAACTTCGCTAATAGCAGAGGTACCCATAGAGAACACTTCGGTCATGGCCTGAGCTGAGCCGGCCAATAGCTCGGGAGGATTAAACTCCGGGCCTGGACCAGCGGAAATGCCAGTACCAAAGGTTTCAATGAGCTGATTGATCGGCCGTACTAGTGCATCGATACTCAGCATAACTAGGCCCCCATCCCTGCGATATGTGCGTTAAGAATATCGGCGTTTTTGTTATCGATCTGATCGTAAGTATTGGCATTGGATACGGCTGCTTCGCCCGCTGCAACAAATACCCCACCCAAGGTGGTGATTGCCAGTGACTGCTTTGCCTGCGCGGTTCCGAAGACCGCAAGGAAATCAGCTCCGATCAATCCAAAGACAGGTGTAAGTACTGCGGCGGAAAGGGCGCCAACAGTGGCTCCGGTAGCGATAAGGGCGCCACCCATAGTTGTTGCTGTTGCACCAAAAGCCCTGATGCCGTCTGTTTGTGCTGAGACTATTCCAGTCATTTTCATCCCCACTCTTGTCGGTTTTGGTCTAACTAATTACGTTAGACGTTAGAAGTGGCCAATTGGTTCCATTTTTTTAAAACTTTTTTTAAAATTTTTTCGCATACCCTATTTTGTTATGGAAACCATGGTTGTCGACCACCCGCTTGTTGCCGTTCGTTTGATGACTTTACGCGATAGAGGTACCAGTAACGCAACTTTTCGTACTGTGCTGCATGAATTGTCCACCATGCTCATCTATGAATCCCTGCGGACAGCGGCGGTGGCCCCTCAGATCGTGCAGACCCCACTGGCGGAAACGCAGGGCTGGGAGCTTGCTGATCAGCAGTTATTAGTACCGGTGCTGAGAGCGGGTTTAGGAATGCTCGACGCGGCCCAAGCATTGTTGCCCAACTCTAGGGTTGGGTTTGTTGGATTAGCCCGCGATGAAATTACGCACTTACCGAAGGTTTATCTGGAATCTTTACCGCAAGATTTGTCGGCGTGGTCAGTTCTTGTACTTGACCCCATGCTTGCCACGGGTGGTTCGATGGTGCACACCGTTAAGATGCTGGCTTCTCGTGGCGCTTCTGAGATAACTGTGGTGTGTGCTGTTGCCGCAGAAGAGGGGATAGCTGCAGTGAAATCCACCGGTTTAGTCACTAGAGTGGTGACAGCAACAATTGACCGCGAACTAAATGCTGATGCATTTATTGTTCCAGGATTAGGTGACGCTGGTGATCGCCAGTTTGGTCCGCGCTAGGGAACTGCTTGGTGATTGTGACTCGATAGGGTGCTGTCAAGTTAGAGCCATGAGTGCAAGGAGAAGTTCAGCGCGAACCCCTGCATTATTGAGATCAAGGTCCAACAACTCGTTTATGCGAGCAACTCGGGATCTCAAATTGTGTCGGTGTACGCCGAGTTCCTCGGCCGAAACGGCCCAGTTGCCGTGTGCTTGCAGATAAATTCGAAGCGTGTGAACAAGTCCGGTGTTCTGCTGTTGGTCTCGTTCGAAAAGTGGATGCAGTCGTTCACGAGCTATTTTTTCTAAAAGTTTGTGTGTGTGCGGATCAGCGAGGAGACCTCCACCGATTGCCGAATTAAAAAACACTGGTGCGCCGTTTGCCGAGAAAGCGCTGGCCGAGCGAGCCTGTTCAACAGCCAGTGACAAGGTGGACACTGGGTGGGCTGAGCTGACCCCTAGGCGTAAGGTGTGACTCTTTGCCGTGGGGAGTCCCCGGATCAGTTGCTCGATGGTATCGACGTTATCTTTACCCTGCAGAAGTACAAGTAGCTCGTGTGCATTTGCTCGCATAAAGAAAGGTCGATGCAGTTCTTTAAAAGCATGATCAAGCACTCCGATAGCGGAGTTGAGAGGTTCCCCAGTTATCTGGAGTATTCGAATCTCTTGGTTGCTATCTGCCGCTTGAGTTAAGTATCCAATAATTTCTTCATCAATAAGATTTTGAGACAAGGCAATTCGCAGAGAAGAAGAATTTAATGCGGTTTGCGCCTTGCGTAATCGCTCGGGCTTTTCGTAATCAAGGGCTAGTAGTGAGGTGGCGTGTCCCAGTAGGATTTTGTCCAGATTGCTCAGCCCAGTGTCCCGGATAAGCGCAAGGTAACCGTGAGTCACTGATCCTGCTGCAACTTTATGTACCGATATTGCCCGCCCAGATGAAGTGACAGAAACCCCCGAATTATATTTTTCTGCACCAGCTTTGATTAATTCGGCCACTTCTTTTTCAAGATTTTTTGTTGGGCTTTCCGGGTGGACTGAAATAACTTTTAGAGTGTCGTCAAAAAGTACAGCAGTGGACCCTGTCGCTAATGCAACTTCTTTGGTGACTGCAGCTGGCCCTCCGCGTGCGGCAGCTCGGGTCATTCGGGGTTGGGCTATGGATACTCTTAGGGTTGATTCGTACTGCAATTCAGATAATCGAGCCATGACTGCGCGTGTTACTGCGGCAAATGGAATTTCCAAGGGAACTTCGACAATAGGGAAATGTAATTGACGCGCGGAGTTCAGCATGTCAGTAGGGATATGGGGGTGGGAAAGTCCGGTGCCGAAGCCCAATGCTGATACCCCGGCTGCCGCAAGTCGTTCAATATAGACCGCACGACCGGAGGCGGACAGAGGGAGTCGCAGCCCGGTGGTAAGAAGCAACTCTCCGCCGGATAGCCACTGTCGAGGATCTTGAAGTTCGGTTGTTTGGGCAAAATTAATTCTCCGATCTAGTTGGCTTTTGTCAGCATGATTAATCAGTTTGAGATCTTTTTGCCTGAGGAGCCATCGAAGAGTCACACTCATCAGTCAATCTTACCTGACAATATGTCTGGTTTGAGCGATAAAGAATAGACAAAATGTCAGATGCGCAATGGTGGGGAGAAGGACATTCTGTTCATACGGCTCGGCTATACCGAATGTTTCCCCACCTTGAGAGGATTGCAGATGCCTGCTTCGCTTGTCAGCCCACTTCCGAATTTTATCAACGGCACTTTTGTACAAGCACAAGGCGTGAGAACACTTGATGTCATTAGCCCTGTGGACGAGAGCGTAGTAGCGGTATCGCCGGTTTCTGAAGGAGCAGATATTGACGCCGCAGTTTCTGCCGCTAAGACCGCCTTTTTGTCCTGGCGTAGAACTACGCCTTCGACACGAGCGCAAGCGCTGCTGCGATTAGCTGATGCGATTGAAGTTCATAGCGATCGGATTGTTGAGGCGCAAAGTCGAAATACCGGACAGCTCAAGGCGATGATAGCTAGTGAAGAGGTAAGCGTCTCAGCTGATCAAGTGAGATTTTTTGCAGGTGCGGCAAGGCTTTTAGAAGGAAAATCTGCCGGTGAATACATGGAAGGTTTCACTTCTTCGCTTCGTCGAGAACCGGTGGGTATTGTTGGGCAGGTAACGCCATGGAATTACCCATTTATGATGGCGATTTGGAAAATTTGCCCGGCTATAGCCGCAGGCAATACTGTTGTTCTCAAACCTAGTGATACCACGCCGGAAAGTACGTTAATTCTTGCCGAATTAAGCCAGGGCATCTTTCCTGATGGGGTATTCAATGTGGTCTTAGGTGACGCAGAAACCGGTGCCACACTGGTGCAACATCCAGATATTGCTATGGTCTCGATCACGGGCTCAGTTCGGGCTGGTGTGGCTGTTGCAGCATCGGCAGCGCAACAGCTTAAACGGGCACATTTAGAGCTTGGAGGTAAGGCCCCGGCCGTGATTTTTGATGATGTTGATATATCGAAAACTGCTGCGGCACTTTCTGAAGCGGCATATTTTAATGCCGGACAAGACTGTACAGCTGTTACTAGGGTGCTAGTGCATGAATCGATACATGATCAGTTGGTTACTGAGCTCGTCAGTAAGGCTGGACAGCTGAAACCGGGTTTGCCGGATGATCCTGATGCCTTTTACGGTCCACTAAATAACATCAATCACTTCAATAAAGTAAGTGAGGTTATTGCAACATTGCCTGATCATGCCACAGTTGTTGCTGGGGGGCATCGAGTGGGTGACAGTGGATATTATTTTGCACCAACAGTTATCACCGGTGTTAAACAGCAGGACCACGTAGTTCAGGAGGAAATTTTTGGCCCAGTAATCACCGTGCAATCATTTTCCAGTGAGCAGGAAGCAATCGCTTTGGCTAATGATGTTAAATTTGCCTTAGCATCAAGTGTATGGACTAACAATCATGCTCGTGCCCAAAGGTTTTCCATTGATTTAGATTTTGGCTGTGTATGGATTAACTGCCATATTCCATTGGTTGCGGAGATGCCGCATGGCGGATTTAAGTATTCGGGATACGGGAAGGATTTATCGGCCTACGGGGTGGAGGATTACACACGCATCAAGCATGTGATGTCTTCGTTAGCCGGTGATGGCATTGCTTGATCTCGAGTGTAGGTTGCCGCAGGTGCGTAAGATGGTCACTGATTTTCCTGGTCCAGTATCAACAGAACTTGCAGTTCGTCGACGCAATGCTGTTTCAGCAGGGGTAGTTTCAGTGGTTCCACTCTATGCAGCAGATGCTAGTGGTGCGATTATTGTTGATGTTGACGGAAATTCACTGATTGACCTGGGTTCGGGTATTGCAGTGACGACAGTTGGTGCCAGTAATGCTGAAGTGGCAACCGCGGTTACCCATCAGCTGAAAAGCTTTACGCACACCTGTTTTATGGTAACGCCTTACGAATCGTATATTGCAGTAGCTGAGCAATTAGCAGAACTTACTCCAGGTAATCACGAAAAACGTTCGGTGTTATTTAATTCCGGCGCAGAAGCAGTAGAAAATGCGGTCAAAGTAGCACGCTCAGCCACAGGGCGAAACGCAATTGTTGCTTTTGACCACGCATACCATGGTCGAACAAATTTAACGATGGGGTTGACAGCTAAGGCGATGCCTTATAAAGCCCATTTTGGCCCTTTTGCACCTGAAATCTACCGGGCACCAATGTCTTATCCCTATCGTGATGGACTTACTGGACCGGAAGCTGCGCAACGGGCTATTGCATCAATCGAAAGGCAGGTAGGTGCAGATTCGGTAGCAGCTATTATCATAGAACCAATCCAAGGTGAAGGTGGATTTATTGTGCCCGCCGAGGGTTTTCTGCCAATTCTTGCGCACTGGGCGCAGGAAAATGGCGTAGTTTTTATCGCTGATGAAGTGCAAAGCGGATTTGCCAGGACAGGAAGCTGGTTTGCCTGTGACCACGAAAATATCGTCCCAGATATTGTAACAATGGCTAAGGGAATAGCGGGTGGTTTACCTTTGGCAGCGATAACGGGCCGCGCAGAATTAATGGATGCCGTCCATCCGAGTGGTCTTGGTGGCACATACGGCGGTAATCCAGTGGCTTGTGTTGCTGCATTGGCAACGATTGACTATATGAAAGATTACGATCTTTTGCTACGCGCTCAGCAGATTGAAGATATTGTTTTCCCACGGCTAAAAACTTTAGCAGCGGAAGTAGGCATCATAGGCGATATTCGAGGTCGAGGAGCGATGATTGCCATGGAATTTGTGCACCGTGGTTCAACAGAACCTGATCAAAAAATAGCAAAGTCTATTGCTGATCTTTGTCTTTCATCTGGAGTCATTGTATTAACTTGCGGAACATTTGGAAATGTTATTCGGTTACTTCCGCCACTAGTTATCAGCAAGACATTATTATCTGAGGCCCTTGATGTGATCGACAGAGTAGTTCGTTCACTGGCTAGCAAGGAACAGGACGGTACTAGCTAATGTCCAATGAAATATCAGACCTACTAAGTCGGGTACCAAAGAAACTCTGGATCAACGGAAAACAGGTTGATGCGGTATCAGGTACCACTTTTTCGGTCATTGATCCAGCGACAGAGCAAGTTATTGCTTCAGTTTCTGATGCCGGGATTGAAGATGGGCTTGCAGCTCTTGATGCGGCCTGTGCGTCGGCGCGACAATGGGCAAAAACTCCTCCCCGTACCCGCGCTGAAATACTACGAGGAGCGTGGCAGCTACTGATGGAGCGCTCAGAAGAGTTTGCTCAGCTGATCACCCTGGAAATGGGTAAAGCCTTGGCGGAAAGTCATTCTGAAGTTACATATGGTGCTGAATTTTTGCGCTGGTTTAGTGAAGAGGCGGTACGTATTGAGGGCAGGTACACCACAGCACCTGCGGGCATGGGAAGAATCCTTGTGACAAAAATGCCAGTTGGTCCCATCTTGGCTATAACTCCGTGGAATTTTCCTTTGGCAATGGGAACTAGGAAGATTGGTCCTGCTTTAGCTGCTGGTTGTACCGTTATTGTTAAACCTGCCGAAGACACTCCCCTAACAATGTTGCTACTAGGGGAGGTTTTTGCTGATGCTGGATTGCCGGCAGGAGTGCTATCAGTATTGCCAACCTCAACTGCTGCCGAACTTACTGCTCCGCTGATTGCTGATGATCGGTTACGGAAGATCACTTTTACCGGATCAACAGCGGTAGGAAAGCTTTTAGTCAAAGAATCAGCAGAAAAACTGCTTCGAACTTCGATGGAATTGGGTGGCAACGCTCCGTTTATTGTATTTGAAGATGCCGATATTGATGCTGCAGTCGATGGAGCAATGGCCGCAAAGATGCGTAACGGCGGCGAAGCCTGTACCGCGGCAAATAGATTTCATGTTGCGCAATCGGTTAAGACGGAGTTCACTGTAAAATTAACCGAGCGCATCGGAGCGTTACGGTTGGGGCCTGGTTCTGATCCGGCTACTCAAATCGGCCCGCTTATTAATTCTGATCAGGTAGCTACCGTTGTTGAATTGGTGGATGATGCTGTGAGTAAAGGTGCAGTAGTCCGTACTGGAGGTTCAGCTTTAGCTGGGGTTGGGTATTATTTTGAGCCCACAGTTTTAGATAATGTGGCCGCTGATTCGCGGATTCTTTCTGAAGAGGTTTTTGGTCCGGTCGCTGCAATTTGTGGTTTTGATACTGAAGAGGAAGGCATTGCAGCAGCAAATCGAACTGAATTTGGTCTTGCCGCCTATATATACACTCAAAATCTTGATCGAGCCTTGCGTGTTAGTGAGGCACTGGAGGCAGGCATGGTAGGGGTGAATCGCGGTGTGATTTCTGATGTTGCTGCACCATTTGGTGGAGTGAAACAGTCAGGTTTTGGACGTGAGGGGGGGACTGAAGGCATTGCAGAATATTTAGAAACAAAATATATCGCATTAACCATGTGACAAGGCATTGCAGAATTGGAGATACTGATGCGCCTGATTGTTGGTTATCTTGCAACACCAAGTGGTGATGATGGGCTTGCGCTGGGGGTACAGTTGGCCCAGTCTTTAGGTGCTTCTTTGGATATATGTTTAGTATTACCACCAGAGCAGCCGGTGGCGGCCAAGGCACCAGCCGATATCTCCTATGAATCAATTTTGCATAAGCAAGCCCAACAATGGCTTGCCGAAGCTGAGCTAACAGTTGATCATAAAATTTTGGTGCGCACTCATATTCGCTATGACGACTCATTTGCAGCGGGACTTCTTGCAGCTGCAGAAGAATTTTGTGCCGATATGATAGTTGTTGGTGCTGCACATGATGGTTTGCTTGGGAGGCACTCAATTGGGTCGATTAGTAATGAATTATTGCATTGCGCTTCAGTATCTTTGGCCCTTGCTCCCAAGGGATTTAGGCATGGATCTGCACCTACTTTGCGCGAGGTAACTTGTGCCGTTGGTTCGCAGTCCGGTTCGGAAGCTCTGCTAGGAACTGCGTATACACTGTGTAAACTTTCGCTTGCTCCGTTACGGTTGTTATCTCTTGTGTCGCTTGATCGAAAGATTGGTGAAACTACTTCAGATCTGGCGGAGCGGAAAGAAAATGTTGCTACTGCACAACGGCAGTTAGAGCTTGCACAACAGTCTCTGCCCCAGGAAGTTTCGGTTACTGTGCTTGTTGCCGATGGTTCGAGTATTGAAGATGCGGTGAGCTCCCTAGAATGGCACAGCGGAGATATTGTAGTAGTCGGGTCTAGTCGACTGGCATCACCGCGTCGGGTTTTTCTAGGTTCAACCGCCTCAAAGATGTTGCGGGTATTGCCAGTACCGATGATTGTTGTTCCGTCGGCAAATCTATCGCCGACTACAGCCAATGACTGAAATGGAGCTGAACTGATCATGTCTATTAGGGAGAATGTTCCAGCAAGCCCAACATCAAAAGGGCTTTCTGCCAGTCAAATTGGTTTACTTGGCAGTGTTGTTCTTGGTATTTCTTGTATAGCTCCGGCATATACGCTTACTGCTTCGCTTGGCCCCACTGCAACTGAAACGGGGGTGCATTTACCCGCTATCTTTATTGTTGGTTTCATCCCTATGTTGCTTGTCGCCTTGGGGTATCGAGAGCTTAATGCAGTAGCCCCAGATAGTGGAACTTCATTTACCTGGGCCACTAAGGCATTTGGTCCTTATATCGGTTGGCTTGGGGGATGGGGGTTGATCGCAGCCACAGTTATTGTTTTATCCAATCTTGCCGGTGTAGCGGTAGATTTTTTCTATCTTTTTATCGCGCAGGCATTTAATAATGACTCATTGGCAGATTTAGCTGCTAATAAGCTCGTGAATATTGTTACTTGCTTAGTTTTTGTTACTGCATCAGTGTTGTTGTGCTATCGAGGTATGCAAGAAACTAAAATTGTGCAGTACAGTTTGCTTGGTTTTCAGATGGTAATTTTAGTATGGTTTATCGTTGCAGGTTTTTGGCGAATCGCTCATGCGGAGGGGGATCAGGAAACCAGCTTTAGCTTTGAATGGTTTAATCCCTTTGGTATTGAGTCTTTTTCGGCTTTTGCTGCCGGCCTCTCACTGTCAATTTTTGTGTATTGGGGCTGGGATGTGTGTTTAACAATCAATGAGGAGACGAGCGGTGCAGCAAAAACTCCGGGGCGGGCTGCAACGTTGGTAGTTATTATTGTGCTGGCAGTGTATTTGCTTGTTGCAGTAGTTACCTTAGATTTTGCTGGAACAGGAGACAGTGGTGTTGGTTTAGGAAATGAGGAAACCTCGGCCAATGTTTTTGCCGCTCTTGCTTCTCCGGTTATGGGTCCTTTTGCAATATTGTTATCGCTAGCAGTATTGAGTAGTTCAGCATCGTCATTACAGTCAACATTTATTTCACCAGCACGAACAATGCTAGCAATGGGGCATTATCAAGCTTTTCCGGCTAAATTTTCCAGTATTAGTCCACGTTTCCGTACCCCTGGCTTCGCCACAGTAGTTGCAGGTATTGCTTCGGGAGGTTTTTACGTTGTTATGCATATTATTAGCGATAGTGTGCTCAACGATACAATCGCGGCTTTGGGGTTGATGATCTGTTTTTACTACGGGGTAACTGCCTTTGCTTGTGTGTGGTATTTCCGAAGTGAATTATTTTCTTCAATCCGAAATTTTGTTTTTAAACTAGCTGCGCCTTTATCAGGTGGTGTGGTGCTTTTTGTGGTGATGCTTCAGACCGCTGTGGATAGTTGGGACCCTGAATTTGGCAGTGGGTCTTCGTTATGGGGTGTGGGAACAGTATTTATTATTGGGGTTGGCATTGTGTTATTAGGTGTGATGCTGATGTTTGTGATGTCACGATTGCGGCCGGAGTTTTTTCGAGGTGAGGTTCTCAAGAAAGATACGCCAATACTTTTGGAGGAGTGAACCTAGATGAGTGCTAACTTTGGAGGACGGTTATGTCGGGGTTAGTGAAGCCCCTGAAAACTTTTCACCAAATCGACTAGGTAATTCTCAATTGTGCTACTAGTTATGGTAGCAATTTGTCTGGCTCGGTTAAGATCGTTCTTATCTTGTACTGGTTCGTGTACTTCGATATAGCACTTAAGTTTTGGTTCAGTTCCCGAGGGGCGAAAAATAATACGAACCGAAGAATCCCCGGAGTTCCCCATTAAGATAAGAGCATTGGTGCGTTGCTGTCCACGTCGCAGTAAGAGATCTTCCATACCTATGGAAAATCCGGCAAGTGTAGTTGGAGCTTGGGCTCGAATGGATTCCAGTAATGCAGTAATGCTATTAGCATTAGCGAATCGCTGGGAAACGTGGCTAGTCTGGTACACCCCAAACTCAACTGCCAACCGATCGAGTTCATCGATAAGAGTGTGGTTCTGTGTGTGCAATTCGGCGGCAATCTTGCATATCATCACTGCTGCTGAGATGCCATCTTTATCTCGAACAGATTGTGGATCAACACAGTACCCTAAAGCTTCTTCATACGCGTAGAGTAAGTGAGATTCGCTGGCCCGCACTAACCATTTAAATCCGGTGAGTGTCTCTACATGGGTAACTCCTCGACTTTCGGCAAGAGCGGACAGCATTCGTGAGGACACGATAGTGCTAGAAACAACTGATGCAGGTGGACTATTGCGTAGGAGGTATTCACCGATAAGTATGCCGGTCTCATCACCACTGAGCATCCGCCAGCGGCCCTTATCTGGTACACCGACTGCGCAGCGATCAGCATCGGGGTCAAAAGCGATGGCAATATTGGCATCTATCGATTCGGCAAGATCTATAAGTTCCTGGGTAGTTCCAGGTTCCTCAGGGTTGGGAAATGCTACGGTAGGAAAACGGGGGTCGGGAGAAAATTGACTGGAAACAGTATGGACATCAGTAAAACCAGTAGCAGCAAAAACTTTCATAGCTGTTTTACCGCCTACGCCATGTAAAGCGGTAAAAGCAATACGCAGATTTTTTGCTGAAGAGTCAGCAAGAGCAACCACTGAATCAACATATTGATCCATAAGTCCGGTATCAACCGACTCCACGGGTACTCGGGGAATATGCACAGCGCCAGGCATTTTTGCTGTGGCAGTCTCAATTTCTCGATCGGTAGGTGAGATGATTTGCGCTCCACCAAAAAAATATACTTTGTACCCGTTATCGGTTGCGGGGTTATGTGAAGCGGTAATCTGTATGCCAGCAACAGCTTTTGTTTTTTGAACAGCAAAAGCTAGAACGGGGGTAGGGAGCGGTTCAGAAAATAATGTTACTGAAAATCCTTCTGCGGTAAAAACTTCCGCTGCTGCCTGAGCAAACTCAGCGGAGCGATGGCGGGCATCGTAGCCAACAATAATTTTTCCACCGGAGAGGCAACGATCAGCTAGCACCCGAACGATTCCGGCGCTAGTGCGGATAACCACTGCTAAGTTCATACCCATCGGCCCGGCTTGAATAGGCCCGCGTAGACCTGCTGTACCAAAGGTTAAGGTAGCGGAAAATCGTTGAGCCAATTCTTCTTTGCTGCATTCAGCTAGTTCATTCCGGGTTGCTGGATCGGGATCATTGACTATCCATTGAGCAACTCTTTCCTCAACTTGCTTGTCCGAGAAAGTCATAGTTGTCCCACTAAAGTATGGAGAAACCTGCCAATCTGGTGGGCAGCCTCTTTACCAGTCTGCAATACTTCCTGATGATCAAGATGATCGCCGGTGATGCCTGCAGCTAAATTAGTAACCAGCGAAAGCCCCAGTACTTGTGCACCTTCGGCTCTAGCGGCAATAGTTTCATGCACCGTAGACATGCCGACTAAATCCGCACCGAGAATACGCAACATTTTTATCTCAGCCGGGGTTTCATAGTGTGGTCCAGGCAATCCGGCGTACACCCCTTCGGTAAGTGTTGGGTCGATTTTTTGAGCCAAGGCTCGAAGCTTAGGGGAGTAGGCGTCAACCAAGTCAACAAATTCGCCGCCGACTAATGGGGATCGGGCTGTGAGGTTGAGGTGATCACTAATGAGTACGGCTTGTCCTACCGTCAGGTCTTCTCGAATACCACCAGCAGCATTGGTGAGGATCAGTGTGCGAGCACCAGCAGCGCAAGCAGTACGTACCGGGTGTACCACCTGAGTCAGATCATG
>JBOFCS010000171.1:0-33706 GCA_051646185.1 Mycobacteriaceae bacterium | reverse complement strand
TGCGGAGCAGCAAGCAAATAGCCAGCCCGAAGCCCGGCGAGCGACCAGGTCTTAGTCAAACTCCGAATTACAACTATTGCTGGGTCGTTTACAGCAGCCAAAGATTGCGGCTCCTGCACTGCGGTATCTGCAAAAGCTTCATCAACCACAATAATGCGCCCCGGACGACGCAGGTCAAGAATATCCTTGCGCGAATGGGTAATTGAGGTCGGGTTTGTGGGGTTCCCCAGGAGCACCAAATCCGCTTCCTCTGGGACTAACTGTGGTGCGAAAACAAACGGTGCCGGGAGAACCACCTGAGTAATAGGAATATTCGCTTGCCGGAAAACTAATTCCGGTTCGGTAAAACTCGGCTGAACCAAGGCGACTAACCTGGGTAATAATTTAGGCAGCAAAGAAAATCCTTCAGCGGCACCAGCAAGCAACAGCACACTCTCAGGTTCTCGTCCATGCCGCCTAGCAACCTCAGCGCAAGCACGCGCGGCATCAACCACACCCGGGTACCGACCTAAGCTTTTCAACCTCAAGACAAGACGGTCATGTAACCATACTGGTGGCGCCACATCGTGGACATTAACGGCAAAATCAACTAAGTCAGGCGTTACGTCATCATCCCCGTGGTACCGAAGCGCCTCCGGGCTAAGCCTCTCAGAACCAGGTATCTCAAAGCTAAGCGGCACCGAGGTCACCCCCTGAGCCTAGTGCTCATCAAATTCCATTGTCACACCACTACATACTTATCACTTAACCCCTAGGCTAAGGTACTAGCCCAGCTAGTGACTGATGAGGAGCTACAATGTCTGATCACCGCCTACACATAACATTTATTTGCACGGGCAATATCTGCCGCTCCCCGATGGCTGAGAAAATGTTTGCCCACCAAATCCAGGAATGCGCTCTGGATCAACAAGTACGGGTTACCAGCGCCGGAATCGGAGGATGGCACGTCGGCGATGAAGCTGATTACCGAACTAGGACGGTGCTGCAAAATCATGGCTTAGCGCCCGGACACAGTGCTACAAAGGTCAATAGTGACCACCTTAATGCTGATCTTGTTATTGCCCTGGACCGCAGCCATGCCGCAACCCTTGATCAGTTAGGTGTGGCTCAAAGTCGGTTACGGTTGCTTAGGTCGTTTGACACCACCATCGAAGTTTCAGATAGCCAACAACTTGATGTCCCCGACCCCTATTACGGCGACCTTGATGACTTCGACGCGGTGTACCGCCTTATCCAAGCTGCACTTCCGGGGGTTCATTCCTGGGTGCAAAACACACTGAGTAGGCGAGAGTAGGTACGGTATAAAAGTGCGAAGACTGTCGTTCCTGCTGCGGCCCGGATGGCTAATCCTTGCAATAATTGTGCTTTCTTTTGCCTATTTATGTTTTACCGTTCTTGCTCCCTGGCAACTCCATAAGAATACGGCTACTTCACAACGCAACTCATTGATTTCCAAATCCGTTGATGCCCCCGCAATCCCCCTTGGCGAAGTATTAAAAAGGGGTGAACTTAATAGTGATAATGAGTGGCAAAAAGTCATTATTAGCGGTACATATATCAGAGAAAAGCAAGTACTGGTTCGACTGCGAGCCGCGCAGGACTCACCCTCAACTGAAGTTATTGTACCTTTCCGCACTGATGATGGACTTACCGTACTCATCAACCGAGGTTATGTTAGGCATCCCAGCGGTTCACAAATTCCCATTATTGCGCCGGCCCCAACCGACCACGTCACCGTGCAAGCTAGAATTCGTATGCCTGAAGCGGTTGTTACTAACAAAGATATTTTTATGGAAAACGGTGTTACCCAAGTCTATTCCATAAATAGTGGTCAGATTTCTGCCATTACTGGCGTTGACACCACGAACAGCTACCTACAACTCTCAGAAAACCAACCGGGAGGCTTGGAGGCCATTCCGCTCCCCCAGCTTGAATCTGGACCATTCTTGTCATATGGATTGCAGTGGATAGCTTTTGGAATAATGGCACCCTTGGGGTTTGCCTATTTTTTGCGAGCTGAACTTACAGAACGTAAGCAACGCAAGATATCTCATAGTTCTAAGCCTACCGACCAATCAGAAACTACAACGGTATCCCCATTAGTCACTCGTGCGGAAAAACTTGCCGACCGCTATGGCAGCAAACGCTGATAACACCACACTAGTCTGCTGCACAATCAACGATAGCCTCAGCACCCGCTCCAAGTCTGGAGCTTCAGGAGTCGGTCCGCTTCCTAATTTTGGTCGGATTTCAAGACCATAGGGATATTGAGTTGGTCCACCTAAAGTGATGCCTAAAGCACCAGCCATGCTTGACTCGACAACACCGGCATTAGGGCTAGGATGCTGTCCAGCATCCCGCCGCCAGGCACGAATTGTTTGTCTGAATGTGCCAGAAACCGCTGGCGCAACAACTGCAGTCAACAAACCACATAGCCGAGCCGGAACAAGGTTGACCACATCATCGAGTTTTGCCGCAGCCCAACCAAATCTGACATACCGAGTGGAGCGATACCCCACCATTGCATCAAGGGTATTAATTACCCGGTAAGCCACAATCCCCGGAACTCCGCCCACCGATACCCAAAATAATGGGGCTACAGCGGCGTCTGAGGTATTTTCAGCTACCGACTCAACCGTGGCCTTAAGAAGGCCCTGAGCATCCAAGCACGCAGGATCTCGGCCGCAGAGTGAAGGTAACAACCCCCGAGCCTGAGTAAGGTCCTGAGCTCGCAGATGCACAGCCATCTGCTCCCCCACCCGGATAAGCGAGGTACCGCCGAGACAACTCCACGTTGTCACTGCGGTACTGAGAATCGTCACAAACGAGCCACATTGCAACGAACGCTTTTCCGCTGCCCACCCAGCTGCTGCCGCTGTCCCCACCAGAACTGAAGCATAGGCAACTCCTGCCAAGCGAGAATCTTTGTAAGCAATGCCCTCTAAATGGCCCGCTGCCTGTCCAAACCCCGCAACCGGATGCAGGCGCACCGGATCGGCCCAAAGTCGGTCAGCAAGATAACCCAACCCTATGCCGACAGCTCGTGCGATAAGGGGTGACGACACAGTTCACGCTCTTTCTGCAGACCTGTACACGAACACCCAAGTCCTAAGCTCAGGACCTGGGTGTGTGCCTTGCGGTGAAACCGCACAAACTGGTGGGCGCGGAGGGTTTCGAACCCCCGACCGCTGGTGTGTAAAACCAGAGCTCTACCACTGAGCTACACGCCCTTGCGGTTCTGTCTGAACAAAACCAGCACTAAGAATCTAGCGTGTTTAGCGCAATCTCCCAAGCCGCCTGGTCACGGGCTTGCCCAGGGCCTTGCATCTGTGAAAAACGGATAATTCCATCGGTATCAACCACAAAAGTTCCCCGGTTTCCATAGCCAGCTTTGGCATTAAATACCCCATAAGCCTGAGTCACTTGCCCGTGTGGCCAAAAATCAGAAAGAACCGGGAAGAGATACCCATTTTCAGCTGACCACACCTTGTGAGTAGAGGCTGGTCCCACTGAAATTGCCAGAATCTCTGATCGCTCGTTATGGAACTTGGGTAAGAAATCTCTAATCTGCTGCAACTCGCTAGTGCATGTTCCTGTAAAAGCTAACGGAAAGAACACCAATAACACATTTTTGCGGCCGCGAAAATCAGAGAGTTTTACGTCCTGGTTGTTCTGATCTTTTAAGGTAAAATCCGGGGCTATTGCGCCAACCGGTAGCGGCTCAGCGCTTACCACTGCGAGCCTTCGGCTGAACTAGACGACTTCCTGTCCACTCACCACAATTAGCCGCAGAGGTCTGTGTTAGGCCAGCGGTGGGGGCCGATTCCGCGATTTCGCTGGGCAAAACATGCCCAGGACGCCCAGTCTTGGGACTAAGCACCCACACAACTCCGTCATCAGCCAATGGTCCAATAGCATCCATCAATGCGTCAACGAGGTCACCATCACCATCTCGCCACCACAATAGGACAACATCAATAACTTCGTCCGAATCTTCGTCAAGCAACTCCGATCCGCACGCGTCTTCGACCGCAGCGCGCAGGGCATCGTCGGTATCTTCGTCCCAGCCAAGCTCCTGAATAACTTGACCCTGCTCAATCCCAAGTTTGAGAGCGTAGCTCTGGGCGTCCGCCGAAGCGACCACAGTGATGTCCTCCTGATTGTCTACGATTGCGACGCTGGTTACGCCTCAGTCAATCTAACGGTTGTCCTAACACAGAGGGAACACGGTCTGGACAATTTGCGCAACCTGAAGCTTCTGCTTTAGCCAGCACATACTCCAAATAGCCCGTCACTAGTACCATTCCAAGCCTGAATTGCCTGGTTAAATTCAGCAAGAGGCGCTTTTGAAGCGATCACGTCAGCAACCCTCCTGACTACATTCATGTAATCACGGGCCCGGACGGTGACCTCGGGAGCTAACGTCGCAGTAATTGTGCCTTCGACCGCTAGCGCCGCGTTACGTAACGCATCAATGGCCGGTCCACTCAACGCATCAGCATTTCCACCAGCGTTAAAGGTGTCTATGTACGGTCCATAAGCATCTGATGCTCGCTTATTTTCCTCAGCAACAACCCCACAAAAGTTTCTTAGCCCTTGCCGTGCCAATTCTTGTTTACGTTCCTCTTCTTGCGCAGCAGCGGCAGCAGAAGCACTCACCCGTGAAGCTGAAACTTCCACCTTGTATGAAGTGACTTCTGCAGAGGAATACCTGGCATTGCCATCAACGGTAACCGAACAGCCAATCGCCGCTCCCAATACAATTACACTACCCGAAATAACAGCTAGTACTCGCTGCACCAATCGGGGTTGACCACTAGTTCTCTGCACTTTCACTCCCTGCATACCGATGTCCTGCACCCGCCGACACGCCATCCGATACAAGCGCGAGCGATCTTCTGAGCACTCACCCTCAACACGTCATGCCGCTACTGGCACACCCTCATTGCTGTGCACTTAGCCAAACAATACCGACTCGCCGAACACCAACTCCCGCAGTATGCAGAAAACAAGAAGAACAGTAACTTTTGACCAGTACCTAGGCCAAAGTTCGCCATGATGCGGCACAATGGCGCGTACACACACTAGACAATGTGAAGAACAGCCCTACCGGGCAAGTTTTTACATGGATACGGGCGCAGTACCGTGCGTCCCCCACCCCGAGGAGCATAAATTGTCCGCTGAAACCAACAGCCCACACTTGACCAACAACCCTGAGGTCACCCCGCCAGCCCAACATATCGCGATCAGCGGATCAGTGATGTCCACCGTTACCGATCCAAACAGAGTACGTGTCATCAGGGAAGGCGTTGCCTCCTACTTGCCCGATATTGACCCCGAAGAAACCACCGAGTGGATAGCTTCCTTCGATCAGTTACTTGAACGCTCAGGTCCACAACGCGCACGTTATCTCATGCTCAGGTTGTTGGAGCGAGCCAGTGACAAGCGTGTCGCCATCCCGGCATTAACCTCTACCGATTACGTCAATACCATTCCCACCGAAAATGAACCGTGGTTTCCTGGTGATGAAGAAACTGAAAGACGTTACCGAGCCTGGATTCGCTGGAACGCGGCCATGATGGTGCACCGCGCACAACGTCCGGGCGTAGGCGTGGGGGGGCATATCTCCACCTATGCTTCCTCGGCGGCTCTCTACGAAGTTGGATTTAATCACTTCTTTCGAGGGAAGAACCATCCCAGCGGGGGCGATCAGATCTTTATTCAAGGTCATGCTTCACCTGGAATTTATGCCCGTGCGTTTCTTGAGGGTCGAATTCCCGCTAACCAGCTAGATGGATTTCGCCAAGAGCGCAGCCATAGCAACGCCGGTGGTGGGTTACCTTCTTATCCGCATCCACGACTTTTACCAGGATTCTGGGAATTTCCAACAGTATCCATGGGTCTGGGGCCAATGAATGCCATATATCAAGCAAGATTTAATCACTATCTCAACGATCGTGGCATTAAAGATACTTCACAACAACATGTTTGGGCTTTCCTAGGCGATGGGGAAATGGATGAACCAGAATCGCGAGGACTCGCACATGTAGCGGCAACCGAGGGATTAGATAACCTTACTTTTGTTGTAAACTGCAATCTGCAGAGGCTGGATGGCCCAGTTCGTGGCAACGGAAAAATCATTCAGGAGTTAGAGTCATTCTTCCGTGGCGCAGGTTGGAATGTCATTAAAGTAATCTGGGGACGCGAGTGGGATGCCCTGCTACATGCCGACCGCGATGGCGCGCTAGTCAATCTTATGAACACCACGCCCGATGGTGACTTCCAAACATATAAAGCCAATGACGGCGGCTACGTTCGCGATCATTTTTTCGGACGAGACCAACGAACCATAGAACTAGTCAAAAACCTTTCAGACGATGATATTTGGAATCTTAAACGCGGCGGCCATGACTACCGCAAAGTTTTTGCCGCCTACCAAGCCGCCACCGAGCATAAGGGTCAACCCACGGTTATTCTTGCGCATACTATCAAGGGCTACACTCTTGGCAAACATTTCGAAGGAAGAAATGCCACCCATCAAATGAAAAAGCTTGCACTAGAAGATCTTAAAGCATTTAGAGATACTCAGCGCATTCCCATTTCTGACCAAGAATTAGAAAATGATCCCTACTTACCTCCGTACTACCACCCCGGGGTTGATGCCCCCGAGATTCAATATCTACTTGAACGCCGCCGAGCTCTTGGCGGCTTCCTTCCTGAGCGTCGAACACTGACTAAACCGCTAGCTCTACCCAACTCACAAGTTTACGCTCCCTTAAAAGCCGGCTCAGGTAAACAATCAGTTGCCACCACCATGGCAATAGTGCGCACCTTCAAAGAACTCTTGCGAGACAGTGAGATTGGGAAAAGATTTGTGCCCATCATTCCGGATGAGGCTCGAACTTTTGGGATGGATTCTTGGTTCCCATCTTTGAAGATATACAACCGCAACGGCCAGCTCTATACCGCAGTGGATGCCGATCTCATGCTTGCATACAAAGAAAGCAAGGTTGGACAAATTCTCCATGAGGGCATCAACGAAGCAGGTTCTACAGCATCTTTCACTGCAGTTGGTACCTCTTACGCAACTCATGACGAGCCGATGATTCCCATCTATATTTTTTACTCCATGTTTGGGTTCCAGCGCACCGGCGATGGGTTTTGGGCCGCCGCTGACCAAATGGCCCGCGGTTTTGTGTTAGGCGCTACTGCTGGCCGTACCACACTCACCGGCGAAGGACTTCAACATGCCGATGGTCATTCGCAGCTGTTGGCTATAACCAATCCTGCAGCAGTCACCTATGACCCGGCTTTTGCCTACGAAATTGCTCATATCATTGAGAGTGGCCTTAGCCGGATGTATGGTCCTAGCCCCGAAAACATTTTCTTTTACATCACCATCTACAACGAGCCGTACCCTCAACCAGCTCAACCAAGCAATCTGGATGTTCAGGGACTTCTTAAGGGAATTTACCTTTACAAAACTGGGCCCGAAATGACCAAGAGCACTCCGAGGGCGCAAATTCTCACTTCAGGTGTAGCCATGGTTGCAGCACTACAGGCACAAGAATTGCTCGAACAGGATTGGGGCGTCAGTGCCGACATTTGGTCAGTCACGTCTTGGGGTGAACTACATCGCGATGGAGTAGCCAGTGCAAGAGCAGCACTCCACAGTCCGGGTAAACCTGCCCCTATCCCCTACATCACCCGCGCACTCTCGGGCGCCCAAGGCCCTTTTATCGCCGTATCAGATTGGATGCGAGCAGTCCCAGATCTGATCCGACAATGGGTACCTGGTCCTTACACTACTTTAGGTACTGATGGTTTTGGATTTTCTGATACCCGCCCAGCTGCTCGGCGTTTTTACAATGTTGACGCTGAATCAATTGTGGTAGCAGTTCTTTCTTCTCTTGCCAAGCAGGGGGTCCTGGACACCTCGATCCCCGTACAGGCCGCCAGCCGGTATCACATTGACGATGTCCTCGCTGCCCCAGAACAAACTTCAGATCCAGGTGTTGCCTAACGTAGGGTTTAGTAGGTACCCACAACAGGTAGGCGTAGTTTTTACCTATGATCGACAAAAAAGCGCCACTTCGCACCCTAAAGGAAAAAAAGGATCCTCGGGTAGCGCTGCCTGACACCTTATTGCGGAGAGTAAAACAATATTCAGGTCGACTGTCGACTGAGGCAGTACATTCTATGCATAATCAGTTACCTTTTTTTGCCGATCTTGAAGCCTCGCAAAGGGCAAGTGTGCAGTTAGTTGTGCAAGCAGCGGTAGTAAATTTTGTTGAGTGGGTCAATGACCCTGAAGGCAATGTTCGTTTCACTATCCAGGCCTTCCAAGTTGTGCCACAAGACCTGGCTCGCCGAATTACTTTGAAACAAACAGTCGACATGGTCCGGGTTGCCATGGAATTTTTTGAACACTGGCTACCACTTTTGGCCAGAAATGACGAGCAACTAGTTGCCCTTACTGAAGCGATTCTCCGCTACGGCCGTGACCTTGGGTTTGCTGCGGCCTCAGTCTACGCTGCTGCGGCTGAATCCCGAGGAGCCTGGGACACTCGCCTGGAAGCCCTCGTTGTTGACGCTGTGGTGCGCGGCGATACCGGTGCTGACATGCTTTCCCGTGCCGCCACCTTAAACTGGGATGCAGCTGCCGCAGCCACAGTTCTTATCGGAACGCCTCCCCCTGACCACGGGGTATCCACTGCGGCTGCAATTCACACTATTGCCCAAAATCATGGGCGGGCAGTACTGTCCGTTGTCCAAGGCACCCGACTTGTCTGTGTAGTTAATGGCAAGCTAAGTACCAGTGACAGTTTTCTTCAGGCTCTTTTAGAAACATTTTCCGCTGACTCAGTGGTCATTGGCCCGACCATGCCAACACTTGGCGCTGCACACGCCAGTGCTGTTGAAGCACTAGCAGGAATGGAAGCCGTACAGGGTTGGCGTGGTGCACCCAGACCGGTATTTGCCTCAGAACTGCTTCCTGAACGAGCTTTGTTGGGTGATCCGGCTGCACTTTTAGCACTAAATGACCTTTTTGTCGTCCCGCTCGCCACCGCCGGAGGGGCCCTTGCTGAAACTCTCGATGCCTACCTCGATTCTGGTGGTGCCATCGAGTCCTGTGCACGCGGGCTGTTTGTTCATCCAAATACGGTTCGGTATCGACTGAGGAAAATTGCTGAAATAACGGGCCGAGACCCCACCAATGCTCGTGATGCCTATGTGCTCAGAGTGGCGTCAACGGTGGGGCGTCTCTCAAAATCAGCCCGAATTCCCAGGTTGGATGAGCCTGTAATTTCACGAACATCACTTCCGCAAGCCACAATGTAAGAGAAAAAGAGACCTTCGCCTCATTTTGTAACAAATTTTGCATCAATGCAGATGTGAAGCGCCGACATGGCTTTTTGTCAGAAACCTACAAAAAGTAGGGCAAAGGTTCATTCTTGTTTACACCTTAAAAATGTGGCTTGACGGTGTTCTCTTATTCATGTGATTGCTTTGCTAGCTCCCGGACAGGGATCGCAGACCCCAGGAATGCTCAGCACCTGGCTTGAACTTCCAGGCGCAGCTGACCGTGTTGCACTATGGTCGAAAGCCTCTGGCCTCGATCTGGAACGACTAGGCACAACCGCTACCGCTGAAGAAATCACCGACACCGCTGTGACACAACCTTTGGTGGTTGCCGCTACCCTGCTTGCTTTTGAAGAACTCCTCAGCCGTGGCATAGCCTTGACCAATGTTGTCGCCGCCGGGCATTCAGTTGGTGAAATCGCAGCAGCAGCTATAGCTGAGGTAATTTCGGCAGATGATGCTGTCGCTTTAGCCGCAATACGTGGGTCGGCGATGGCTAAGGCCTGTTCCCTGCAAGCGACTGGAATGTCTGCAGTACTTGGTGGAGATGAAAATGACGTGCTTCACCGCCTTGATGAACTTAACCTCATTCCGGCTAATCGCAACGCCGCAGGACAAATTGTTGCCGCCGGGCTACTGTCTGGGCTAGAAAAACTTGCAGCTAATCCCCCAGAAAAATCTAGGATTCGACCTCTCCCCGTCGCTGGCGCATTTCACACCCATTTTATGGAGTCAGCTCAGGAAGCAGTTGCGGCGGCGGCAACAAAAATGTTGCCAGCAGATCCAGTCCGTGTCTTGTTGTCTAATTCCGATGGGCAACCGGTCAGCTCAGGAGCTGATGCGATTGCCAAGCTCGTCGCTCAGGTAACTCAACCTGTGCGATGGGACCTGTGTACCGCCACCCTGCGGGAATCACAGGTCAGCCTTATCGTCGAGTTACCTCCAGCCGGAGCACTTGTTGGTATCGCAAAACGAGAAATGCGCGGGGTCCCGACACGCGCATTAAAAACCCCTGATGACTTAGTCGAGGTCGCTGAACTCGGGTAACCTAAGGCGCTTGCTTATGCAAGCATCCCCGATCCGACAAGCAGCTGAGGTCTCTGCTGTGTGGCAAGATGCCACCGGATCAACCCCAGAATGATGAGAAATTATCTAACAATTCTGGAATTGCTTCACTGTTTAACCACCGTTTCACCCAACAGAAAATGAAGGGAGCCACATCGTGGCCACCAGCCAGGAAGACATCATCGCAGAACTCGGTCAGATCATCGAGGAGGTTACCGGAATTGAGCCATCTGAAGTGACCATCGAGAAGTCCTTCGTTGACGACCTCGATATTGACTCGCTATCTATGGTCGAAATCGCAGTACAGACCGAAGATAAGTACGGCGTCAAGATCCCTGATGAGGATCTTGCCAACTTGCGCACCGTCGGCGATGCCGTTGCTTACATTCAGAAGCTTGAAGCAGAAGGCGGCGAAGCAGCAGAGGCTGTTAAGGCAAAATTCGCTGAGAAGTCAGCGGAGGAGTCCGACAAGTGAGTTATCCGACCACGGCCAACGGTGGCTTCCCTAATGTTGTCGTAACCAGCTTAGCTGCAACGACATCGCTTTCAGGTGATGTTGAAGGCACATGGAAAGAGCTATTGGCTGGACAGAGCGGAATCGACGTTCTCGATGATGATTTTGTCACCGAGTACGACCTCCCTGTTCGCATTGGTGGACACCTGAAAGTCTCGCCAACGTCACTGCTGTCGCGCGTTGAAGTACGTCGCCTTGCCTATGTCGAGCAGATGTCGACGGTGCTAGGTCGCGAAGTGTGGAAAAATGCCGGCAGCCCTGAAGTAGACAAAGAGCGACTTGGGGTTGTTATCGGTACCGGACTTGGTGGTGGCGATGCACTCATCGATGCCACCGAAAAAATGCGCACTGGTGGGTATCGCAAGGTATCACCTTTAGCGGTTCAAATGGTTATGCCAAATGGTCCGTCGGCCGTGGTCGGCCTTGAACTTCAAGCACGAGCCGGAGTGATTACTCCGGTGTCAGCCTGCTCCTCTGGATCAGAAGCTATCGCACATGCATGGCGGATGATCGTGATGGGTGACGCTGACATGGTTGTCACCGGTGGCGTTGAAGGGCATATCGACGCGGTACCCATTGCAGCATTTTCCATGATGCGTGCGATGAGCACTAGAAATGATGACCCTAAAGCTGCCTCTCGCCCCTTCGACAAAGATCGAGATGGCTTTGTTTTTGGCGAAGCAGGCGCGTTGATGGTCATTGAGACCGAAGAACACGCCAAAGCCCGTGGTGCAACGATTTACGCGCGCCTGTTAGGTGCTGGAATTACCTCGGATGGGTACCATCTGGTGGCACCCGATCCCGAAGGAACCGGCGCAGCACGAGCGATGAAACGTGCAATTGAAACAGCAGGGTTGACTCCAACTGATATTCAGCACGTCAACGCCCACGCAACGGCAACACCCATTGGCGATACCGCAGAAGCTAATGCTATCTACAAATCTGTGGGCAAACATGCTTCAGTTTATGCACCAAAATCTGCACTTGGGCATTCAATTGGAGCCGTAGGCGCGCTAGAATCAGTACTGACAGTCTTGTCAATTCGGGACGGCGTTGTCCCCCCTACTCTTAATCTTGACAATCAAGATCCAGAGATCGATCTCGATGTTGTGGCGGGAGAACCCCGACATGGCCGGATTGATTTTGCAATCAACAATTCGTTTGGATTTGGTGGGCACAATGTAGCGCTCACTTTTGGTCGCTACTAACAGCGACAGATGGCCATAACCGGTGGGGAGTTCATTTTATGGACTCCCCACCGGTGTAACCGCCCCCATACAAATGGGGCAGCTATAGGAGGAAGCGATGACGATCATGGCACCAGCGCCCACTATCAGTGAATCGCTCGACCCACGCGATCCACTGTTACGGCTAAAAAAATTTTTTGACATCAACACCGTGGAACTTCTTCATCCCCGCGATAAATCAGGCGTGCTAGCAGCATCGGGGAAAGTTAATGGAGTTCATACCATTGCCTTTTGTACTGACGGCACCGTTATGGGCGGTGCAATGGGGGTCGACGGATGTCGTCATATCGTTGATGCTTATGACGTGGCCATCGCTGAACAAGCACCCATCATTGGGATTTGGCACTCAGGCGGTGCTCGTTTAGCTGAAGGTGTAGAAGCCTTGCATGCTGTGGGCTTAGTTTTTGAAGCGATGATCAGAGCTTCGGGATTTGTTCCGCAGATTTCTATTGTTGTTGGCTTTGCCGCTGGTGGTGCTGCATATGGACCAGCTCTCACCGATGTTGTCATCATGGCCCCAGAGGGACGGGTTTTTGTCACTGGTCCCGATGTCGTTCGTAGCGTCACCGGCGAGCAAGTAGATATGGCCTCACTCGGTGGCCCCGATACCCACCATAAGAAATCCGGTGTCTGTCACATCGTTGCTGATAGCGAGGCAGATGCACTGACCCGTGGTCGCCGCCTTATTGCTTTGTTTACTCAGCAAGGGCACTTCGATCGATCAAAGGCAGAAGCGGGCGATAACGATCTACGCGCCTTACTTCCCGAATCCAATCGCCGCGCTTATGACGTCCATCCTATTGTTAAAAAGCTCCTCGACTCTGAGTTTGTGGATGGAACTGAAGTTTCCAGTTTTGAAGAGTTCCAATCAAAGTGGGCGCCAAATATCGTTGTAGGGTTAGGCCGCCTTGCTGGACGATCAGTTGGCGTTCTTGCTAATAACCCTTTGCGTCTTGGCGGCTGCTTAAATTCTGAGAGTGCTGAAAAAGCTGCTCGATTTGTAAGACTTTGCAATGCATTTGGAATTCCGTTAGTAGTTGTTGTTGATGTTCCTGGTTACCTCCCCGGCGTCAGCCAAGAATGGGAAGGAGTGGTACGTCGAGGAGCAAAACTGCTACATGCTTTTGGGGAAGCAACGGTTCCACGTATCACCCTGGTCACTCGTAAGATTTATGGTGGCGCTTACATCGCCATGAATTCTCGATCACTGGGTGCAACAAAGGTTTTTGCGTGGCCTGATTCCGAGGTTGCTGTTATGGGCGCAAAAGCTGCAGTGGGAATTTTGCATAAAAGAGCCTTGGCTGCCGCGCCCGATGATGAGCGTGAAGCATTACACGAGCATCTCGCCACTGAGCATGAAGCTATCGCCGGTGGCGTAGGTCGAGCAATGGATATCGGGGTTGTGGATGAGTTAATTGATCCCGCCAAGACCCGCAGTCGAATTGCTGAGGCTCTAGCTGCTGCGCCAGCACGTCGTGGGCATCACAAAAATATTCCACTTTAATCATCCCTCTGTTGAGATTACTTGGCTTAGCCAACACTTCTGCTAAGCCAAGTAATCTCGCCTCCTTCCCCGCCACTGCGAAAAGGTTCTAGCGCTTCGTCCCATGCTGTGCCCAGTACCGTATCAAGTTCGGCCACCAACGATTCTCGCCCCGAATTAAGTATCCCGCGTAACCGCATTTCACCGACCATGATGTCACCGTTGGCACTCATTGCACCTCGCCAAAGCCCTAGTCCTGGAACATGGCTGAATCTTTCACCATCTACACCAACACTTGGATTTTCGGTAACTTCAAACCGGAGCATCGGCCAGGATCGGAGTGCACTGGCCAACTTTGCCCCAGTACCTACCGGACCAACCCAGTTGACAACCGCACGTAGCTGCCCGGCAGCCATAGGTTGAGATGTCCACTTAAGGTTGGCCCTACATTCTAGGGACGCTGAAAGAGTCCACTCCACATGTGGACAGACCGCTGCGGGTGACGAGTGGATATACACCACACCGTCTGTTGCATCGGCAAATTGATTCAACGCGTGCACCTAACACCTCCGGTTTCGACGAGGGACGTCTTCCCCAACGACCTCTCACACCAGAATCTGCACTGTTGAACATCACCATTGTGCACCCACTACCACCTTTTGCGCTAGTGCACTCAGTAAATTCTCAGACAAACTCCGCAATAACCGCGTCGGAAAGCAGTGGCCATAACGATTTTGCCCAATCCCCAAAAGGTTCGTCGGTTAGTACTGCACAAGCGATTTTTGCTACCGGATCAACCCAAAGAAATGTTCCTGACTGACCAAAGTGCCCAAAAGTTTGGGGCGAGTTAGTAGTTCCGGTCCAGTGTGGATTTTTTGCAGACTTCAACTCAAAACCCAGTCCCCAATCGTTGGGGCGTTGCACCCCATAGCCAGGGAGAAGGCCGTTAAGTCCGGGGAACTGAACTTGGGTAGCTTCACTGAATGTTTGAGGTGAGATCAGCGTAGGTTCCAGTAGTTCAGCGGCAAATAACGCAATATCTGCTGTTGTTGACTGCGCTCCATGACCGGCCGCCCCAACCAAGGTGGTGGCACCCATTCTTAGCGGTGTGAAGACCGCCTCTGCAAGATAGTCGGGGAAAGCGATCCCCGATTCTGTCTCAATTAATTCGGCAAGCACCTCAAACCCCGAACTTGAGTAGATACGCTTCTTAGCAGGTAGTTCCTGGATACGATTCTCGTTAAAAGCAAGCCCGGATGCATGGCTGAGAAGGTGACGAACAGTTGATCCGGCTGGTCCTACCTGCTCGTCAAGCTCAATAGCTCCTTCTTCAATAGCTACAAGCGCGGCGTAAGCAACAAGGATTTTAGTCACAGAAGCCAAGGGGAAAATATGAGACTGGTCACCGTGATCTGCAATAACGCCTTGGGAGCTGATCACTACCGCCGCTGCAGTCCTCACTGGCCAAGCTGATATTGCCTTCAGAGCGCGCATGCACTAACGGTAGAGACTGAGTAGTAGTACTACTCATCGGGGCCAACAGCTGTAACATTGTGCACACCTCAACAGATAAAACCCTTTGGTATGTAAATAAATCTCGTCACACCGAAGGGGTAACCATGAAGAATCGCATTTCCATTGTTGGCGCTACCGCCATCATCTGCTCTGCCTTATTCGCTTCCCCAATAGCCTCAGCAACTCCAGAAACCTCAGCACCCGTTGATCCAGTTGCAGCTCTCACCTCATCAGGAATCCCTGGGGTAATAGCACGGACCGCATTGACAGCAAAAGCAGTTGACATACCCGCATGTGAATACACCATTCACTTGGCTGGAGTTGAGGAAGCTTATTTTGGGGAAGATATTGATGCGGCAATCAATCAGGACACAAACACCATTACCATCATCCAGCGCGATCTGGGTAGTCAACCCTTAGATCCCGGTCTGCAGATTACGTCAGAAGTGAAAGTGGGTTGGGTGAATCTCGTTACCGGAAAGTCCGGAGTTGTTACCCCGGACACTGTGACTGAACGTAAAGACGAAGACAGTACCTACCTGGATTACACCACAACATTCACCACTGACGATGGCCCAGTGCTTCTTGTTGCCTGGGGGAAAGTCCCCGGCTACATCAACATCTTCCATCCGCTACGCCCAGAGGGATTCGGATTCTTACCGCCAACCCCAGCTCTGGTGCTCGTTTAGTTGTACATGGCTGGGCAGAGCCCCTTACAGCGGGACCTGCCCAGCCATTTTATCCTCATACCCAGAACTATTGACGAGGTTAAAACATGTTGCAGCGCAATTGAGGTCACAGTCTGCCCTCAGATTCTTCGATGTATGGTATGAATACTAAAACCGAGTCAACGTTCCTCGATAAGATCTCCTAGTGTGCCATCTGGCTGTGAAATTCGCTTAGGACCAGTATCAAAAATAATATTTAACAGAGCTTTTGGGCCTACAATCCATTCTCGCAGATTGTTTTTAAATTCCATTCCAGAAGGGCAGTGGCATTCAGCAGTCACCCCATCGGCATCAATCCCTACCGAACGGCATAACGCAACGGCGCGTCGAAGCTGAAGTGGTTGACTAACAATAATTGCTTTTGTTACACTAAAAGTTTGACGCGCTCTAGCACAGGTTTCGTAGGTGCTTAGCCCGTATGGGTCCGCAATAATTATGCGAGGGTCAACACCGTTGTCAATTAAGAATGTAGTCATGGCGGCGATTTCATCTCCAGAGTTACCTTCTGCATCACCAGAAACAAGGACTGCTCGAACCTTACGATCACGCAACAAGGTCAATGACGACTCTAATCTGCCACGTAAATACCCGGCTGGGTATCCGTCTCGCACTTGGGCGCCTGGGATGATAACCACTGGGGCAATGGGCGCATCGTCTGCATCAAAAATATGCCCATCTGATGCCTTCTGTAGCCACCAGGCGGTCCCCGCGATAAGCACGACCATTACTAATACCGAAGCTACCGAACTCACCACAAAGAACCGAACTCGTCGATACCGGCCAAAAAGGCTTACCTCACGACGACGACCTAATGAAAATTTCACCACCACGCCCTCCCAATCTAGTTTTCTCAGCTTAGCAAATCTTCCATGTCACTCACAGGCCCTGCCTAGTACCCTCAACGGTAATGCGGACCTCATATACAGCTATACCGTCAACAGCAGTAAAGCACTGTCTCATGGCAGGTTTTATGTTCGCTATTGGCATCAGCTACTCTTCGTGGGTACTCGAATGGGCGCTCAACCCTACCCTGGACCCCACAACCTCGTTTCTAAGTGAACTTGCAGCTCCAGGCCAGCCCTATAACAATCTATTTGAATATGCCGATACCTTTACCGGATCACTTACCGTTTGTATCGCAACAGCCGGACTACTATGGTTTAGTGGCACTGCCCTAAAAATATTTTCCTGGATAGCGCTTAACCTGTTTGGAGCGGCAACCATCGCCGATTCATTAGTCCCACTTACTTGCATATCCTCTTGCGCCACGGAAAATTCAGGATTCTTACCACAGCTCCATCAGACACATGCACTAACCAGCACCGCAGCAGTATTGTCCATATTTGCCGCCATCGGGGGATTTACTATCTTGGCAGCTCGCAATCACCTATTCCCACAACTGCACTACAGCCGAATAACGATACTCACGATTCTCATTGCATCGACTTTATGGCTTTCCATCGCCGATAATCTAGAACGACCACTCGCTGTTAATCTCTATCTAGGAGTAATTCAGCGAATAGAAGTATCAGCAATATCTTTGTGGCTCACACTATTTGGAGTATCTGCTTATTTAGAATATCGGATGGAGACTAAAGAAACTTCCCGATAAAACAGGCCACTACCCGCCAGTTTCTTAACCAGATTGATTCCCATACTATTTACTTACCAATGCACAAGATTGTTAATCAGCCGAACCTTCACTTGGTTCTCATGTCACCTCACTGGCAAGCATTTTATTTTTACACTACCGAGAAGCCAAGGCGTACTTATTTTTAGCTAACTATCTTTTTGTTTGCGATCATGAGTTGCGCGTCTAATCCTCTCCATTATTGCAAATATTACCAAGGCTATTGGAATCACATATATGACATACTCTACATACCCTATAATTTGTAAAGCGCTTTCTGGTATGTTATTTTTCTACTCAGAGTTGCCCCACTGAGGAAAACTAATCACCGCTTCCATTCAAGTTCTATTCGCATGCCCTCAACCGTATGCGAATTTTTTCCTTGCAGAGAAGAGGCTTCTTGTCCAGCAATAGCATTGGGAGAAATTCATGCAAAAAAAAATAAACCGACGCAAACTACTAAAACTGACAGCTGTTACCCCGATCACAGGAATTGCACTAAATACCCTAGCGCCAAACGCTATTGCCGAACCTTCACTTCCCGTTCCCCTCCTCCCGCAGGAAGACCCTGAGCCCTGGACAAGGCAAGCTGCGACAATCTCATCAAAAAACTGGTATACCTGGACTGAAAACATACCTTTTCTTCCAGGAGTTCCTGGAGCTAATCTACTTCCACCAGAAGAAGTTCCAACTATCGAGTGGCTATTAGAAGGCGCTGATGGACTGATCACCCTGGCCTTGTCGGTATTAGCATCAGTGATGCCACAGTTTAACGCTGCACATACTGGTGCCCTCTTAGACGACGAAAAACAATTGTTAGCGATCCAACAGCGGACTCAAGGCTATCGACATAGATTTACTGAATTAGGGAATGGAAAATACAATCAGATAGGTGCACGCAACAGTCCTCGCCGAATCGAAGTTGCACCAGAAGATGCAGCTCAAGCAACAATTATCCAAACAGAGTTAATGGAGCTCTTCAACCAATTAGTCACTCTCATTGGTAATCTCGGAACAAATATCGAACTGCTCATGGCTTCAGAACAAGCAAGTGGTGACTTTACTTCCGAAGACGGACTAACTAAATACAATGTCATGTGGCAGACCACACCGGTGCCCGAAGCGGCTGGAAATATTCACGATGATGAGTTTTTTGCTTACTTACGAGTTGGCGGCTGGGACACCACAGCAATTGAACGCGTCCGCGACTCATTACCCGAAAAATTTCCACTCACAGAAGAGCAGTATCGAGAAGGTATTCAGGCAAATGACAGCCTCGAAAAAGCGATCCGGGAAAATCGGCTTTTCATCTGCGATTACGCGGAAATTGCTAAATTAGCCCCGGAGGGGAAGACCACAAAACTTCTCACCGGAGACGGTTACTGTAGTGCCGCGATTGCCGTATTCGCCATCCCCCCAGGCGGAACTCGACTGGTACCGGTAGCTATTCAATGTGGACAAGACCCTGCAACGTCAACAATGTTTGTCCGTCCCCACGCTGGAGATAATGATCGTTATTGGGGTTGGCAAATGGCGAAAACTGTAGTTCAAACAGCTGATTTCGTCCGGCATGAGTTTATGACTCATCTTGCCCGTACTCACTTGGTGTCAGAAGTTTTTTCTGTTGCATTACCGCGCAACCTTGCCCCTAATCATCCTCTTCGCATTCTACTGGCACCGCATAATGAGGGTGATATTTTTGTCAATATTCTTGCAGCAACCCTGATTATGCCTCCAAATCTTTTTGCTGATGTTATCTTTGCAGCCCCAATTGGAGACATCGCTGCCACGGCTCTCGAAGCGCGGCTTGCTTGGGATTTTTATGAAAGAATGCCCCGCAATGACTTTAAACGTCGTGGAGTGGAAGACCCTAAAATCCTCAAAGAGTATCCTTATCGTGATGATTCCCTACTCATTTGGGATAGTATTCACGAGTGGGTGAATGATTACATTCGAACTTACTATTCCAGCGATGCTGTTGTTCTAGCTGATACTGAACTTGCAGCCTGGGTAGATGAAATCGCTAGTTTAGGAAAGATCAAAGGATTCCGTGAAATAACATCGGTTGAGCAGCTTGTTGAAGTTGTCACTATGATCATCTTCACCAGTAGTGCCTTTCACGCTTCCGTTAACTTTCCCCAAGGCCATCTCTTATCGTATGCGCCATTAGCTTCTGGGCTTACCGTGACTCCACCGCCAATTAAAATTAATGGCTATACCGAAGCAGACTGGATAGCAATGCTACCAGGCACAGTCAGCAGCGTTGCACAATTCTTTTTCCTGAATTTGCTTGCCAGCGTTTATTATCGACCGCTAGGTGAATATCGTTCAAATTTCTTCCCTTACTATCCTATTTTTACCGACCCCCGCATTGCTGGAGCCCAAGGACCACTCGAAAAATTCAAAGACAGGCTTCACTCTGCTGAAGATACCATTAAAAACCGCAATAAATCTCGGTATCAACCTTATGAATATCTTCTGCCAAGCAATATCCCAACTAGTACCAATATTTAGCTAAGAAAGGTGCACATGATTACCCGAATACTTTCTCACGGAATGCAGTTGGTGAAATTTAGCCCGCTCACAGCCCTCCTTATGCTGGCTGCACTATTGACTGCCCCGAACACTGCTTATGCTGATATTGATAGATCTGGTGGAGAAATTTACATTCCGGAGATCGATAGCGATACCGTCTCTGTCCTTGATGTCACAACCGGTCGCATTAACCAGACCATTCCCATCAACAATCCAATTGGCCCTTCCCGTCCAGCAGTACTCGCTAAAACACCAGATGGCAGTAAGGTTTACACGGATAATTTTGGTGCACTTAGCCCTTCTATCACCATTATTGACCGTAAAAATAATAATTCCACACGGACCATTCCGGTAGAGAGCGTCCCTTTGGGTATTTTTACCTCAGGTGATGGCAAGGAAATCTATATACCTGAAGTTGGTTTTGTCGTGGAGGTGCTCGACATTGAAACAGATACTATTGTACGCCGACTTCGCTTTGCAGATATCCCAGCTGGAGCCATGACAGGTCCTGATGGACTGATGTATATCGGCTTTGTTAGTGGACTCATTGGGGCTTATGATCCCTACACAGGAGCGGTAGTTAAGCCGCCAATCTGGAGTGGTGGTACAGCAACATTCTGGTACAGCTTCACTCACGATGGTTCAAAACTATATACCGATACCATTAATTCTGTTGGTGTTATTGATGTTCACTCCTGGACCCTGACAAAAACTTTAAGTACCTGGCCAGATGGCATTGGTCGACTCACCAACCCTGGGGCTTTCACCTCGGAAATATCTCCCAATGGGAAAAAACTATACGTTTCGCTAGCCGGCGGAACTGGTGTCCTGGTCTTTGATACAGAAACCGATGAATTAATCCGCACCATTCCCACCGAGGGTTACACCATCGGCCTAACCTTCAGCGGCGATGGCACTCGTGGTTACATTGCCGATTGTGGACCAAGTTCCATAGGAATACCTGGCCCCATAGGAGAATTAACTACTTTTGTCAACTGGGTGACCGTAGGCGCATTTACTCCAGGAACGCTTATTACCTTTGACCCTAGTAATGATCAGATTATTTCAACAATTCCTACCGGAATAGCTCCTGGCGTTCCCCTATGGCTCCCGAGGTTAACATCATGATTACCAACCATTCTCGAAAATTCACAGCCAATGTTCGGCTAAGCAAAAAATTAGCGTGTATGTTAGCTGCGGTGGCTCTTTTCGCTACTCCTTCAACCGCATTAGCTAATCCTGCTATTTCTGGTAGCACAACCGGACCAGACGGATTGGTATACATTCCTATGTATTCTGCCAATACAGTGATTGGAATCGATCCTATCGCTCAGAAAGTGGTCAAGGAATATAAAAATGTGGGTAATCGCCCTCTAGTTGTGAAGATGTTGCCTGATCATTCAAAGATGTTTGTGAGCACTTTTGGACCATTGGACTCAGCAGTGTTTGCAATTGACATGAAAACCGATGAAGTTTCTAAGATTCCCGTTCTTGGCGATTCTTATGCTGTAGCGGTTTTATCTCACAATGGCCGCTACTTTTATGCACCTACATCACTGTCGACAATAGCTGTCATAGACACCCAAACAAACAAAGTCATTAGACACGTGCCGGTTCTAACTCCTCCAGGTCCTTTTCATATGGAGGCATCGGCTGATGACTCAAAGATCTATGTCCTCAGCGGTCTTGGCACTCTTACTGAATATGATGCGATAACCGGCGCAGTATTACGAGGGCCAATCTTCCTGCAAGGCATCGCCTCTGGTTGGGGTGGCCTGAATGTTTCAGGTGAGAAACTTTTCTCGGTTAACTTTTACGGTGGTGTCACTATTGTTGATCTGAAAAGTTGGCGGGTAGACAGGGTTATGCCGATGTCCCTGGACTCTGCACCCATCTCAGCCACGTTCACTCCCGATGGTACTAAAATGTGGGTTTGCAATTTTGGCAGTAATGAGATTCTGGTCATGGATGCTCATACCGGGCACATCATCAATGTCATCAGAAGTAAAAGTGGAAGCCCGGTCTATGCCGGGTTCTCAGCTGATGGGGAAACTGCCTACGTAGGGACTATGGGCAAACTTCCGGTGGAGCTCCCCGTCGAAATCAAGCTGCCCTTAGCAATGCTGCCTGAAACCGGCAAGAATGGCTTCTTTGATCAATACGATACTGAGACAGGCGAGCTAAAGAGTTCAATGCCTGTTGTTGGCACGCCTTTTGCTGGAGTTTTCCCCGGCTGATTGGGCTGATTGGTGAGAGCTACCGCGCTGGTTAATTCAGTTACATGAGTTTTGTAATTGAATTAACCAGCGCTTTTTCTGTTCAGGTCACTGCGACCAGAGATTAACTGAAATTATGACCACAAAGAAGGTCCCCACCCATCAGAAATCGGCAGACTCCGCATCGTGTTCCAGTCACATCTTCCGATCACATCCGGTGGTGGGGCGGGCGGGGCTCGAACCCGCGACCAATGGATTATGAGTCCACGGCTCTAACCAACTGAGCTACCGCCCCCCGAGCAGTGAAGCCCCCCACCATATTTACCCTGATGAGGGGCTTCACTAGTGCTCCCCCGGCTGGACTCGAACCAGCAACCGTCCGATTAACAGTCGGAAGCTCTGCCAATTGAGCTACAGGGGATTACCTACGACTTAGTGTTACCACCGAGCCGAGGACCAACTTTAGCGCATGAGTACCTATCACCACCAAACCGGCATGTCACAGGCCATAGATCGGTCCGGTGTCTGCCTGCATTCTCGTCTTTTGTGGCAATCAGGCAGGATAGAGCCGAAGACTACTTCAGGAGGAAAATTAGAATGATCCGCTTTCTCATCGCTGCCGCGGTTGGCTACGTACTTGGCGCTAAGGCTGGTCGGCGACGCTTTGAGCAGATCTCTGGCGCCTACAAAACCGTCGTCGCAAGCCCGGCAACAAAAAGAGTTATTGATGTCAGTCGACAACGTTTAGCTGATTCGTTAAGCACATCACCCAAGATGAAAACCTTGACACACATTGATGAGGAAACAACAATCCTCGTCCCTGATACTGATGACGATCGGCCACTGCGAACCACAAATTAAGAACTGGAATAGTCCTCGCTGTCCCCAACAGCCTGCTCCAATAAACTACGGCGATACTGCTCAAGAGCCACTAAGTCACCAAAAAGCGCGTTGTACTCATCTGAACTATCTACCGGTGACATCCGTTGTAATTTGGACTTAATATCCGCTACCTGACGCCCCACCCAGGTTTCTTGGAGTCTGGCTAACATTCCGTAGATATACCGTGGGATATGTTCCTCATCAACTCGCATCGTTTCCACTGCAATTTCAGTGACTAAAGAACCAATTCCACTCTCGGTTGCTTGTCGAGCTACCGCATCAACCCACTTACTGCCACCAAACCCAGCCGCACACCCCCCAGCCAACGAGATTGCCCGACGGACTTCTATATACGCCGGATGGGTAAAACTTTCCTCTGGCAGCGAATCAAAGACCGTGCCAGCTATCGCAGGGTACTGCAATGCTGCCTTTAGTGATTCTAATTGTGGCTTAAGTACCGGGTCCCGAGGATCTGGGCGAGCCAGAACCGCTGGAGACGCGGAGCCAGCAGTCGCCCTCCCCTTACTCGCATTTGTTGTCCGCCGAGCTGTACCCGTCTTAGCATTACGTTTAGCTTCTTCACGCACCCGGCTAACCACTTGTGGAATATTCGGCCAGCCAACCCATTTATCAGCAAGCTTGGTGGCATAACCATCTCTTAGCGAACTATCTTTGATCCGTGCAACAATAGGGACGGCACGACGAAGCGCTTCTACTCGTCCTTCTTCTGTATCAAGATCAATTCCAGAAAGCAATGATTTTATTGCAAACTCAAACATCGGCGCTCTCCTAGCCACCAAATCACGCACTGCCACATCGCCGGATGCCAGTCGTAAATCGCAGGGGTCCATGCCATCGGGTGCTACCGCAATAAAAGATTGGCTCGCTAATTTTTGCTCGCCTTCAAAAGCCTTAATTGCCGCTGCTTGCCCAGCAGTATCTCCGTCAAAAACGTAGATTAATTCACCGCGAAAGTAGCTATCATCCATCATAAGTCGACGCAACATTGCCAAATGATCTTCACCAAAAGCTGTTCCACATGAGGCTACAGCAGTTTTCACCCCGGCCAGATGCATCGCCATCACATCGGTGTAGCCTTCAACAATAACCGCTTGATGACCTTTGGCAATCTCACGCTTAGCTAAATCTAGGCCAAAAAGTATCTGAGACTTTTTGTACAGCATGGTTTCTGGTGTATTAATGTATTTTCCGGGCATTGTGTCATCATCAAAAAGTTTACGGGCACCAAAGCCAATAACATCGCCACTAGTATTGCGGATTGGCCACATCAAACGTCGACGGAATCTATCAATATAGCCACGCTTGCCCTGTAATGCTAGACCGGCATCTTCTAGTTCTTTATATTCAAAACCCTTGTTAAGCAAGAATTTTGTGAGAGTATCCCAACCACCAGGAGCATACCCACACCCAAATATTGCTGCGGCTGCCGCATCAAAATTGCGGTCAGTCAAATACTCACGAGCAGTTTGCGCTTCTGTATCACGCAATCTGGCCGCAAAAAATTCTTGAGCAGCTGCATTTGCTGCAATCAGTCTCGCCCTGGTGCCTTTATCGCGTTGAACTGTTGTACCCCCACCTTCATAGTTGATGGTGTAATTCAGGCGATCGGCAAGCTGCTCAACAGCTTCAACAAAACTTATATGCTCCAACTTCTGCAAAAATGAATACACATCACCCCCTTCCCCACAGCCAAAGCAATGGTAGTGGCCATGGTTAGGCCGAACGTGGAAGGACGGCGACTTCTCATCGTGGAACGGGCATAACCCTTTAAGTGAATCTGCCCCGGCCCGTTTGAGCAGAACATAGTCACCAACAATGTCTTCGATACGCGTACGTTCACGAATCTCCGCAATGTCACGTTCGGGAATTCGTCCTACCACAGGTAACAGTCTATGCCGAGCAAAAAAGAGACATCACTAACCCCAGCTAGCTTGGGCACCAAGACTGTCTTTATCAATTCTTTCCAGCCTGCTTTCAGTGCAGGAGGCAATCTGATCGATAACTGCTCGCATCCGATCCCCATCATTTTGTGCCGCTAACCAGGAAGTAGCAAAAACTGGGTCTAAGCCCCCCGGAGCTGATTGGGTTAACCACTGGGCAACCCGATGTATGCGGTCCCGTTGGCGCTCTTGAATAGCTTTATGCCGTGGATCGAACATAATGTAGTTGAGTGCCATTGTTTTTAATATAGTCACCTCGGCAGCAACCAGTTCCGGAACAGCAAGCTGCGCTTGATACCGCGCAATTGGCTCTGCTCCGGCTGTAGCACGTGTATGACTAATCGCGGCAGAAGCAAATCGTCCGACAAACTCGCTGGTAAGACGCTTAAGCGCTACCGCGCTAGACAATGTTCCATCGTAGTCGCCAACAGCCTGCACTATAGGCAGATTGGCAAGCCGGTTCGCAGCTTCTACCAGTGCATCCTTATCTAATCCAGAGAACTGCCGTGTGCCTACCTCCGCCAAGGCCTGTTGGTCCTGTACATCACCCAAAGTTCGCAGATCAATCCGACCGGCGATTACCCCGTCTTCAACATCATGGACCGAATACGCAACATCATCCGCCCAGTCCATGACTTGAGCCTCTACGCACTGCTGTACTCCGGTTGCCCCAGCACGCAACCACTCCAAAGTGGCCGCGTCATCGTCGTAAGCCCCAAACTTAGCCCCGGGCGCAGGTCGGGTCCAAGGATACTTTGTTGCCGCATCAAGCGAAGCCCGAGTGAGGTTCAAGCCAGCACTAAACCCGTTTTTATCCAAAATTTTAGGTTCCAGCTTGCTGAGAATTCGAAGATTCTGTGCATTACCTTCAAACCCGCCATAGTTGGTGGCAACTTCATCCAGAGCCTTCTCACCATTATGTCCATACGGCGGATGTCCAATATCATGAGCAAGGCCGGCCAATTCCACTAAATCTGGATCACAGCCAAGACCGGTAGCGATACCTCTACCAATTTGAGCTACCTCAAGCGAGTGCGTTAGCCGCGTACGAGGAGTATCCCCTTCGCGAGGACCAACAACTTGAGTTTTATCCGCCAGCCGCCGGATCGCAGCACAATGAAGTACCCGAGCACGATCGCGGGCAAAAGCACTTCGGTGATCAGTGTTCATGCCAGGAAGCGCTGCCGACTTTGCCTCCTCCACAACAAGTCGTTCACAATCATGTTCACTGTATTCGGCAATCCGATAAGCAGTCATTTTTGTCCCTCAACTCCTACTGGTCTGCCATATTAGAAAAATCAGCAGAAATATGAGTCAACTGATACCACAGCAATCCACCAGTCTCCCTTGCAATTCCATGGATTTGCGATTCGCGAGTAAACACCGCCGGGCCCTGCCTAGTTGGAGCAGTCCAGGCCTTAAGTCCGGCATCTCGGGCCATAGTTCGAGCACGGAGCGAATGCCAAGGATCAGAAACCAGCACAGCTGACTTCCAGCCTTGCCGTCCCATCACCTGGGCTACGGCTTCAATAGAGGTTAAGGTATCTGATCCCTCTTGCACCGCGGTAATTCGATCAATCGGCACTCCCTGTGCAACTAAATACGCCTTGCCGGAAGCTGCTTCAGTGAAAAGATCCCCTTCTTGTTTGCCTCCCACGGTAATCACCTCAGCGGAAACCCCCGACTTAAAGAGTTTTGCTGCTTGTTCCAACCGGGCTTGAAATACCGGGGAAGGAGTTCCCGAATATTGTGCCGCACCAAGAACAACAATTGCATCTGCTGATTTTCGATCATCTATCCGCGCCACGTACCACACCCGAACTGCAGTTCCTCCCACAAGCAAAACAGCAACAGCAGTTGTTCCTACTATGATGCGGTACACCCAGCATGTCACAGCAGCCCACAACTTGCCTCGGATAACGGGCTGCTCTTCTAACAATTGTTCGGCACTCACTGTGTTAAGTGTGCCAGGCTTAGCTGGACAACTGCGGTAGGACCACTAGATTGAAACTATGTCGTCTGCACAGAGCCAACGAAATAGGCTTTCTCCGCCCCTTATTATGACCCTAATGCTCGCCGTAGCCAGCATGTTTTCGGGGATACTGGCACCAACGGCATTGGCCCAAGACCCCCTGCGATTGACCCCCTACATTACTGATGAAGTTAATGCACTCAATTCTGAGCAACGAGATCGCGTGCAAAATGCTATAGATGCACTGTATGCCAAACAAAAGGTGCGGCTCTGGGTGGTTTATGTTGCAGACTTCGGTGGCCTCTCCGCTTCCGCCTGGAGTGATAGAACCCGAGTTAAAAGTGACTTTGGAACCCAGGATGCAGTCTTGGCGGTGGCTACAGTGGACCGCAGTTACTACTTAGATATTCCGGAGGACCTCAATGGCATCAATAGTTCCGCATTGGCTTCCATCCGCGAAAATACTGTTGAACCTCAACTGCGAAAACAAGATTGGGCCGAAGCGGCCATCGTAACTGCACAAAGCTTAGAAAAAGAGGCAACCCTGCCCTCGAGAGATTTTGGGGTATTTGGCTTGACGGTTATTGGCTTGGTAATTCTGGCTATCGCTATAGCAATCGGGTGGTCCTTATATCGCTCTCGGTTACGCAAGAAAGCCGAGCTAAGCCAAGCCGCATCTGTTGACCCTACCAATCCCCAGGCTCTGGCACACATTCCACTACATGCTTTGGATACCCGGTCCAAAGAAGTTTTAATTGAGGTTGATAACGCCATCAGAACGAGCGAAGCCGAACTTGCTCTTGCCCGCGACGAATTTGATGAAGCAACAACTACACCTTTCACCTCGGCTCTTACCGAAGCAAAAACGGCACTGGCAAGTGCGTTCACCATTCGACAACGCCTAGATGACGCGATACCCGAATCAGCTCAAGAACAGCAAGAACTACTTACTGAGTTAATAGTGTTGGCGAGTAAAGCTGATAGTTCTTTGGAAGCTAAAGTGGCTGAATTTGATGCCATGCGTAACCTTCTGATTAATGCCCCAGATCGGTTAAATACCCTCACCCAGAACCTCATTGCACTTACTGTTCGCATTCCAGCTTCAGAAAAAATTCTTGACACGTTACATCAGGACTTTGATCCAACAAGTTTAACTTCGGTATCGGCTAATGTGAACATGGCTAGGCAGAGAATCAATTTTGCAGAAAAGAATATCGCCCAAGGACGGATCTTTACTGAAAAACCGGTAGGCCAACAAGGAGCGGTCGTTGCGCTAATCAGAGGAGCAGAGGCCGCAATTGATCAAGCACAATCGCTACTGGATGCCGTGGATAATGCCGCAACAAATATTGCACTAGCAGTCCAAAAACTTCCAGAAGCCATTGCCGATGTTCACAACGGAATCACTAGAGCACAAACTCTGTCCATTGTCGGTGGTGCTGATCTTAACAAGGCAAAAGCTACCGCACTTTCAGCGCTCGCTGATGCGCAAACAATGCAAGCAACCGATCCACTCGGCGCTTTTAACAAAATAATTGAAGCGGATAGCGCACTTGATCTTCTCCTCGATAAAGCTGAGCACACCAAAGCAGAGCAGGATCGGGCGCAACAAGTATTTACGAGCGAAATTGCTTCAGCACGTGGTCAGCTATTAGCTGCAACGGATTTTATTGCCACCCGCAGGGGCGCAATAGGCGCCCAGCCTAGGACTCAAATCGCTGAAGCTGGGCGCTATTTGGAAACAGCGGAGTCACTTCGTACAACGAATATCACCGAAGCGATAGAGCATACCCGCAAAGCGGCAAAACTTGCTACTGGAGCCCTCACTCAAGCACAGCTAGAGGTACAAAAGTGGGAAGAACATCGATCCCCCCAAAGCTTTTCAGCAAACGCGGGCAGTCACATCGGCGCTGAGCTAGGTGGAATTATTATTGGCGGATTACTCCGCGGCGCTTTAGGCGGTGGTTTTGACGGTGGACCTAGCGGTAGCCCTGCATCTTACGGTGGCTCTAGTAGCTCAGGAAGGCTCGGCGGAGGTGGTAGGTTCTAATATCTGTGGTGGTTTACCCTCTACAACAAGGTAAACCACCACAGATAAGAACTAAGTACCAATGAGCCGAGTAGCTAAATAACTCTCAACCTGATTCAGCGCAACCCGCTCTTGGGTCATCGTGTCACGCTCTCGAACGGTAACCGCTTGATCATCTAGGGTGCCAAAATCAACAGTTATGCAAAACGGTGTACCAATCTCATCTTGACGACGGTAGCGTCTACCGATAGCCCCAGCATCATCAAATTCGATATTCCAGTTTTGTCGCAGTTGAGCAGCTAGGTCTTTAGCTTTAGGGCTAAGATCGGCATTTCGAGAAAGTGGAAGAACTGCAGCTTTCACCGGAGCAAGCCGACGATCCAGCCTCAGCACCGTGCGTTTATCTACACCACCCTTAACATTTGGGGCTTCATCCTCGTGATAAGCATCCACTAAAAAGGCCATCAAGGATCGAGTTAAGCCTGCAGCTGGCTCGATAACATAAGGGGTGTAACGTTTTTCAGTTGCCTGATCAAAGTAACTCAAATCAGTCCCGGAATGCTGCGTATGCGTCGACAAGTCAAAATCAGTGCGGTTTGCTACACCTTCTAATTCCCCCCAAGCGCTACCAGCAAAACCAAACTTATACTCGATATCCACAGTTCGCTTTGAGTAATGTGACAACTTCTCTTTGGCATGCTCGTACAGACGAAGATTCTCAGGATCGATACCAAGATCGGTGTACCACTTCAACCGATAGTCAATCCAATACTGATGCCAATGCTCATCAGTGCCCGGCTCAACAAAAAACTCCATCTCCATCTGTTCAAATTCGCGAGTACGGAAAATAAAGTTTCCAGGGGTGATTTCGTTGCGGAAACTTTTCCCAATCTGACCAATGCCAAAGGGAGGTTTTTTACGGGAAGTTGTTAGAACATTGGCAAAGTTGACGAAGATCCCTTGTGCAGTTTCCGGGCGAAGGTAGTGCAGCCCTTCTTCGCTTTCGATCGGACCCAGGTATGTTTTGAGCATCATATTAAAATCCCGAGGCTCGGTCCACTGACCCACAGTGCCGCAATCGGGGCAAACAATCACTGACATATCAACATCGTCTGGATTATTTAGTCCCTTTTTCTCTGCAAATGCCTCTTGAAGATGATCCTGACGGTGCCGCTTATGGCAGTTCAGACATTCGACCAATGGGTCGTTAAATACTCCTACGTGCCCGGAAGCAACCCATACCTCACGGGGCAAAATCACTGAAGAATCTAGGCCTACTACATCGTCACGGCTGGTGACCATGTTTTTCCACCACTGCCTTTTGATATTTTCTTTGAGTTCAACACCGAGCGGTCCATAATCCCATGCGGATTTAGTACCACCGTAGATTTCACCGCAAGGGAAAACTAATCCTCGCCTTTTTGCAAGATTGACGACTGTCTCTATCCGATTGGACTTGCCTGCCACCTGAGAAGCACTCCATCTGTATCACTGAACTCGCTTATTGCGGACCACCGGCTGTGGCCGCAGCGTTCATGACACAGCTTATCTATCAAGTTATGAACCCAGTTAGCTGGTCCAACCGAATCTCCCTGGTACGCAATAGCCGAAGAAACTGAGGTCCGTTGGCACTAGCGCAGCACCTAAGGTTTCTACATACTTGGACTGTAGAAACCCTTAACGCATCGCTGGTTGAGGTCCAAGGTTATAAGGCCAGGACAACACCCTGAAGGTAGCAGGGTTACCAGTTTTGGCGATAACTCACCATCAAAGATATTCCTGTTCCCACCCACTGCCCGAACAAGTGGGTTACGCCGTTTCAGACAGTCGCATCGGACAGCGGATGGGGACCGCAGCAGTCCCCAATGGTTTTCAGTTCGGTCAGTGACGACACTAAAGCCATAATGTGCGCCACTGCGCAGGAGATCAATCCAGCCGCGATGCAGCGTCAGATTCAGGCCCTCGCCAGTGAACTCAGCACGATAGCTCAAGCGAAGAATACGCCCTCAACCAAGCGGGCACTTCCACATGAGGCAACGAATGCCTTCTAACGGACATATTGACTCGAGGCAACAGGGACAGAAAAACATCTAGTTAAAAGATAGCTGGAGAATTTGAGGAGTGATAAGAAAGCAGCTGCAATAAGTACTCGACACGCACAGAAATTTTAGAACTACAGAAGACCAAGCTGATATCACAGAATCACATCCGTACCTACGCCATTGACAACCGCTCAAAAGTCAGCTGCCTGGCGTACACTAATGGAAACAATTTGCAATAAAGGAGTTGTGCCGACCATCGCGCGCAAACGTAGCAGGGCTGAGCTCTCAAGAAAAGGAGTAGGGTTGTTTATCGCCGACGATCAGCACGACGAGTTGCATTCGCAACCCCCGACACCTCTGCCACCAAAGGAAATTCTCTCTGGAGCCGGAGACTTATTGAGAGCTCTTGCAGCACCGGTTCGAATTGCTATTGTTTTACAACTTCAGGAATCTGGCCGTTGTGTACACGAATTGGTTGAAGCTCTAGGAGTCACTCAACCCCTCATTAGTCAACACCTGCGAATCCTCAAAGCCGCCGGGGTGGTACGTGGAGAAAGATCAGGACGTGAAGTCTTGTATCGACTCGTTGACGACCACCTAACTCACATCGTTCGCGACGCTGTGGCCCATGCCCAGGAAGGTAGTTCACAATGGCAACAATAAAGCCCACCGAAAGACTCTCTTCGGTTGCCGTGCGTTCAACAAAACAACGTACCGCGATATCAGCATTGCTTGATGAAATTACCGAATTCCGTTCTGCCCAAGATCTTCACGATGAACTTCGCAAACGCGGCGAAGGCATCGGTTTGACTACCGTATACCGGACGCTGCAAGCATTGGCTGAATCTCATTCAGTTGATGTATTGCGAACTGATTCCGGCGAATCAATGTACCGCCGCTGTTCCAGCGGGCATCATCATCACCTAGTCTGTCGTCGTTGCGGTTTCACCGTAGAAGTCGCCGGACCAGCGGTCGAACATTGGTCTCAAGCAATTGCAAAGGAAAATGGTTTTACCGAGATTAGTCATACAATTGAAATATTTGGGTTATGCCGATCCTGTGCAAAATATGCTGAATAGCTCACGTGCATAGTATTTTACGTGCATCTACCCCACTGGAAAGCACCAGCAGCAAAAGGGTCACCAAAGCAGCGTCTGAAAGCCCTTCCGCTGGAAAATTATAGCGCAATAAAACATCGGCCTTAATGCCATGCTCAATTACATTGATAGAGCCAAACTGCATCTTTAAGCCCAGCGATGCTACTCGCTGGTATAACCCCTCCACTGGAATATCCCAGGCAAGGATTTGAGTAAGCGAAAGTACGTCAAGACCGTCATCAAGATTTATCGCTCGAATCACAGCTGGACTACCCTGGTAGTCTACCGATAATGACCCATCACCATCGGTGACCGGGACGATTTTACTTAATGCCAACCGAGCCTTATTCTGAAGTGCCTCAGCTGAATTCAAATATTTTGGAGCACTCAATTCCGTCACTTAACTCCACCAAATCTTCGATCACGGGAGGCATATTCAATGCAGGCCTGCCATAAATCGCGGCGATCAAAATCTGGAAATAATTTTTCTTGATAAACCATTTCAGCATAGGCAGACTGCCAAAGTAAAAAATTTGATATTCGACGCTCTCCAGATGGTCGCAGAAAGAGATCAACATCTGGCATATCAGGCTCATCGAGGTACTTAGCAATTGTTGACTCGGTAACCTTTTCCGGATCAAGCAATCCGGCAGCTGCACGGCGGGCGATTTCCTTTGCCGCATCAGCAATTTCCGCTCGACCACCATAATTTACACACATCGTCAGTGTCATTACTGTATTGTCCTGGGTAAGTTCCTCGGCGGCCTCAAGTTCTTTAATAACACTGCGCCATAGTCGTGGGCGCCTACCCGCCCACCGTACTCGAACTCCCATCTCATGCAATTCATCACGTCTGCGTCGAATGACATCGCGATTAAAACCCATGAGAAACCGCACTTCATCAGGGCTACGACTCCAATTTTCAGTGGAGAAGGCATAGGCCGATAGCCAAGAAACGCCGATTTCAATGCAGCCGCACACGCTATCAAGCAAAACCGCCTCACCACGCTTATGCCCTTCAGTGCGCGCCAATCCACGTTCCTGCGCCCAGCGGCCATTGCCGTCCATCACCAAAGCAATATGGCGAGGAATAAGTTCAGATTGAATTATTGGTGGCCTCGCACCAGAAGGGTGCGGCTGAGGTGCTCGCACCGCGCTAGTGTCCTGCCGCGATGCGCGTCGTCGCTGAATCACGTTCTCCATCCTGCCCGACACTATAAAAGATACTCCCAACCCCATCACGAACTGAACGATCGAAGGTGGAAACACCAGCATGAGGTGCATGTCTTTCAATCAACGGCAATGTACGCAGCTGCCTTTCGAGATGCCACTGCAGATGAGCAGCGACTAATCCACTAGCTTGTGCTGAGACCGAAGCAGAAATATTGTCGGTGAACTGCCAGTTACCACGATAAAGCGCTTCCATA
>JBOFCS010000163.1:0-8309 GCA_051646185.1 Mycobacteriaceae bacterium | reverse complement strand
AGCTCAGCGGCGCAAGTGCCATCTGCTGCTGACTGCATGAGTACCGCACTGTATGAAGATTTTAAATCCGCCTACTGCCCTTCTGAACAGCCCAACGGCTACCTTGCTCTCGATACCTTCAAAAAGGTAGAGCTTTCCAGCCCCGCGAGCCATATGTCGATTCCTGGACAGATGGCGGCCTTCAACCCCACCCCAGAAGGTAAAAACCTTCGTTTTCAAGGATCACGGGTAGAGGAGTTTATGACTGGAGCCTTTAACGGAACTCTTATACCTAGTTGCACTGCTAAGGTGGTGAATCCTTAATCTTGTTTTAGTGCAGCAACTTCTGTAATGAATCCAGAACAAACCGCAGCTATCGCTGGTAACTTTCGTGATTCCCTGCGGGTAGCTAACTCATAGAGTCGAGCTGCCCGCACGCCCGAAATAATAACTCGGCGCACACCAGCATGCGTTACCGCATAGCGGGGCATAAGGGCAATCCCGTGCCCCGCCGCCACAAGCTGCTCGATAACTCTAAATTCATTAATACGCTGTATTATTCGAGGTTGTGTCCCAGTTATAGCTGCAATCGAAATAAGCACGTCCCCCACAGGAAAACCATCGCGAACACTGATCCAATTTTCATCTGCTAGATCTTCAAGTTGCACCACATCCTGAGCTGCCAAACGATGGTTTTGTGGAAAAATCACATCGATCGGCTCGCGCATCAGCACAGTGGATAGAACTCGTGGTGCGGATATTGGTGCGACCTGTTCGCTGCGATGGGTGAGAACGACATCAAAATCCGCCAATAACTCCGGCACAGCTGAGGGGGGGCGATCCACATCTGAACATTCCAGCTGAACCCCCGAATTGGCCATTCTGCTCAGCAACCCCGGCAGGAGCAATGCAGCACCGGAAGGAAATAGTGCCACACGGACCCGACCCTGCGGACTATCAGAAAAAGCTTTCATCTGGGCGTGAGCTCTATCTAGCGCAGCAAGTACCTCATCAGATCGCAACACTAATGCGGTACCGGCATCCGTTAAGCGAAGTCGTCGCCCATCTGGTTCAAGCAGGGCAACACCGGCTTCTTTCGCCAGAATTTTTAGCTGCTGAGAAACCGCGGAAGCCGTGAGATTAAGTGCGGCGGCAGTGGCAGCGATAGTTCCTCTATCTGCTAATTCTCGCAGCACACGCATCCTAGTCACATCCATTACATCATTTTACTAAAGTTTTTCTAAAGTATTTATTCAGTAATATTCGATTGTGCTAATTATTATTCGAAGTAAGAATATCTACTATGACCTCACGAGACAAAGCACTAGCCGTCACCGTCGCAGTGCTATGGGGACTCAACTTTCTGCCCCTACGATTTGGGCTTAATCACTTCCCACCCTTATTTTTCGTGAGTTTACGTTTTCTGGTTATAGCCATACCGGTGGTCATTTTTATTCGACGCCCCACAGTGCCAACTAGGTGGTTACTGTTGTACGGCTTAGGTTTTGGAATAATTCAGTTTGCTTTTCTTTTTACGGCCATGCACCTGGGCATGCCAACCGGCCTAGCTTCTTTAGTGTTGCAGACCTCTGCGCCTTTCACTGTTTTACTCGGCGGCGTACTACTACACGAAAAAATATCTGGGCCACAGATACTCGGAATCATTTTAGCTACATCAGGAATAGCTCTCATCGGCTGGGAACAGGCCCAACTTGCCAAGACTATATTCCCGGTACTACTTACCTTAGTTGGAGCCCTAGGCTGGGCTTTTGGCAACCTCGGCAATCGATTAGCTAAACCTATCGATAGGGCCGACTCATTACGACTCACTCTCTGGATGACAGCCATACCCCCCATTCCCATGCTGATTTTGAGCTTATTAATTGAAGGACCACAAAGAGATTGGGAATCAATAACAACAATTTTCAGCCCTAGCGGATGGGCCGCACTAGCCAGTCTAATTTATATCGTTTTATTCGGAACTATTGCAGGCTCCGGACTATGGACTATGCTCATGAGCCGCTATCCAGCAAGCCAGGTTGCCCCATTTTCCCTTCTCGTTCCTGTTGTAGGAATAGGAACTTCATGGATGTTCCTCGGCGAGAAACCTGATATCTGGGGCCTGCTTGGTACCGGAGTAGTGATCTTGGGGGTCGGACTGCCCACCCTTGCTGCACGACTACGTGGCAACAGTACGAGCACTGCAACCATAAACAGCCCAGCTCAGGCCTGCGTAGTTTAGCCACACCCACCAAAATTCACACCACAAACACCTTACTTCGATCGAGTTATGCCAGACTCGAAGTTATGGTCACTACAGAGCAGCGGAAAGCCTTCTCGCTTCGCGGGCGTCTCGCCTTACGCGCTGCGGCAACCGCGTCCTGGGCATCACGTAAGGCTGGGCGTGGTAAAGGCGCAATGATCGGTGGCTTAATTGCACTAAAAGTTGATCCGACTCTAATGGCTCAGCTCGGCAAGGGCCGCTCAACAGTTCTTATTACTGGTACTAACGGAAAATCAACTACCACTCGAATGACTGCAGCCGCTTTAGCTACAGTGGCAGAGGTAGCAACAAATGCCGATGGCGCTAATATGGATGCTGGTGTCGTTGCTGCACTGGCTGATTCGCTATCAGCTCCACTAGCTGTCCTTGAAGTTGATGAACTTCATGTTCCGCATATCAGCGATGCTGTAAACCCTACGGCCATCGTGTTACTTAATCTGAGCCGTGACCAACTGGATCGTGTTGGTGAAATCAATATGATCGAACGGCGGTTACGCGAAAGTTTAAGCCATCACCCACATACGGTGGTCATTGCCAACTGCGATGATGTGCTAGTCACCTCAGCTGCTTATGACCACCCCCATGTTATTTGGGTAGCTGCTGGCAGTGGTTGGGCAAATGACTCAGTAAGCTGCCCCCGTTCAGGCGAGCCGATCGTCCACGAGGGGGCTCATTGGTACAGCACGGGAGCAGATTTTAAACGTCCAACCCCACACTGGTCTCTTGATAAGAACAATCTCTTTGGGCCGGAGGGGTTGACCATACCCATGGCTCTAGCCCTTCCGGGAAAGGCTAACCGGGGCAATGCCGCTCAAGCTGTTGCCGCCGCAGTTGCATTAGGAGCAAACCTGTTAACTGCAGTCAATGCCGCCTCTGCTGTCGATGAGGTCGCCGGACGCTACAGCACTATCCAAGCCGGACCACACCAAGTCCGAATGCTACTTGCAAAAAACCCGGCCGGCTGGCAAGAGGCACTCGCTATGGTCGATCCTACAGCGGATGGTCTAGTAATCGCCGTTAACGGGCAAGTGCCCGATGGTGAGGATCTTTCTTGGCTGTGGGATGTTCGCTTTGAGCATTTTGAGGGAGTTAAAGTTATTGCATCGGGAGAACGGGGAACCGATCTTGCAGTGCGGCTTACTTATGCCGGTGTTGAGCATGAATTAGAAGCCGACCCAGTGAAAGCTATCACCGCCTGTCCCTCGGGGCGCGTTGAAGTACTCGCCAATTACACCGCATTTCTTGGAATCGGTAGAGCCCTGGAAAGATTTTCTACAGTTAAACACCATAATTCACATGCGGAGGCTACTCATGACTGAATCAACAGTGCAGATCGGCCTCATTCTTCCTGATGTTATGGGTACCTACGGTGACGGTGGTAATGCTGTCGTTTTACGTCAACGACTACTCATGAGGGGCATTAAAGCCGATATCATTGAGATCACCCTTAACGACCCAGTTCCAGACTCGCTTGATTTATATACCCTAGGTCGAGCTGAGGATTCAGCTCAACGGTTAGCCACCAAACACTTAACCCGCTATCCCGGACTACAGCATGCAGCCGAGCGCGGCGCCCCGGTACTAGCCATCTGCGCCGCGATCCAAGTGCTCGGGCATTGGTATCAAACTTCTTCCGGTGACAAAGTAGCTGGGATCTCCATGCTTGATGTCACTACCTCACCCCAAGCCAAGCGCGCTATTGGCGAAGTTCTCAGCACCCCTCTTATTGCCGGGCTTGAGCAACCACTAAGTGGATTTGAAAATCACCGCGGTGGAACAACTTTAGGAAAAGATACACAACCACTTGCCAAGGTGACCTGTGGAGTAGGAAATGGTGTCGGTGATGGTTGCGAAGGTGCAGTTCAGGGAAGTATTTTTGGCACCTATCTCCATGGTCCAGCGTTAGCCCGGAACCCGGAATTAGCTGATCTACTTCTTGCCAAAGCCCTAGGAGTAGAGAAGATGGAACCTCTTGACATCAACGAAGTAACACTGCTGCGTAACGAAAGGATATCGGCTATAAGGAAATAATTTATTCAGCGGGTAATGACAGTGGAATTACCTCACCCAAGGCATGGGCTTTTTCTCCTCTGTTAACAACGGTATACGATAAAATCTTGCGCATCAAGAGAAAATCCGCTATTGATCTTTTGGCTTCTGAGTAGCAGACGCCACCCAGAAGCCAACGTGGTCCCTCTACTCCTACAAACTGAATACATTCGCCCGTCGCAAACTTCCCGGTAAGTTCCTCGCCGAGTAGTCCAGTAGCCTGATTAATTTCTACCGCCCCGGCTTGCAATAGATTTCCGCGGCTTGCTTCAATAAAATTATCCAGCATTCCGCCGGATTTCGGATTGGCATACAGTGACAACATCAAACGCCCTCCCCCATCATTACTCACATTCACTGCACTAAATTCAGTTCCTTGCGAAATTAAGGACAAATAGCAACACGGGAATTGTGGTATCACAAGCGCACCTATATCAATCATACTTACTGCCGTTGGCTGCTTGTTGGCCGATTTAGTATCAAATGGGCCGTTCCCCAAAGGTATTCGCTTGGTATTTAGCATACTGAGAGTTCTACTCTAACTTTTAAGGCAGGTTCTGGGTTCGGTGTAACCGGACCCAGAACCTGCCAGGCAGATACGCGACGCTCGTTACTTCTTACCCACAATCTCGTAGGCAAAAGCCTCGAGATCAACCAAGTTCTGCTGAGCAACATCAACATTGGCATCCGAAGCGGCTGTCGTGGAACCACCAACAGCACCAATTGCAGCACCAATCGGCAAGCCCACAGCACCACCGATGACCGCACCCACCGGAGCAGCAAGAGCACCAATACCAGCACCAACAGCAGCACCATCAACAAAACCAATCGGAACACCAATGATGCCACCAAAAATCCCGCCAATAGCACCACCGATGACCGCACCCGGCAAGCAACCAATCAGAACCGCAGGCAGACCCACGACACAACCACCGATCACACCAGAAGCCACACCCGCTGCCGTACCAATAATCCCACCAAGAACCGGACCAACAGCAGCACCAAGACCAGCGCCAATCGGAACACCAGCAACAGCACCGCCGATACCACCAACAGCGGCACCCACAGCCAAACCACTAGCAGCACCCTGAGCCACACCATCAGCAGTACCATCAAGAGCAACGGCACCAATAATGTCCCGACGACGCTGATCAACCAACTCAGCAAACTCAGGAATAATTGCGATCGGACTCAAGACACCATTCTCACCCGGAACAACATCAATATCCCGATCAGCATTAATGTCCTCCCACACCGCCGAACCCGGCGCAACCCCCGAACCCGACTCCTGAGCATTAGCCATAGCCGGTACAGACATCGCAAATGCCAAAGAAACCAAGGTCGCTGAGAGATAAAGTTTTTTCTTCATGTTTGCCATCCTTAAAAGTGGAATAATCCAATGCGTTCATTTTTCACCGTAAGACATTTTTCTACATACGTCGACGTAACCCTGATTCTACGCAAAGAATAATCTCCCCGGTAACACATAAATTCGTTCTAGCAACCAAAACAACTAGACTCACAAAGTAAGAATACCCACGGGGGTACCTGGTAAAAAAAATTTTAAATATCAACTGGTGCAATAGTTTTGAATATTTTTAAATAAAAATTTATTTTTAATAAAACTAAGCTTTAAGCCGCCCGATTTGTTCATTTCTACAACAGCAACTGAAATTATGTCCTTGATCACACCCATTACCATTGGTAATAAATCGGGTAGGAATCTTTGCTAACTACGCCTACTTCACGTGCTTTGAGTGGTGCAATTGGCGTCGATCCGGGCCCTGGTTTCATCTACAGCAAACCAACCATCTTCGAATAACTGCCAAGTTTTAAGTTTTTCTCGACAATGCTCCCCATCCCGAGAAACCGCACGATTAAGACGTTCTCTTCGGTTTGGTTCTTCAATCCAGATTGCACCTGAAAGAAATTTCCACCCCGCTTTACGGGCACTTGACATCCCCTCCAAAATAAGAACTTCAGGAACAGGTACTCGAATCCATCTCGAGCCAAATGGATTCCCCTTTACCCAGAGCAACTCCTGGTACTGTCCAACCTCTGAACGAGACAGCGGAAGCAATAAGCATTCCTCCAGATGCCCCCACCATGCGACTGGATTCTCCCAACTAGCAAGAGAATCCGTACGAACGATGCTGGTATGCACACCTTGCAATTCACTCATCAACCGATCCGCAAAGGTCGATTTCCCGGACCCCGATGGACCATCAATAGCAAGGACTTTCACTGACCCCAATCGCGGTGCAGATGACAGGAAGGTGGATATTTTCACAACACCCGGCGGCCTGAAAGCGCCCGTCCAAGAGTCAGTTCATCAGCAAACTCAAGATCACCACCCATTGGCAACCCAGAGGCAAGACGAGTCACACTAAGACCCGGGAAATCTCGCAACATACGAACCAAATATGTTGCTGTAGCTTCACCTTCGGTATTTGGATCGGTGGCAATGATGACCTCAGCAACATCAATTCCGTCTTCTTGATTACCAATTCTTCTTAGCAGCTCCCGAATTCGGAGTTGATCTGGCCCAACGCCATTGAGCGGGTCCAGTGCGCCACCAAGAACGTGGTAACGCCCTTTAAACTCGCGTGTTCTTTCTACCGCCTGAACATCTTTAGGTTCTTCTACCACACAAATCATTGTTCTGTCTCGCCGTGAATCTGAACAAATTCGACAGCGCTCATTATCAGAAACGGTGCCGCAGACTACGCAGAACTGAACGCCATCTCTGATCTTCTGCAAAGCCCCCTGCAAGCGCTCAATATCGGCTGGCTCTACCGACAACAGATGGAAAGCAACTCTCTGAGCACTCTTTGGGCCAATACCTGGGAGCTTTCCAAGCTCATCAATAAGGTCTTGAACCGGGCCTTCAAACAACTCAGAACCCTGGTATCCCGAGACCGCCACCCAGTCCGCCAGCAAGCGGACCAAGTTTCTTCGATGCTAACTCCTGGGCATTCTGCTGTGCATCAGCAAGGGCACCGATAATCAGATCCTGCAATGTTTCTACATCGTCTGGGTCAACAATTTTAGGATCAATCTGCAACGCCACCAACTCACCTGAGCCGGTAACCACAGCTTTAACCAATCCACCCCCTGCTTGCCCGCTTACTTCCGCTTGAGCCAGCTCCGTCTGCGTAGCCATTAATTGCTGTTGCATACGCTGGGCTTGTGCAAGTATCTGCGACATATCCGGCTGTCCACCTGGTTGCACCACAAAGGTCCTCTCATTACTGGAATCCGACGTCAATACAGAATCACCATTGATAATCCTACTGTGTCACAGCCTTAATATGACGACACCGCGTGTCCTAACCCCCAGCTATACCCCCAGCAGTGGCTTCCCGACTACCTTAGCTTTGTGCACACCCCGACCCAACTATCCGCTCCCTCCGCTCCAAACCGACTCCTGAGGTCGAGGCTGAAGAAAGTCCAGATAGTAGGTGTGAGCATCTGTATCGTTGCATTAGGGACCGTAAGTTCCTGCACTATTCCCAGTGATCGCAGCCGAGAACAACCAGAAAGTTCCGCTAGCCCTAGCAGTCAAACCACCGTCTTGATGACCAATGGTGACACCCCGGTGTTGTCTGACATGGCTACAACAAACCTTGAAGGCAAAATTGTTTTTCTTGATCCAGGGCATAACGGCAGCAATGACAGTTCCATCAATTCCCAGGTTCCAAACGGTCGAGGCGGCACCAAAGATTGCCAAACCACCGGGACAAGCACCAATAACGGTTATGCCGAACATACCTTTACGTGGAAAGTCACTCAAGAAATACAATCACAATTACAAGCCATCGGCGCCGCCGTCATCTTAAGTCGGCCAGATGACTCCAGTGTTGGACCTTGTGTAGACCGGCGAGCACAGGACGCTAATGCCACCCGAGCAGACGCCGTTGTGAGTATCCACGGCGACGGTGCAGGTCCTGATCACCGCGGCTTTCATGTCTGTTACTCCGCCCCCGCGCTCAATGAT